>JAEULB010000187.1 GCA_016792585.1 Rhodospirillaceae bacterium
CCAACGGGCCGGCGCGAACGAGTAATTGCCATTCTTTCTCGTTCCCGGACATTTCCGTTCTCGTTCGTCCGCGGCTGCATTCCCTAACTTGCAAATCGCCATTGGCGTCGGTTCCGGCCTCGCACGAGGCCGGCGGATGTAACCATTTACCTTGTGTTTACGAGCGAGTGATAAGAGTGCCCCGCAACGGCGACCCCATGGGCTCAACCGAGCACGGTTGCCGGTTCAATTCCGTCGTCAGTCCCCAATCGTTGAGAGTCGAGCCGCGGCCATGGTCATGAGGAAAACCGGCGGGCACGTCGCACGCGCGATGCCCGGAGACCCCGTCCTGAACAAGCTGCTTGCCTATTGGCACGCGCTTCGCGGCGAACGTCGCGCGCCGATGCGACGCGATCTAGATCCCGTCGAGATCGCTTACGGTCTCGATCGCATCGCGCTGCTGGAGGTTCTGGCCGACGGGGATCTCCGTTGCCTGCTTGCCGGGCAGCAGCTGGTCGCCGCACTTGGACGCAACGCGACCAACCTCCTCGGCAGCCAGGTGCTGGCGCGACGTCAGCGCCCGGACATCTGGGCGGTCTATGACGAGGCGATCGCACTCTGCGAGCCTCGTTCTGGTCGCAGCTCGATACGGCTTCCCGACGGGACGAACGTCCCTTACAGCAGGCTGCTGCTGCCGCTCCTCGACACCGACGAAAGCGTTCGCTGGCTGCTGGTTGCCTACGAGCTCCGCTGGCCGGCGACGCGCCGGCCGAGTCTCCTCGGCCGCGTCGGCCCCAACTTCCTTTCCGGCATCCGGCGCGGCGCAATGACCTTTGGCCAGACCCTGGATAGCGTCATCGGTGCCGTCGTCGCCGGTGCGGGCAGGAGGCGGGCATGATTGCGCTTCGAAAGCCAAGCATCGATGTCGGCGCTTTTCAGCCTACGCCGGTCGCCGACGAAATGGAGTTTCTCGACACGCTCGATCCGGTGCGCCTGCGTTCGCCCAAGATCCATCAGGTCGCCGAAGCGTGGCAGGGAATGCGCCCCGCGCCGCACCTGCTCCCGGGGCGCCAGCATTTCGACCCTTCGGCGGTCGGCCGGCTCCTGCCGCAGGTCATGACCCTCGATCTGCTGCGCGCGGACGGAGAGCTTCGCGCGATGCGCTATCGCCTGATCGGATCGATGATCCGCGACGCCTATGGCGAGGACACGACAGGCAAGCTGGCCGAAACTTTTCCACGCCACTTCCGCCTGGCGGCCGAGTCCGGCAAGCCGGTCTGGCGCTTCGGGCCCCCGGCGCAGACGATCCTCAAAGGACGGGTCACCGCGATCGAAAACCTGATCTTGCCGCTGGCCTCCGACGGCACGACCGTCGACGTGCTCGTCCTGCTCTCGGTGTTCTTCGATCAGTCGGGGCGCGAGTTCCGGCCGTTCCGGAGCCGCGTCCGCTTGGCCTAGCGCGCCCAGTCCGGCCTGGGGATCGCCAGATAGGCCTCCCGCAGAGCCGTCGACCACTGCTCGCGCAGGCTTCGGAAATACGGATCTTCCTCGCCGATGCGGCGACGGATGTCGACCGCCAACGCGTCCTTCTTGTAGACGAGCAGGTCGACCGGCAGTCCCACGGTCAGGTTGGAGCGCAGCGTCGAATCCATCGAAACCAGGACCAGCTTGATCGCGTCGTAGAGTTCCGAGTCGTAGCGGGCGGCGCGATCGAGGATCGGCTTGCCGTACTTGTGCTCTCCGATCTGCAGGAACGGGGTGTCCTCGGTCGCCTCGATGAAGTTGCCGGCGGAATAGACCTGGAACAGCCGGGGCGACCGCCCCTTGATCTGGCCGGCGAGCAGTAGCGCCACGTCGAAGCCGACATGCTGGGCGCGCATCGCCTCACCGTGGATCTCGTAGACCTTGCGCACTGCCTCGCCGACGATCTGGGCGGCGCGGAACATCGTCGGCGCCTTGGCCAGCGTCTCCATGATTCCGGATTCGAGGCTTTCGAATCCTTCCGAGACGAGGTTGACCACGGCCTGGGTGACCGCGAGGTTTCCTGCAGTTGCGAGGCAGATCATCCGCTCGCCGGGAATCTCGACCACGTGCAGCTTGCAGAACGTCGCGATGTTGTCGACGCCGGCATTGGTGCGGGTGTCGGCCAGCACGACGAGCCCGTCTTTCAGGCGAAGGCCAACGCAGTAGGTCATTCTGTCGTCCTAAACACCTGGCGCGGTAAAAGGTTACTGCTGCGCCTGAACCTGCTGCACTTCCACCGACACCGCAAGGGTTTCACCGGCGCCGCCGCGGCGGATGCCGCGGACCGGGGCCGCGTCCGCATAGTCGAGCCCGGTCGCGATCCGGACATACGAGGCGGTCGGCGAGACACCGTTGGCTGCATCGAGGCCGACCCAGCCCAGGCCGGGAATCCGGACCTCGGCCCAGGCGTGGCTCGCTTCGGCCGGTCCCGTCAGCGAGCCATCCCAGAGGTAGCCGCTGACATAGCGTGCGGGGAATCCCAGCAGCCGCGACGAGGCGATCAGCACATGCGCGTGGTCCTGGCAGACGCCGCGACCGCGCGCGAGCGCCTCGGCGGCCGACGTGGCGACCGACGTCGAGCCGATCTCGTAGGCGACGCGGGCGCGGACATCGAGCATCAGCCGGTGCAGCCGCTCGACCGGGTCGGCGACGCCTTCCTGTGCTCGCGCCAGCGCCTCGATCGCCGCATCCGGCGTCGTCGCCTCGGTGCGCCTGAGGAAATAGAGCGATGGAAGCGGATCGATCGCGCCGGCGACGACGCCGCTGGTGTCGGCGGTCTCGACCTCGCCCGTCACGACGATCGACGACTCTTCGTGACGCCGGGCAAGCGTCACGAGATGGCTACGGTTGCCATACCCGTCCTCGAATCCGGAGAGCATCCGGCCGCTGCCGTCGGCGACGCGCCAAGACAAGACGCGCTGTCCTTCGTGGTCGCGCGGCGTCAGCCGGACGACCTGGGCGGCATAGTCGACGGGGCCGTCGTAGCGATAGCGGGTCTCGTGGCGGATACGGATGCGCATGGTGCTAGAAGAGATAGTGCCGGCCGATCTCGTCGCCGAGCACGGTGTTGGAATCGATGAACTCGGTCAGGAACTCGTGCAGCCCCGCCTGGAAGATCGCCTCGACCTTGCCGAAGCGGAGCCGGGCTTCGAGCTGGCCGGCGAGACGGTGGCACTCGCCGCGCGAGCCGTAGGCCTGGCCCAGCACCTCGAGCTGGCGCGCGATCTCGCCGAGGCAGCTCATCAGCGACCGCGGCATCTCGGGCCTGAGGATCAGCAGCTCGGCCACCAGCCATGGCTTGATCCGGTCGCGATAGACCCAGTGATACGAACGGAGCGCCGAGACCGAGCGCAGGATCGCGGTCCACTGATAGTAGTCGATCGAGCCGCCGACCGGTTCGGCCTTCGGCAGCAGCACGTGATACTTCACGTCGAGGATGCGGGCGGTGTTGTCGGCGCGTTCGACGAAGGTGCCGAGCCGGGTGAACCAGTAGGCATCGCTCCGCAGCATGGTCGCGCCGGCAGCACCGCCGAACAGCAGCGATCGTTCCTTGACCCGTTCGAGGAAGCGTCCGACCCGGCCCGGCACGAAGTCGTCGCGGGTCAGCTTCCGCGTCTCGAGCCAGGTGGCATTCACCGCCTCCCACATGTCGGCGGTCAGCGCGGTGCGGACGGCGCGGCCGTTGCGGCGCGCCGTTTCAAGGCACGAGAGGATCGAGGACGGGTTGTCGGGATCGCGGGCAAGGTGGTCGATCACGCTCTCGGCGGAAGCGCGCTCGTGCTTGGCATAGAAGCTCCGCTCGCAGCCGGCGGCGACGATCGCCGAATGCCACTCGTCCGGACCGTCGGTAGGGCCGTGGGGCAGGCTCGACATGCGCATCGCGACGTCGAGCAAGCGCGCCACGTTCTCCGCCCGCTCGACGTAGCGCGCGAGCCAGAACAGGTTCTCGGCGGTGCGGCTCAGCATGACGGCTCAGCCATCCAGCACCCAGGTGTCCTTGGTGCCGCCGCCCTGGCTCGAGTTCACCACCAGGGACCCCTCGCGAAGCGCCACCCGGGTGAGGCCGCCAGGCACGATCTTGATGTCGCGGCCGGAGAGCACGAACGGCCGGAGGTCGACATGCCGGGGCGCGATACCGTTGTCGACGAAGGTCGGACAGGTCGAGAGGCTGAGCGTCGGCTGGGCGATGTAGCGGTCGGGTGTCGCCTTGATCTTCTCGGCGAACGCGGCGCGCTCGGCCTTGGTCGCGTGCGGCCCGACCAGCATGCCGTAGCCGCCCGAGCCGTGGACGTCCTTGACAACCAGCTCGTGGAGCCGGTCGAGCACATGGGCGCGTTCGTCCGCCTCCGAGCAGCGATAGGTCGGCACGTTCTTCAGGATCGGCTCCTCGCCGAGGAAGAAGCGCACCATCTCGGGTACGTAGGTATAGACCGCCTTGTCGTCGGCGATACCGGCGCCGACGGCGTTGGCGAGCGTGACGTTGCCGGCGCGATAGGCCGCCATCAGGCCGGGAACGCCGAGCGCCGAGTCCGGCCGGAAGGCGAGCGGATCGAGGAAGGCGTCGTCGATGCGGCGATAGATCACGTCGACGCGCTGGCGGCCGCGCGTGGTCCGCATGTAGACGACGAGGTCCTCGACCATCAGGTCGACGCCCTCGACCAGCTCGACTCCCATCTCATCGGCGAGGAAAGAATGCTCGTAGTAGGCGCTGTTGTATGATCCGGGCGTCAGCAGCACGACGGTCGGGTTGTCGGAGGCGGCCGGCGGCGCGACCGAGCGCAGCGTGCCGAGAAGCTCCTCCGGATAGTGGGAGACCGGGCGGATGCGATGTCGGCGGATCAGGTCGGGGAAGAGCCGCATCGTCGCCTCGCGGTTCTCCAGCATGTAGGAGACGCCAGACGGTGTGCGGCAGTTGTCCTCGAGCACGTAGAACTCGTCCGGCCCGACGCGGACCATGTCGATGCCGGCGATGTGCGTGTAGACGCCGGCCGGAACCCTGAGCCCGACCATCTCGGCGGCGAAGCCGGGATTGTGGAGGACGAGCGGGGCGGGGATCTTGCCGGAGCGGACGAACTCCTGCGGACCGTAGACGTCGGCGATGAAGGCGTTGAGCGCGCGGACGCGCTGGGCGAGGCCGCGCTCGAGCACGGACCATTCGCGAGCATCGAGGACGCGCGGGATGATGTCGAAGGGGATCAGGCGTTCGGGATCGCCGCCCTCGGTGTAGACGGCGAAGGTGATGCCGGTTCGCCGGAAGATCAGCTCGGCTTCGTCCAGCTTCGCACTCAGGGCGGCGGCAGGCGTCTCCGCGAGCCAGGCGGCGACGCCGGTATAGGCCGGCCTCGGCGATGCCTGTTCTCCCATTTCGTCGAAGGCGGAGGTCACCGCCGATGCTCTCCGCTTCGTATGCGAATGCAGTTCAGCAAGCGACATGCCATGGACGTTCTCCCGAAGCGAAACGCGGCGCGGCAGGCCGCCGCGCCGGTTCGATGCCTCCCGGGAGGGCGGAGGCGGATGACGACGGCGGCAGATGCCGCCGAAATGATCGCTTGGACACCGCCCGTCCGCAACTCGACCTTCGAAGGTCAGGCCTTCTTGAGGCGCCTGGTCCAGGTCACCAGCTCGGCCATCAGGTCCTTGATCAGGCCCTTGGCGGTCTCGTCGGTGAGGGTGCCGTCGGCATCGAACTTGGACGCGCTGCCGGCGATGGACACTTCCGGCTTGTTGACAAAGCGCATGTTGAGAAAGATGCCCATCTGCCGAAGATTGTGCTGGGCACGCGTGCCGCCGAAGAGGCCCGGCGCCGCGCTCACGATCGCGACCGGCTTGTCGTTAAACGGCTGCTCGGGGGGGCGCGACGCCCAGTCGATCGCGTTCTTGAGCACGCCGGAGACCGAGTAGTTGTACTCGGGCGTCGCGAACACGAGGCCGTCGGCCTGGGCGATCTTCTCGCGAAGCTTCTGCACCGGCTCGGGGAAGCCCTGCACCTTCACATCCTCGTTATAGAGCGGGATCGCCGATATATCGAAGATCTCGAGGCTGGCTCCGGCAGGCATCAGCCCGGCGGCGGCCCTGAGCGCGGCGGAGTTGAAGGAGCCTTTGCGCAGGCTGCCGGAAATGCCGAGAAAGCGGAGATCGGCCATTGAGTCCTTATCCTTGGTTGGTCGCCCGGCGAATGCCGGTTCGGATGATTGTTCCCGTCGCGCAGGAGGCGTTCAACCATAATGTAAGAATGGTTGCTACGAATTGCCGACGGTCGCTGCGAAGACCCGGGCGTAGTTGCCGCCGAGCAGCTTCAGCACTTCGTCGTCGCGGAAACCGCGCGCCAGCAGCGCAAGGGCGAGATCGGGAAGCTGGCGATAGCTCGAGAAGGTCGGCGGCGCGGTGAGGCCGCTCATGTCGGTGCCGATGCCGACATGGTCGATGCCGATCGCGTCGGCCATGCGCGCCATGCCGGCGGCGAGCGCGGTGATGTCCGGAAAGATGCTCGAGGGCGGCCAGATGCCGATGACGCCGCCTGTCCCGGCAACGACCCGCGCGTGATCCGGTGAGATCAGCCGGCTGTTGGGCAGCGGCCGGTTGGCAAGCGAGGTATGCGAGATCACCAGAGGCTTGGTGGTAATGGACGCGGCACGCTTGACCAGATCCAAGGGGCCATGCGCGACGTCAACGACGATGCCGAGACGATTGCAGGCACGGACAACGTCGGCGCCAAAGGCGGTCAGCCCGCCATGGACGGCAGGCTGGGTCTGGATATCGCCGAGCTCGTTCACGCGATAGTGAGTGAGCTGCAGGTGGCGAAGGCGATGGATCCGATGCGCCTCCTCCAGCCGATCGGTGCGTCCTTCAAGAAAATCCGCCCCCTCTGCGGCGATGATGACCGACGGTCCGGCCGATGGCGCGGCCTTGAGCGTCGCCGCATCGGTGACGACGCCGAGCTTCTGGTCGGCGACGAGAGCGCCGAGCCGGGCGAAGGAGAGCCGGCTCCATTCGTAGAGCTCGCCAGGTCCGGGCTCGCGCATCGCCCGGATGCGTCGCTCGGGCGTGAGATCCAGCGTCGGCGTATCGGCGACCATCGCCAGGCAGATCACCGCCATGCCGCCCTCGCGCATTGGCGCCGCTACCGGGGAAAAGGGTGCGTTCTGCGGCACGTTGGTCCGGCCGATGGCGCGGCCGGCATGGGAATGGATGTCGATGGTCAGCGCGCCGGCGAGGACCTTGCGCGCCGCCGCGCGTTCGTCCGTCTGGGCTGCGACCGGCGAGACGCCGAGACAAAGAAGAGAAGCAGCCTTCAGCAGCGCCTGGCGGCTGAAGGCTGCGTTTCTCACGGCATGCCCGGCATGTCGATCTTGCCGTAGTAACGCTTGTCGCCGAGCGTGTCGACGCGCGCCCAGAAGTCCGGGTTGGGCTGGCCTTTGAGCTTCAAGTCGCCCATCTGGCGCCAGATATTCCAGGAGTCCGGGTGCAGTCGGCTCGCTTCGGCGAGTGCCGCCTCGGCCTCATCGGTCTTTCCGGCGTTGTGCAGATGCTGGCCCAAGCGGAACCAGCAATGGCCGAGCGCCACGTCTTCTGATTGAGGCCGGACATGGGCGCGCGCGGCCTTGGAGTCGAAGGCGTACTGGCTCTTCGTGCCGTTCTTTACCCAGTCACGAAGCGCGTTCATGTAATGCGCGCGCATGGTTTCGCGCATGACCTTGCCTTCTTCGGGCAATTGCTTGGTCTGGCGATCCATCTTCCGGAAATAGTCGCCGCTGCCGGCGACCTCGGTCGGCCGCACGATCTTCCCGGCTTCGTCGATCCACACCGCTTCCGGCACGTTGACCATGTTGTAGAGGTCGGCCAGCCGATGCTCGGCATCGATCACCGAAACATAGGTGGACTTCGCCGCGTCGATCCACGGCTTCGCCGCCTCATTGCCGCGACTGTCCATCGCGACCGCGAACACCATGAAGCCGTAGTCCTTGAGCTCGTCGTACAGTTGCTGCCACACGGGCAAGTCAAAACGACAGCCTCACCAGGACGCCCAGGTCGAGAGGAAGACCTTCTTGCCGCGCTGATCGGAGAGCCGGTGGATCTTTCCATCTAGATCCGGCAGAGCCACATCCGGCGCTTCCAGGTTCTCGAGCGCATTCGTGCGGATTCCGGCCGAGGTGCCGAGCGACCAGACGCTCTTGTCGCGGCTTGCTACGATCGGCTGGCCGGCATGCCGGAACAGCCTTGCCGCATCGACCTCGTTGCCGCGTTTGAACTCGGCCTCGCGGCCCGGCGGCAGCGGTACGCAGATATCGTCGCGGCAGAAGCCTTCCGGCTTCAGCTCCCATCCGGTCGCCTCGCCGAGCGCAGCGGATGAGAGCCAGAGGCTCTCGCCGTCGCTGCGTCCCGCTTCGAAGCGGCCGCGTTCAGTGAGTAGCGTCGCCATGCTTCCACTCTCCTTTCCTACCAGCCGCGGCCAAGACGAGCCGCGAGCACAAGGTCTAATAGGGGCGCGAACTGGTGGGTCTTCACCTCGCGTCCCTTGATGTCGGTGTCGACGCGATGCACCAGCACTATGTCGTGCTTGGGGAGCACGAGCATCTTGTGGCCGCCGGCGCCGCGCGCCGAATACGAGCCTTCGGGCAGGATCACGCCCGGGATGTGGATGCCGGCGCGCGCCACCCACCACATGTATCCATAGGCGCCGGCGTTGCCAGCCTCCGAGATCGGCGCGGTGCTCTCCTTCACCCAGCGTCGCGTGATGATCTGCCGGTCGCCCCAGCGGCCTTCGCGCAGGAACAGCAGGCCGAAGCGTGCGAGGTCGCGGCTCGACATCCGGAACGGATACGCCGGATGGTCGGTCTCGGTGTTGCCGACATACTCGCCATCCTTCCGCTCGCCGTCGTAGCGGAAGTCCTGCATGCCGATCGGCCCGGCGATCAGGTCGCGGAAATCCTCGAACAGCGAGCGCCCGATCAGCTTCTCGTAGATTGATCCCAGAACGTTGAAGTCCCAGTTGTTGTAGCACCAGAAGGTCCCTGGTGCGTGGCTGTGGCGCTGCTCTTTGATCGAGCGCATCCACGGGCTCTCGTAGACCGAGGGATGATAGATGCCCGACCTGGCCGAGAGCAGGTCGACCAGCGTCGCCGCCTTCTCGCGGCCGGAGAGGCCTTCCTTGTCGTCGATGCCAAGCTCGGCCAGCGTCAGGCCGCGGCTGATGCGGCCGGCCTCGATATGAATTCCGTAGAGCGCGGAGAGGAAGCTCTTCCGCATCGAATGGCACATGAAGCGCCGCTCGATGTCTCCCCAGCTCGCTGCGACACGGCCGCCCTCGATCACCATCACTGCCGAGGACTGGATTGACGCGGCATAAGACCAGGCCTCGGCCAGGATCGCCTGGTCCCATCCGCCTGCAGCCTGCTGCCAGTCGGACGATGGCAGGGCGGTATCGGGCATGGCGGACTCCGGAAGGCGGGAAGGCCGGCATCATGCCCCGCTTGCGCGCCGGCCGCCATCCCTGCCGTCAGGCGCTTAACGGCTCGTCGCGCGGCTGGCGCCAGCTGCCTGGAACGTTGCCGACCAGGAAACGGGCGATCCGGCCATCGGGTCCTGCGAGCGGCAGCACGAGGCGGGTCCAGGAAGACGTCGCGACGTCGATCGGCGGCTGGTTGTGGGTCGTCAGGGGTTCGGGTCGCTCGAGCACCGCGCGGTAGCAGGCGATATAGAAGATCGGGATCGTTGAGAAGACATTGAGGTCGGAGGTCTTCTGTCCGGTGTAGTCGCGCTTGGCATGCCGGGCGATCTCGGTGCCGTAGAGCCGGTAGCGATAATCCCAGCCGTCCTCGAGCACGTCGAGGATCATGAGGTATCCCAGCGCGTCCTTGAGCTCGATCGCGTCGACCATGTCGATCGACGGGATCCCGCCGGCCGGGCGCTTCGCCAGCCACCACCGGAACAGGGCCTCGAGCGGTGCCTCGCCGAGGCTGCCGGCTTCGGGGTTCCAGCGGAAGGTCGGAGGTTGGATGTCCTGACCGATAAAATACGTGCCAATGGCTGTTGAGTCGCCACTCAGCACGGCGCGGGTGAAGGATTCGATCAGGGGGCGGTCGGTCATCGGGCGCGCATTGGAGGCTGGCCGCAGCCGGTTGTCCACCACGACCGTTTCATCCTACCGTGCCGGCCGTTAAGCGAAAGGGTGGGCATGCGGATCTACATCTCGTCGGATATCGAGGGCGTCGCCGGGGTCGTCGACGGCGAGCAGGGCCGGCCGGGCAACGCCGAGCACGAGCGCGCGCGCAGGTTGATGACCCAGGAGGTCAACGCTGCGATCGCCGGTGCGGCCGAGGGCGGGGCGACCGAGATCCTGGTCAACGACTCGCATGGGCCGATGCGGAACCTGATTATCGAGGACATCGACAGCCGGGCGCGGCTGATCTCGGGTAAGCCGAAGCCGGTCTCGATGATGGAAGGTCTGTCCTCCGACTATGCCGGCGTCTTCGCGCTGGGCTATCACGCCCGGGCCGGCTCGCACGGCATCCTGGCGCATACGATCAACGGCTTTGCCTTCGCGCGCATCACCGTCAACGGCACCGACTTCGGCGAGTCCGGCCTCTATGGCGGCTATGCCGGCGAGCTCGGCGTGCCGGTGATCCTCTTCTCGGGCGACGACTGCCTGAAGGCCGAGGTGAGCCCGCTGTTCGTCGGCGCGGAGATCGTCGAGGTCAAGCGGGTGATCATGAACACCGCCGCCGAGTCGATGACGCCGAAGGCGGCACGCGAGGCGATCAAGGCGGGTGCCGCCCGTGCGGTCGCGCGTGCCAAGGAGATCAAGCCGTTCCGCGTTCTGCCGCCGATCAATGTGCGCGTCGAGCTCAACTCCGTGCCCCTCGCCGATCTGATGTCGCTGATGCCGGGCAACGAACGGACCGCGCCGAGAGCCGTTTCCTTCACGGCCGGATCGATGCGCATGGTGATCCGGACGCTGAACACGATGTCCGCCATGTCCTTCATGCTGCGCTAGGAGCCTCGCCAATGACCGACAAGATGATCTCGCGCAAGGACGGCAGCATCGGCTGGATGATCTTCAACAATCCCGAGCGCCACAACGCGGTGTCGCTGGAGATGTGGGAGGCGGCAGAGAAGATCCTCGCCGACTTCGAGAACGATCCCCGGATCCGCGTCGTGATCCTGACCGGTGCCGGCGGCAAGGCGTTCGTCTCCGGCGCCGACATCTCGAAGTTCGAGAGCGAGCGTGCCAGTGCCGAGGCCGTCGAGAAATACAACGCGACCACGGCGCGCGCGCATGAGCGGCTAGAGAATCTCGGCAAGCCCACGATCGCGATGATCCGGGGCTACTGCATCGGCGGCGGGCTCGCGCTCGCGATCTCCTGCGATCTCCGGATCTGCACCGAGGCGTCGCGCTTCGCGGTGCCGGCGGCGAAGCTGGGCCTCGGATACAAGCTCGGCGGCATCCAGAAGCTGATCGGGCTGGTCGGCCCGTCCTTCGCCAAGGAGATCTTCTTTACCGCCCGCCAGTTCAGCTCGGCCGAGGCCTCCTCTATGGGCCTGGTCAACCGAGTGGAACCTGACGGCGAGCTCGAAGCCAAGGTCCAGGAGTACGCCGAGACCATCGCAGGCAACGCGCCGATGACCGTGCACTCGGTCAAGCGCCTGGTGGCCGAGGCAATGAAGGATGCCGAGAAGCGCGACCTCGCGCTCTGCGAGAAGCTGGTGAGCGACTGCTTCGCCAGTCAGGATTACATCGAGGGCCGGCGCGCCTTCATGGAGAAGCGGAAGCCCAACTTCGTCGGGCGCTAGGCCTTGCGCATACGGCCGGCGATCAGCAGCGCGGCCGCTGCGACGAGGCCGAGGGCGGATACGCCGGCATAGACCGGTCCATAGGCGCCGACCGTCGATACTGACGTGGCGAAGACGAAGGGACCGAAGGAGTACGCCAGGAAGGTGATGAAGGCGGAGCCGGCGGTGGCGAGGCCGACCTTGCCTTTCGGCGCGATGCGCGCGACCTCGGCCAGGAAGACGCCGTTCCAGGTGGTGGCGAGAATGCCGGTCGCGGCGAACAGCGCCACGATCGCCCCGTAAGACCAGCTGCGGTCGATCGTCGACATCATGAAGGTCGCACCCGCGGCGGTGAATGCCAGGACCCGCAGGACCGTGAGCGCCGATCCCAGCCGGTCGGCGATCCAGCCCATCAGGATGCGCCCCGCCACGCCCGCGATCAGCATCGCCGACGACGCGGCGCCGGCCTCGATCAGGTTCAGCCCGATCTCGTCGGTGAGATACGTCACGGCGAAGGAGAAGAGGTTGCCCTGGATCGCCGCCAGGCAGAACGACGCCAGCGTCAGCAACGGCAGGGTCGGCGTCTGCGCCACCGTCCTGAACGGTTCGGTCAGGTTCGCCGGCGACAGCAGCGCCCGGAAGGAGAGGACGACGTTCTGGTCGCGGTCGGCATCCAGCTCGCCGCGCACGCCCTGTACCATCACGATCGCGGCGATACCGAGAAGCGCGGTCAGGATCAGAGCCGCGTGCCAGCCGACCAGCGTGGTGACGATCGGCAGGCTGAGCCCCGCGAGCGCGCCACCGAGCGGGGCGCCCGCCTGTTTGATCGAGAACATCGCGCTCTTGTGACGCTCGGGCGTGTAGCGGGCGAGGACGTCGCTGCCGGCCGGCGTGGTCGGCCCGTAGCCGATGCCGAGGATCAGCGCCGCCGCCATCATCGCCGGCCACCAGGGGAAGAAGAAGAGGATCAGGCTGGCCGATGCCAGGATCGAGCCGACCTGGAGGGCGCGGAGCGAGCCAAGGCGCGCCAGGATCGGGTTGCCGCTCAGGAAGAACCAGGCCGAGCCGAACGAGATCAGCCCCGCGAGCTCACCGACCCGCTCGGGCGCGACACCGGCGGCGCGGGTCAGGATCGGCGCCAGCACCCAGATCGACTGGGACTGGAAGGCGGCGACGATCTGCATCAGGACGACCGCCGCCAGCGGCGGAAGCCAGGGAGGAAGCGCCATCGGGCTCGCGGCATCTTGGCGGGGACGAGGCGCAAGGTGACAGATCGACGACGGCCGCGCCACCGATCGGGCCCGGGGGCGGAATGACGCTTACAGAATGGGCAAGTCGTGCATAATCGCGCCAATCAACAGGAGGACTCAAATGGCCGATCCGATCAATTTCCCCGGCGTCGTCGAGTGGTCGGGCGAGAACCCGGGCGTCTCGCTGAAGGAGGCGCCGGACGGGCCGTTCGTCACGCTGGCGAGCTTCTTCCGCGTCGTGCTGTCGCCGCATGGCCGCGGCCATGCGCTGGTGCTGCTGCAGGCGCCGCAGGACGGCAAGGCGGCGACCAATGTCTGCTATCACGACAACGAGAAGCTGGCGCGCTACCTCGTCTCCGACTTCGTCTCGAACTTCGGCGCCTATAAGGGGCTGCCGGGCCTGACGGGCATGACCTACAAGAAGCTGGACTCGGTCGCCGCGGGCGGCGATCCGGCCAGTACCTACACCGAGACCGTGAAGGCCGGCGGCGAGACGATCGAGCTCAAATGGACGGGGCTCGGCAAGCCGTTCTGCTTCGCGCTGCCGCCGGACAAGTCGGCGACCGGCCGGCACTACATGCCGAGCCTGTTCGTCGGGTGCCAGGATGCGTCGGTGACGGTCAACGGCAGGAAGCTGCCGGGCAAGCCGATCCCCCGCGAGATCGCCGGCAACAAGATCTCGACCGCGATGCTCGCCTTCTCCGAGACCTGGATCAAGAACTAGAGCGCGACGCTGCCGCCGGTCGCGAGGCTGCGATCGGCGGCGGCCAGCACGCGCACGACCTCCAGCCCGACCAAGACGTCGCAGCGATGACGGCGCTCGCCCTTGGCGACATTGGCCGCGAGCTCGCCCGCCGCCGTCGCCAGTGCCTGTGGGCGCGGGAAGGTGGGGATCGGCAGCGGTGCGTCGCCATCGGGACCGGTGAACAGATACTCGCTCTTGATCTCGGTTGGCCGGGTGTAGAGGCCGAGCGACACCTCGGACACCGCGCCACCCTTGTGCGTCGCGGTGAAGCACGAGAGCCGATCGGCGGTGCGCGAGGCCGAGATCTTCTCGACCGGGCCCAGGATCGCCGTCAGCACCGAGAGCGCATGTGGGCCCAGGTCCCAGAGCGCGGCTCCTTCGGCCTGGCGCCAGACGGAACCGGCATAAGGGCTACCCGGCAGCATCGCCTCGGTGTGCTGGCGCACGCGGGCGCCGGTCCAGCGCTTCGCGCGCATCTCCTGCAGCACGCGTTCGAAGTCCGGCACGAAGCGGCGGGTGAAGAAGACGACCGTCGAGACGCCGGCCGCGGCATCGGCGATGCGCTTGGCGGCCTCGACTGTCGGCGCGATCGGCTTCTCCAGCAGAAGGTGCTTGCCGGCGTCGGCGGCCTTGACCGCAAGCTCGGCCTGGACATTCGGCGGCAGCGAGAAGCTTACCGCATCGACCGCGGCCAGCATGTCCTCGAAGCGCGTGAAGCCGCTTATGCCATGGCGCTTGGCGACAGAGTCGACGGTCGAAGGATTGCGTCCCCAGACGCCGACGAGCTCGACCGCCGGCTGCAGCTTGAGTCCGGGGATATGGACCGTATCGGCCCAGTGGCCGGTGCCGGCGACGCCGATGCGGGTAGCCATGTCAGACGACCTGGTGCTGCTTGAGATAGGCGCGATCGAACTCGATGCCATGACCCGGCGCGTCCGGCGGCGTGAAATGACCGTCGACGATCTTGAACGGCTTGGTCAGCGCGCGGAGATCGGTCAGCGAGCCGCCGTCGATGTTCTCGAGGATATGCGCGTTCGGCAGGCAGCACAGCACCTGGCCGGTCAGCTCCATCATGAAGTGGGGCGCCAACGGCACGTTCCAGGCACGCGCCAGGCCGGCGATGTCGAGATAGGGGGTGATGCCGCCGACGCGGACGATGTCGGCCTGGATGAAGTCGCAGCCGCCGCGAGTCAGATACTGGTTGAACTGCTGGATCGTGTAGACGTTCTCGCCGATCGCGATCGGGCTGGTGACCAGCTGGCGCAGCTTGGCATGGCCGTCGATGTCGTCGGCGAGCAGCGGCTCCTCGATCCAGTGCGGCGAGAGGTGCTGGTAGGCGTTGATGGCGCGCGCCGCATGCCCGATGTTCCAGCCCTGGTTGGCGTCGACCATCATCGGCAGGCGGCCTGCGACCTCGCGTACCTTGGTCAGGCGCTCGACGTCCTCGTCGATCTCGGGCTTGCCGACCTTGACCTTGAACGCCTTGTAGCCGTCCTTCTTCCAACCCTTGACCTGGCCGACCAGCTCCGGGATCGGCTTGTTGAGGTTGATGCCGCTGGCATAGGTCAGCACCCGCTCGCGGCACTTGCCGCCGAGGATGGTGGTCAGCGGCTTCTTCACCTCCTTGGCGAGGAGGTCCCAGAGCGCAATGTCGATCGCCGCCAGCGCGGTCGTGGTGAAGCCGCCGGCGCCGAGGTCCCGCACATGGTTCCAGCACTCGTGCCAGAGCGGCCTGGGCGCCACCTCGCGGCCGATCACGAAGGGGCCGAGGTCGCGGTCGATCAGCGACTTCAGCGTGAGCCCACCGACGCCGGAGGTATGGCTGAAGCCGGTGCCGACGAGGCCGGTATCGGTCTTCACATCGGTGACGATGATCTCGATATGGGTGACGCGATGGAAGCTGTCGCCCCAGGGTTCGCATTGCAGCGGCAGGCTCGCCAACTGGGACTCGACCGATACGATCTTCATGCCGTCCTTCCTCAGTCTCGGCCTGCATTCTTCCACAGGTCCGAAGCCGTCAGGAAGCCGTTCGCTGGAAAGATAGGGCGCTAAAGGCCGAGGTAAGCTTTCCGGATCTCCGGTCGCTGCAGGAGGTTCTCGGCGGGACCGGACATGACGATCCGGCCTTCCTCGATCACATAGGCGCAGCTGGCGATCTCCATCGCCATCATCACGTTCTGCTCGACCAGCAGGACCGAGAGTCCGTCGGCGTTGATCCGGCGGATGGCATCGAACATGTCCATCACGATGGCCGGCGCCAGGCCCAGGGACGGGACGATCGGCGGGGGGCATGCGCGCCGTTCTTGAGCTGATTGCAGACGGAATTCGTCCCTCGGCCACCTCGTCGTAAAGGCGCTTCGTCCGGCAGAAGCCGGAACTACGGCGCTGATCGTTCCCTTGGGCCGTCGGCGTGCCCAAGATCGAGAAGGTGATGAGCGCCGGTCATCTGACGGCGGGGCGCGCCGCGACGACGGTCTGGCAGACTGGATGATTGCGGATGAACGCCGCAAGGGCGAGCTTCAGACGCCGGACCTTTTCCTGGTCTCCGGCCGCCTTGGCTGCAGCGATGTCGTCCAGGACGAAGCCGCGGATGCGCAGCTCTCCTTCCGGCGTATGGCACAGGTAGCAGCCCAGCTCCGCTGCGACGATCTCCGGAATGTGCTCGTGCTCGGCGATCGCATCGACGAGATCCGCGTCGAGGTCGCAAAGGGCGAGGCAGTCCTCTCTGGTAAGCATCGGTCGCTCCTTCCAGCTCCCCGGGGCATTGCCGGCAAAGTAACGTGCGGTGCTGGTCGCCATGTTGATTCAGGTCAAGCTGGCAGTCGTCAAAACGGCAGCACCGATGACTTTCCCGTCCCGCAAGGCGGCTAAGGCCTCGTTCGCCTGGGTATGGGGAAAGGGGACCGTGTGGGTGCGTACCGGAACTTTGGGGGCGAGTGCGAGGAATTCGGACGCGTCGGCGCGCGTGAGGTTGGCGACTGACCGCAAGACGCGCTCCTCCCAGAGAATCCGGTAAGGGAAGCTCGGTATGTCGCTCATGTGGATGCCCGCGCACACGACGGTGCCGCCCTTGGCCACGGCGCGAAGCGCGGCGGGTACCAGGAGGCCCGCCGGCGCGAAGATGATCGCGGCGTCCAGCTGTTCGGGAGCTGCTTCGTCCGACGGTCCGGCCCAGATCGCGCCAAGAGCCAGCGCGAACCGCCGGGCATCATCGTCTCCCGGTCGGACGAAGGCGAAGACCTCGCGTCCCTGCCACTTGGCTACTTGAGCGACGATGTGAGCGGCAGCTCCGAAGCCGTAGAGACCCAGCCGTCTGGCGTCGCCCGCCAAGCGCAGGGCGCGATAGCCGATCAGGCCAGCGCAGAGGAGAGGGGCCGCCTGGACGTCGGAGTACTCGCTGGGAATCGGGAAACAAAACCTCTCGTCCGCATCCGTGAGCTCGGCGAAGCCCCCATCGATCCGGTAACCGGTGAACCGCGCTTTCGAGCAAAGGTTCTCCCGGCCTGAAGTGCAGTATGCGCAGCTGCCGCAGCTCCAACCCAGCCATGGCACGCCGACCCGGTCTCCGGGCCGAAACCTGGAATCCGATCGTCCGGATTCCAGGACAGTGCCGACGATCTCGTGGCCCGGAACCAGGGGGCACCTGATGTCGGGCAGCTCACCATCGACGATATGGAGGTCGGTCCTGCAGACGCCACACGCTTGAACTCGAATGCGGACATCGCCGGACGCAAGGCGGCGCGTGGTGCGGGTCCGCAGAACGAGAGGCGTTTTCGGCGCCTCCAAGACCATCGCCTGGAAGGAGGTCATGATGCCGAGGCCTTCCGGGCCGGCATGTTTTCTTCCGGCTACTCCCAGGGCTTCCCGTCGGCGGGGATCTGCCATCGGGCCAGATTGTGCTGTGTGAGGCGGCCGACCATCTGGATCAGCTTGCCGGCCTCTTCGAGGTAGTCGCGGCTCGCTGCGGTGAACCAGGTCCGCTGGGCATCCGCGACTTCTGCGATCGTCCCGCAGGCGGCAAAGGCCTTCTGCGCATCGACGTCTGCCTGCAGTCGGGCCTTCGTGAAACGCACCATCTCGTCCTGCATCTCGATGCATGCCTTGGCGCAGGCTTCCCCGGCGGCAACTGCTTGCGCCATCGGTCCGCTGAACACCGTCGCCACGGCCATCTGGTCGATCGCCGCGTCCGCATCCTTCTTCGTCATGGCGTTCTCCATACGATAACTGCCCGACGCAACTCTAGGGTATCGGAACGATCTGGACTTTGATCTGGGTCAACCTGGATCGCTCAGGCGACTGTCGAGGCTTCGGCACAGCGACGGATGACGACGTGCTTGACGAGACGCATCGTCTCGTCGAGGTGGCACAGTTCCGTCCCGGCGTTGAATGTCGCGGCTGTCCCGGCGGCAACGCCGTAGCGGAGCGCCTCTTCGATGGAATCGTCTTTCGCGAGGGCGGCAACCATTCCGCCGAGGAAACTGTCCCCGGCGCCGACGACGCTGCTCACCTTTATCGGAAGCCCCTCGGCGCGGAACGCGGAGTCGCGGGCGATCAGGAGAGCGCCGTCGGAGCCCAGCGTGAGCGCGACAAGCTGGCAGGCTCCGCGGGAAATGAGATCGCGACCAGCCTGAATTCGGTCAGCGTCGCTAGGTAGCGCATGGCCGATCAGCTCTTCGAACTCGCGCAGGTTCGGCTTTATGAGATAGGCGCCTTCCGTCAATGCCGCTTTGAGCGGTTCTCCGGAGCAGTCCAGCACCATCCGTGCCCCGGCTCGCCCTGCGATCCGGCAGAGGCGGGCGTAGAAGTCGGCTGGAACCTCCGTCGGGAGGCTGCCGCTTCCGACCACGAACCGGGGCTCGGGATGTGCTCGCGCCACATGGTCCAGGCACTTTTTCCACTCGCCGGTATCAAGCGCGGCACCGGGCATTATGAAGCGGTACTGCCGCCCGGTCGACGACTCGAGAACGGTGACGTCCTGCCGTGTTTCCTCCTGAGTCTCGATCGGCAGAATCTGAACCCCTTCCTTGAGAAGCAGGCGAGAGAGCAGGGTGCCGGTGCTTCCGCCCGAGGGAAAAATGGCGGCGACGTCTCCTCGGAGACGATGAATAACGCGTGCCACATTGATGCCGCCGCCGCCGGGATCGCGGAGGGGCTCCGCGCAACGGAGCTTGGTGAATGGCACCAGGGCCGGAACAGAGGTGAAGACATCGATCGCCGGATTCGGCGTGACCGTCATGATCGCCGTCATGAACTGCTCCTCGGAGTCGACGCTTAGATCGCCGGAAACGAGGCGCCGGGCGCGACCTCCATGTAGTTCAGGACCTTGCGGACGCCAGGCACTGTCTCTGCCGCCACCGTGACCGCCTTGAGCTCTTCGTCGGAAAGGGCCTTGCCCCAGATCCTGACGACGCCGTGGGAGACTTCGATGCTCGATGGCGTCACCGAAAGCCAGTCCTGACGCCCGAGCTCGGCCAGGACGGCCTTCTCCAGTTCCGTGTCCCGGGCGTCGACGGGAGGTGGCCGAAGCGGCGATGTCGCCAACGCCCGCATCAGGTCGGCTCGGCTGACGACGCCGACCAGGCGCTCGTCCCGCACGACGGGAACCCGCTTGATATGCCGCGAGTCGAGGACCTCGGCTACCTCCGCGACGGAGGCATCTTCGTGGACCGTCACGGCACCGGATGTCATCACATTGCGGACATGAAGGCCGCGCGCCTTCTCGAAATCGCGGGCGCGCTCGGCGTTCGAGGCAATGAGCTCCAGCCACCAGGAGCGGTTGCGCTCCGTTCCAAGATCAGTCCGGCGCATCAGGTCGCCATCGCTGACGAGGCCTATCACCTTGCCCTGCAGGTCGACGACCGGCAGGCCGCCGACGCGATTCTTGAGCATCAGGCTGGCTGCCTCGCCGACCGAGGTCTCGGGAGCCACGGCGACGACCTTCCTGGTCATGACATCGGCTGCGCGCATCGATACCTCCGCAAACAGTGCGGCCAGGGTCGGCTTCTGCGGGCGGCGGCGCGTTGATCTAGATCATCGGGAGGTGGGGACAGGCGTCGTCTCAAGCGCCCGATGCAGGCGCAGGAGCAGGGCCTCGCGCGCGGCATCGTCCTCGGCGGCGTCGAGACGCCGGTTCAGGTCGATGATCAGCTTGGACATCTCGTTGTGCCAGTCGAGCGAGGTGACGGCACTCGTCGGAAGCCGACGCCTGAACGTGCCTTCGATGAGTTCGGCCGATGGACGCGCGAGCTCGTAGCGGTCGTCGAGCTCCGGAAGCACGATCTGGCTTTGGCCGCCCAGCGTCTTCTCCAGACGGCTGCTCAGAGCCGCCAGTGCGGGAGGCTCCCCGTGCACGAGAAAGACGCCGCGCCTGATCGGCGACCGATCCAAGACCCACTTCGAAAGCTCGACGGAATCGGCGTGGCCCGAGTACTCGTCGATCTGCCGAACCCGGGCGAACACCTTGATCTCCTCTCCCTGGATCCGGACAGTGTCCGCCCCCTCCTGAAGGAATCGGCCGAGCGTTCCTTGCGCCTGGAATCCGGTCAGGAGGACCGTTGCGTCGCGGCGCCAGAGCCAGCGCTTCAGGTGATGCCGTATGCGACCGGCTTCGCACATGCCGCTCGCCGAGACGATGATGTGGAAGCCCGAGAATCTCGATATCGCCTTGCTTTCATCGACCGTCTCGGTGACGTGAAGATGGGGCGACCCAAGGGCCTTCTCGAGGTCTACTTCAGGCCGAATGGCGGAGGCGTGCCGTCGAAAGACTTCCGTGGCGCGAATGGCGAGGGGAGAGTCGAGGAATATCGGCGCCGACGGAATTGCCCGCGACTCCATGAGATCCAGGAGCTCGATAAGCAGCTCCTGGGTGCGTTCGACGGCGAACGCCGGGATCAACAGGGCGCCGCCGGCGGCTTGGGCCGCGATTACCTCGGCCGCGAGGCGTTGACGCCGTTGAAGCGGCGAGATCTTCTGGCGCTCGGTGTCGCCATAGGTCGCCTCTGAGATCACATAGTCGAATCCCGCCGGCGCATCGGGAAGCGGCTGAAGCAGCTTGGAGTCCGGACCGACGTCGCCCGAGACGAGGACCCTCATCGGACGATCGCCCGTCGGCCCGTCGAACTCGATCTCGATGGAGGCCGATCCGAGAAGGTGGCCGGCGTTCCAGTATCGTGCGCGGATTCCCGGCGCGACTTGGCGCCATTCCTCGTATTCGACGGTCCGGAAGGCGTCGATCGCGGCTATAGCGTCGGATTTCGTGTAGATGGGCAGGACTTCCGCCCGACCGCGCGCGGTGTTGCGGCGATTGAGCGCGGCGACCTCGCTCTCCTGAATGTATCCGGCGTCCGGCAGCAGGTACGAGCAGAGATCGACTGTGCCGCGGGTAGCAAAGATCGGTCCCTGGAAACCCGCCGTGATCAGTTTCGGAAGCAACCCGCTGTGATCGATGTGCGCATGCGTCAGGAGGACGGCGTCGATATCGGAGGGTCGGTACGGAAAGTCGGCATAATTGAGCGCCTTGAGCGTCTTCGGACCCTGGAACAGGCCGCAGTCGACAAGGATCCGAGCGGCCGGCGTGCTGAAGAGGAAGGACGAGCCGGTCACCGTCCGGGTCGCGCCATTGCATTGGAGGACGACCGAGAAGTTCCGCGACGTCATGACCTGATCCTCGTCGTGCGAGGCGGCGCGGCATCCCGTCGGACGAGGCGGCGCACCCAGGCCCGACCGGCCTTCTCATGGCGCTTCTCGACCGCGCTCCAGGCGACGGGCAAGGCCTCGAGGAAAGAGCGCTGAACACCCGACGAGAGATGGGATCGGATCGCAGCCTGCAGATCGTCGTTGGTCGTATGGGGCATGCCGAACGATCTATGCCGTCTTCTCGCGTGCCCTGTTGATCCAGATCAACCGGCAGCGGAGGGCGAAGGAGTATCGACAATCCTGACGCAAGACTCGGCAGGAGAAGCGAATGTCGAAAAGCAAGACGGTTTGGTACGTGATTGCCGATGGCGCGCGTGCACGCGTGGTCGAACGCAATCGCGAGTCCGGTGCCTACCACCCAATCCGGCTGTTCCGGTCGAAGCTCGCCCGCCTGAAGAGCTCGAAGCTGAAGTCGGACCGGCCGGGACGTGTCATCGAAAGCTCATCGTCGGCACGGCATGCGGCGAGCCCGCGCCATGATCCGCATGAGGATGCGAAGCTGGCATTCGCCCGCGATGTGGCCGGACATATCGAGTTTGCCGCCAAGGAGAGGGAGTTCGACGAGCTGGTCCTCGCTGCCCCGAGCCGGATCCTGAACGAGATTAAGAAGCACCTGGAGACCCGGACCCTGAGCCAAGTGGTATCCGAGCTCGCGAAGGACTTGACCAAGACGCCTGACGGCAAGCTCGGCGACCACCTCGATGAGATTGCCCTCCGGATCGAGCGCGGCTTCGTCACGATCGATCGCCATCATCATTGACGCTCGGGACGGTCGATACGGAGCGGGCGTCGTCTCTTTTTGACCTACGTCAACGAACTCGATGGCTGCTCCTCGTAGCGTAGCCAAACCGACAATCAAGGAGGAGTTTTATGTTCCGCTCCCTTATCCCGTCGAAGTCGGCCAACGTCGCTCGCCTCGACGAACCGTTCTTGGCACTTCAGCGCAATATCAATCGCATGTTCGACGACGCGTTCCGCGGCTGGCCGGCGCCTCTCGAAAAGGAGTCTCTGCCGGTGATGCCGTCGGTCGACGTCAAGGAGACCGACAAGGCGATCGAGGTCACGGCCGAGCTGCCGGGCGTCGATCAGAAGGATGTCCACGTCACCTACGCCAGCGGCACTCTCACCATCAAGGGCGAGAAAAAGGCCGAGAAGGAGGAGAGCAAGGAGGGGTATCAGCTCTCCGAGCGTTCCCACGGTTCGTTCATGCGGTCGATGAGCATCGATGACGTCGACGCAGACAAGATCGAGGCCAGCTTCGCCAACGGCGTCCTGAAGATAACCCTGCCGAAATCTCCGTCCGCCAAGGCGAAAACCAAGACCATCGAAATCAAGGCATCGAAGTAGAGACCGGAAGAAGGAGTCCCCACCATGAATCGTGCATCCCGTATCTTCGCTGTCGCGGCACCCCTCCTTCTGGTAGGTGCCTGCACTACCCTCAGCCAGGACGACCGCGCCTTGCTCGAGAGCGTGCGCCAGACTTCCGTCGAGGCCAAGGGTTCCGCGGATCGAGCCGCGGCCGCTGCGACGCAGGCAGCGACGTCCGCGTCCCAAGCCGCGACTGCCGCCGGCCAGAGTGCGGACGGTGCGCGGGCGTCCGCCGCGGCGGCCGCCACCGCATCGACCGACGCCAAGACTGCGGCCGACCGAGCCGACCGCATTTTCCAGCGGGCGCAGCGCAAGCCCGCGCGATAAGACCGTCGTATCCGCCGCCTGGTTTCCCGGGCGGCGGAGTCCTTACGATAACTGGAGACTGCCCGATGGACGTCGTCGAGGCGTTGAAGGGGCGGCGTGCAACGCGGTCCTATACTGGGGAGACGGTCTCGCGCGACGTGATTACAAGCCTGATCGACGCGGCGATCGCGGCGCCCAGCGCGATGAACCTGCAGCCTTGGTCCTTCGTCGTCGTCGAGGGCGCGGAACGGCTCAGGGAGATGTCTTCCCGTGCGAAGGACTACCTGTTGACGGGTTCGCCGTCGACGCCGAGCTTTCTCGCGTCTCGGGAAGTCCTTGCGGACCAAGACTTCAACCTCTTCTACGGGGCGCCCTGTCTCGTCATCGTTTGTGCCAGGCCGCCCTCGCGCCAGGCGATGGAGGATTGCTGCCTGGCAGCGCAGAACCTGATGCTGGCGGCGCATGCGCAAGGGCTCGGTAGCTGTTGGATCGGGTTCGCCCGGCCCTGGCTCGAACTGAACCAGACCCGCACCACACTCGGACTTCTGCCTGACCAGATGCCCGTGGCCCCGATCGTCCTCGGGCGGCCGACGGTCATGCCGCAACCGAGCCGCCGTCACCGGCCCTCCATCGTCTGGAACTAGCGCTCTCCTCGAGCGGCGTTATCGTCGGCCGCCGGTAGGGACCAGTACGGGATAGGGAATGCCGCGGTGTTCTCGCGCGATCTGATCGACGCGGGGCCAGTCGATTTCGTCGAAGGCGGCGCCGGCGAGTTCCATCACCGTCATGGCGAGATCCGGGTGAGCGGTCGGTGTTGCCGCACCGCGGCTCTCGAGTTCGTCAGCCTGCTCGAGGGTGGGGTGAACCTCGAGGAGCAGGGTTTCATCCGACCACCCTACCTTCACGGGCTGATTGACCACGCGGACTTCGGTCCCGACCGCGACCTGGGGAAACAGCTTGGCAATGTCCTCCGGATACAAGCGGAAGCAGCCATGGCTGACGCGCCGGCCAACACCGTCCGGGTTGTTCGTTCCGTGGATTGCCGTGCTGATCCAACCCAGATCGAGTGCGAAGGCGCCAAGAGGATTGTCGGGGCCGGTCGGGACGGCGGGCGGGAGTTCGGGGTCCTCGGCCCGAACCGAGGGCGGGGGAATCCAGGTGGGATTCACACGCTTGCCGACCACGCGGGTGACGCCCAGCACGATCTCCATGCCATCCGAAGCGATGCCGATGGGGTAGCTTTGCACCGGCCCGCGCGGCGGGAAGTAGTAGAGGCGCTGGTCCGCTAGGTTGATGACGATGCCGCGGCGCGGCGCATTCGGAAGAATGTGTGCCGTCGGAAGCAGGACGACGGTCCCGGCCCGAGGAAGCCACGGGTCGACAGCGGGATTGGCGGCGACGATCTCGACGAAGCCTAGGTCGTACCACCGCGCCACGTCGAGAAGCGTATCGTCTGCAGAGACGACATGGCGGTCGGGTTCGCCCAAGACGTCGTGAGAGAGCTGCGCGCGAGCTATCGAAGTCGTCTGGACCGCAAGAAGGACAGAGAGCACGAACAACGAAGGGCGGCGCATTCGGAACTGCCCGATCAGGTTTGGCTAACCATATAACGGCGCGCGGGAATCCCCTTGACGCAGGTCAACATTACTTCGCGATCATCGGGGCCAATGTCGCCGCAAGGATGGCCGCCGGTGCGAGATACCTCAGCGCCAGGCTCAGCATCGCCGCAGAGCCCATGCGAAGCTCGAGAACCTGCGAGAGGAACCGCGGCGGCAGCGCCCAGCCGACGAAAATGGCGATCGCGAAACCACCCATCGGCAGCATGATGCTCGAGGTGACGTGGTCGAGAAGGTCGAAGAAAGTCGAGGAGGCGAAGATCGGGTAGGCGGACAGCGGAAACCATTCGCGCCAGAGATTGAACGAGAAGACCGAGGAGAAGCCGACAACCCAGATCACCGTCGCTGAGACGAGGGCGGCCTTCTTTCGCGGCCAGCCGAAGCTATCCCGGGCGAAGGAAACCGGCATCTCCAGCATCGAGATGGCGGAGGTGATGGCGGCGATGAACAGGAGCAGGAAGAAAGCGAAGGCGACCGTGTTTCCCAAAGGCATGCCGGCGAATGCCAGCGGCAGGGTGACGAACATCAGGCCGGGTCCGCTGGCCGGATCCAGTCCGTTCGCGAACACGATGGGAAAGATCGCGAAGCCGGCGAGAAACGAGATCGCCGTGTCGCTCACGATCGCAGCGACCGCGGCATGGACCAGGTTGATCTCGCGACCCGCGTAGGCGGCATAGGTGATCATGACGGCGAGGCCTACGCCGATCGAGAAGAAGCCGAGGCCCACGGCCTCCAGCATCACCCGAGGCTCGAGCCGCTCCAGGTCGAAGTAAAACATGTAACGGATCGTGCCGGCGGTGTCGCCCTGAAGCATGGCATAGGCCGCGAGCGCCACCATGAGAACAGCCATCAGGGGCATCAGGACTTTGGCAGCCTGCTCGATGCCGCTCGCGATTCCGCGGCCGACGATCCATGCCGTAAGTCCCATAAACAGCGTGTGATAGATCCCGGTCCGCGCCGGGGAACTCAGCAGGGCATCGAAATGCCGCTGGGCTTCCTCGGTACCGCCGCTCGGCAGCCCCGCGAGGATCGTCTCGACGGAGTATGCCAAGGCCCAACCGCCGATGACCGAATAGAAGCTCAGGATGAGCGACGATGTCGCAATGCCCAGCATGCCGACGGCCGCCCACGAACCCGATGCGCCCCAGTTGCGGGCGACGTCCCGGATGCTGTCTCTTGCGTCGCTCTGGCCTGAACGCCCGATCGCAAACTCCGCGAGCATCAAGGGGGCGACGATGACCGCAAGGCCGAGAAGGTAGAAGAGAACGAAGCCGCCGCCGCCGTTCTCACCGACCTCGTAGGGAAACTTCCAGATGCTGCCGAGGCCGACGGCAGAGCCGATGGTCGCGAGGAGGAAGCCGGCGCGGGTCGTCCAATGCTCGCTTGCTTTCGCCATGGTCGGTCCATCGATGGTAGGGGTGCCTGACGCATCCTGCAGCTACCACGATCTGGCGCAGACGGTTTGAGATAGGTCAAAGCCCTGGCCGAACAAACGTGGTGTCTCGATCCCGAACGGGAGAGTGATATGCCGATCAAGAGTATTCTCGTCGTGGTTTCGGGCGGTGCCGCCGATGCCGCGTGCCTGTCTCAGGCTTGCCTGATGGCCAAGACTCATAACGCCGACCTTCGCGCGCTTCATGTGAAGCCTTCGCCCATTCTCGACCTGGCCTCGAGCTTCGAGATGGCGCCGACGGTCATCGAGGATCTTCAGCGCTACTATGGCGAGGTCGCCGCACGCCTCGAGGGCGAATGCCGAGCGGCGGCAAAGGCGACCGGCGTTCCGTTCGATTGGCAATGCGTGGAAGGGGATGCGTCGGACATCGCCGCCTTCTATGCGCGATACGCCGACCTTGCCATCTGCTCTCCGGAACTCGCGCGGAATCTCGTCTTTGCGGCCGGAGCTCCGGTTCTTGCAATGGCCGAAACGATGGCGCCGCGCGCGATCCGCCGCATCCTCGTCGCCTGGAACGGCAGCCGGGAGGCGGCGCGCGCGCTACGGGACGCGATGCCGCTGATCGAAGCCGCGGAGCAGGTCGAGATCCTGGTTGTCGATCCGCCGACGGACCTGCCGATCAGTCGCGAAATCACGCGGATGCTGGTTCGCCGTGGGATCAAGGTCCAGATGAACGAGCGCGAGGCTGCCGGAGCGGAGGTCGGATCCGTCATCGTGGAGGAATCGGCCCTGGATGGCTTCGACCTGCTGGTGATGGGCGCCTATGGGCACTGGCGCTGGAAGGAGCAGGTCCTGGGCGGAGTGACGGAAGACGCTTTGGAGAACCGGAGCATACCCGTTCTTCTGGCTCATTGACTTGCGCGGGCCGCGCCGACCTCCGTTGGCAGCAGGGCGAAAGGGATGATAAAATTTGTCTACCTTAACGTGTTCGGCTCCGCATGCTGCCAGATCAGTCCGAGGATGGCCGCTACTCCGAGAGTGCCGCGCGGCTAGATACGCTTCTCGCGACCGCTGTCGATGGGATCATCGTCATCGACTCTGCGGGTATCGTGCAGGTCTACAACGCCGCCTGTGAGCGGCTGTTCGGCTATTCCGCGGGAGACGTTGTCGGACAGAACGTCCGCATGCTGATGCCGTCGCCGTACCACGAGAATCACGACCGCTATATCGCCTCGTATCGGGCGACCGGCAACCCGAAGATCATCGGAGCCGGGCGCGAAGTGTCTGGCCGTCGGAAGGACGGATCGGTGTTCCCGATGTACCTCTCGGTGGGGGAGGGGCACCAGAACGGCCAGAGTATCTTCGTCGGCATCATCCACGATCTGGCGCGCCAGAAGCAGGCCGAGCAGGAGCGCGATAGGCTGGCTGCGATCGTCGAGTCCTCGCATGACGTGATCATCGGCAAGGACCTCGCCGGAAGTGTCACCGCGTGGAATCGGGGTGCCGAGCTCACCTACGGGTATACGGTCGCCGAGATGATGGGCCGATCTATCGCCGCTATCTGCCCACCGGAGCGGAAGGCGGAAGTCGACGCTTTGATCCAGCGGGTTCGCCGCGGTGAAGTGGTCTCGCAGTTCGACACGCAGCGCGTGACGAAGGATGGGCGAACCCTCGATATCTCGCTCACCTTGTCGCCGATCCGGGACAGTGCAGGGGCCGTTGTCGGCGTCTCGACGATCGGTCGCAACATGACGGAGCTCAGGCTTGCGGAGCGGCGGGTGCGCGAGCTGACGCAGGAGATGCTGCACATCTCGAGGCTGAGCGCCATGGGGCAGCTCGCGTCGTCGATCGCGCATGAGCTCAACCAGCCCCTGACGGCGGTCGTCAACTACAGCGAGGCTGTCCGTCATATGCTGACGACGTCATCGCCGCCGCCGGAGAAGGTTGCCGATTTCCTGGGGAAGATCGCGGCACAGGCGGAAAGGGCCGGGCAGATCATCCGGCGCCTGCGTAGCTATGTCGAGAAGAGCGAGGTCGAGCGGACATTGGAGTCCCTGGCGACGGTCGTCGAAGAAGCGACCGCCCTCGCAACGGTCGGCGCAAGGGTCGAAGGGGTCGTCGTCAAGTACGAGTTCGAGCCAGGGCTGCCGGAGCTTGGCATGGACAAGATTCAGATCCAGCAGGTCGTGGTCAACCTCGTCCGCAACGCGGTGGAGGCGTTGGGAGGGGCGGCTGAGCGGCGCGAGTTGACCGTGCGTGTAGGCCGTTCCGTCGGCGGTTACCAGGAGGTGATGGTTGCCGACACCGGGCCCGGCATCCCCGACGGCGTCCTGGAAAACCTGTTCAAGCCCTTCACCACGACAAAGAAGAGTGGAATGGGAATCGGGCTTTCGATCAGCCAGTCGATCATCGATGCGCATGGCGGCCGCATCTGGGCGGAGCCCAACCCGGGTAGGGGTGCCGTGTTCCGGTTCGTTCTACCGCAATCGGGGGCAAGCTCGTGAGTTCCGGCTCGATCCATATCGTCGATGACGACGACGCGGTCCGCGAGTCGCTGCAGGCGCTTCTCGAGGCCAAGGGCTTCACGGTTTCCGCGCATTCCTCCGCCGAGGCATTTCTCGCGGCCTACCAGCCGGGACCGCCGGCCTGTGCCGTGATTGATGTCCGCATGCCGGGAATGGACGGGGTTGCGTTGACGGAACGTCTGGTGGCGGACGGAGCGCAGCTGCCGGTCGTCATCGTCACCGGCCATGGCGACGTTCCGCTCGCCGTACGGGCAATGAAGGCCGGGGCGACGGACTTCGTCGAGAAACCTTACAGCAACGAGGCAATTCTAACGGCCGTGGCCAAGGCGCTGGAGACGGCCAGGTCGAGTTCCCTTGGTGCCGACGGAGCCGAGGCTGCGGCGCGGATCGCCGCGCTGACGCCTCGGGAACTCGAGGTTCTCGAACAACTCGTGGTTGGGCGACCGAACAAGGTCATCGCCTTCGAGCTCAAGATCAGCCCGCGGACGGTCGAGATTCATCGGGCGAATCTCATGAAGAAGATGGAGGCCGACAGCCTTTCCCATCTCGTACGGATGGCGATCGCTGCCGACGCCCGGCCGAAATCGGTACCGCGGTCCGATACGTAGTTCCCCTAGATAGGATTTCCTGCCACGCCGAGGCATATAGGCTGATGCGCGCCCCTTATGCGCGTCACGCTTGTGGGAAGTAGATGGGCATGCCGGCCGCCACCATTCACATCGTCGACGACGACGACATCGTGCGGGACTCGCTGAAGGTCCTGCTCGAGTCGCGCGGGTATTCCGTCGAGGACTACGCTTCGGGCAGGGATTTCCTGTCCCGCCGCAACGGAAATGCGGCATGCCTCGTGCTCGACAATCACATGCCGGAGATGACTGGGCTGGACATCCTTCGCACGCTGCGCCAGGCCGGCGACAACATCGGGGTGATCATGATCACCGGCCGCTGGGACGCCGCGACGCGGGCGCAGGCGGAGGCGCTGGGTGTGGTCGCATTCCTCGACAAGCCCGTGCCGCACCAGCGGCTCTTCTCTGAAATCGACAGGGCATTGTCTCTGCGCGCCTCCTGAGGGCGGTCGCTACGTAGTACCCCTTATAGGTACATTCCCGAAATATTCCGAAGCATCGATCGCCGGTAGCCTCCTCTCATCAGACACCAACTGGGTTGAACGAGGGGAACATGACGACGGCACTCGCATCCAAGCAGCTCCCGCTTCGCATGAAGGCATCCTTCCCGATCGCGGTCGTCGCGAAGGCCAAGGCTCCGTCGCCGGCTTCCGCCGACAAGCAGGCCACCGGTCTCGACGAGCTCGGTACCGCCCACGTGGTGCCGCGCGGCAAGACCGTGGCCGAGGAAGGAACTCCGGCGGAGTACGTGTTCAAGATCGTCAGCGGTGCGTTCCGCGTGGTCCGCCTCCTGCCGGACGGCCGCCGTTCGGTCATCGACTTCCTGCTGCCGGGCGACTATTTCGGCCTTGCCGAGAACGGCACCTACTCGCATTCGCTGGAGGTCATCTCGGACGCCAGCTTCATCCGCTATCCGAAGGGGCAGCTGCGCCACCTGCTCGACAGCGATCCGCGCGCCAGCCGGCGCTTCTTCAACCTGATGTGCGAGCAGCTTTCGGCCGCTCAGGGCCGCCTGCTGATGCTGAGCCGCAAGAGCGCCGTCGAGCGGATCGCCAGCTTCATCCTGGCGATGGCCGACAGGAGCCAGCGGAAGAATGGCGCGATCAAGCTGCCGATGAACCGCGCCGACGTCGCCGACTACCTCGGGCTCACGATCGAGACGGTGAGCCGTACGCTGAGCCAGCTCAGGGCCGACAAGGTGATCGAGCTGCCGACGGCTTGCCAGATCGTCCTTAGGGATCGCGATCGCCTGGCCGCGATCAGCGGCGACAACTGAGATCGCCAAAGCGCGGAGGGAAACCGATGAACGCCCAGGACATGATGACCCGGAAGGTCCGCTCGGTCGATCTGATGACGCCGATCGCGACCATCGCGGCTCTGATGGTGAACCACGGAATCAGCGCGGTGCCCGTCGTCGACAGGAACAAGCGCGTGCTCGGCATCGTGAGCGAGCGGGATCTCCTGCGTCGGGCGGAGACCGGCACCCAGCGCCGCCGCTCCTGGTGGTCGCGGCTCATCGACGATCCCAGCGACACCGCCCGCGACTACATCAAGGTCCATGGGCGGCATGCGCGTGACGTCATGTCCCGCCCGGTCATTTCGGTCACCCCGACGACCAGCGTCGCCGAGATCATCGATCTCATGGAGAAGTGGGACATCAAGAGGGTTCCCGTCGTGCGCTCGGGACGACTGGTCGGCATTGTCAGCCGCCGGGACCTGATGCGAGCCATCGCGGCCGAGATGCCGTTGCGCAAGGTTGGCGTCAAGGATGCGGTCCTTCGAGACCGCCTGCAGCAGCAACTGCGCAAGGAACCGTGGCTCGGCTCGTGCTGGGTCAACTTCGTCGTCGAGGACGGGATCGTCGATCTCTTCGGTGTCGTGCCATCGAAGGCTGAGGGCGAAGTGGTGCGGGTGATGGCGGAGAACATCAAGGGCGTGTTCTCGGTCAACAACCGTCTGACCGTGCTTTCGCCGCGCGCCACCTAGGCGCCGGGGCCGCCAGCGCAAATGGGCCCGTACAAGATCAGCGTCTGGTACTTCGTCCTGGCCGTGCTGGGCGTCGTGCTGGCGCGGGACTTGTGGACCCAGCATCAGCGGGTCGAGGTCGTGTCCTACAGCGCATTCGAGACGCTCCTCGCCAGCGGCCGGGTTTCCGAGGTCGTGGTCGGCAAGGAGGAGGTCATCGGAACGTTGCGCCAGCCGCGCAAGGACGAACGACCGCAGGTAGCCGCCGCCCGCGTCGAGGATCCAGGCTTCATCGAGCGATTGCGGACCGCCGGCGTATCCTTTTCTGGGCAACACGAGTCCGGCCTTCTCTCCACGGTCATGAGCTGGGTATTGCCGACGCTCGGCTTCGTCCTGGTGTGGATGTATCTCGTGCAGCCGGCCCTCAGCCGGCAGGCCGGCGGGCTCATGACCATCGGCAAGAGCCGCGCAAAGGTCTACGTCGAGAAGGACACCAAGGTGACCTTCGCCGACGTTGCGGGCGTCGACGAAGCGAAGGAAGAGCTGCAAGAAGTAGTCGGCTTCCTTAAGGAGCCGAAGCGGTTCGGCCGGCTGGGCGCCCGGCTGCCGAAGGGGGTGCTTCTGGTCGGACCCCCGGGGACAGGCAAGACCCTGCTGGCCCGCGCCGTCGCCGGCGAGGCCGGCGT
>JAEULB010000001.1 GCA_016792585.1 Rhodospirillaceae bacterium
GGCCACTTCGGCCACCACGCCCATGGCGTGCGTGATCAGCATCACCGCCATGCCCAGGCGGTCCTTCAGGTCCTGCATGAGGTCGAGGATCTGCGCCTGGATGGTGACGTCGAGCGCGGTGGTGGGCTCGTCGGCGATCAGGAGCTGCGGCTCGCAGGCCAATGCCATCGCGATCATCACACGCTGGCGCATGCCGCCCGAGAGCTGGTGGGGATAGTCGTCGATCCGCTTCTCGGGGCTCGGGATGCGGACCAGGCGCAGCATCTCGATGGCGCGATCGCGCGCATCGGATGCGGAGATGTCGCGGTGCAGCCGGATGCCTTCGATGATCTGGTCGCCGACCGTATATACCGGATTGAGCGAGGTCATCGGCTCCTGGAAGATCATCGAGATCTTGTTGCCGCGGATCGAGCGCATCTCCTCCTGTGACTTCTTGGTCAGATCCTCGCCGTCGAACCAGATCTGCCCGCCGGCGATGCGGCCGGGCGGATTCGGGATCAGCTGCATGATCGAGAGCGAGGTGACGCTCTTGCCGCAGCCGGACTCGCCGACGATGCCCAAGGTCTCGCCGCGCTTCACCTGGAAGGAGACGCCGTCGACGGCGCGGAACTCGCGCTCGCCCTTGCCGAAATAGGTATGGAGCTCCTCGACCTTGAGGAGCGGCTCCACCTCCGACTCTTTCGCACGTACGTCGTTCACGCCCACCTCGTTCACCCTGCTACCGGCAAGACCATCGGCGACATCTCGTCGACCGTGCGCTTGGCATAGTCGCGATCGCGCGCACCAGCCAGCCCCTTCAATTGCGCCTCGGCCAGCACCGCATGCGCCGCCTCGACGTCGATGGTCAGGACCTTGCCGTCCTTGACCACCTGATCGCCGTCGACGAAGACGTCGCGGATCGCGCGGTCGGACGTGGAGTAGATCAGGCTCCGGAGCGGCTCGCGCACCGGGCGCATGTAGGGATGCGTCAGATCGACCAGCACGATATCGGCCTTGGACCCCACGTCGATGCGGCCGATATCGTCGCGCTTCAGCGCCTTGGCGCCGCCTGCGGTTGCCGCGGTGAAAACCTGCTCGGTCGAGCCGCCGCGATAGTCCCGAGCCATTACGCGGGCCAAGGTCGCAGCCCAGCGCATCTCGTCGATCATGTTGTGCGGGAAGGTGTCGGTGCCCATGCCGATGTTGACCCCGGCCTTGAGGTAGCGGTCGACGTAGTTCAGCACGATGCCGCGGCGCACGAAGACGTTCGGGCAGTGCGCGATGGTCACGTTCTTGTCGGCCATCAGCGCCAGGTCGTTGGAGCCCGGCCAGTGGATCCACGGATGGTCGTTGAGGAAGATGCCGTGGCCGATGATCAGGTCGGGGCCGAGCATGCCGACGGAGTCGAGGAATTCGATCGGCGTGAGCCCGTGCCGCCGGGTGATCTCCTGGAACTCGACGACGCTCTGCGCCGCGTGGATCTGATAGGGAACGCCAAGGTCGCGGGCGGCATCGCGTGCATCGCGCATCAGGTCGGGCGTGCAGGTGTCGAGCTGCGACGGGGCAAGCATCGCCGAGACGCGGCCGCTCGGATGCTGGCTGGCGCGCTTGACCAGATCGACCGCGGCATCGAGGCCCTTCTTCCCCGCCGGCTCGTCCCAGTGATAGGCGACGGTCTTGCCGTCTCCGGTGGACCAGGATGCTGAACGGAATGCCGGCGCCAGCACCGCGCGGATGCCGGTTGCGGCCACCTCGTCGGCCCAGTTCGGCCGCGCGGCGGAGATGTCGACATAAGTGGTGACGCCGCTTTTCAGCATCTCCGAGATCGCGACCTGAGTCGCCGCGGTCGCCGCTTCCGGCGGCAGGCGGAAGATCGGCATGAATTCGTAGAGCGAGCTCATGCCAAGGCGCGGGCTGCCGAGCTCCTCGAGCAGGCCCTTGTTGCCGGGCTCGGACGTCGGGTGCGAGTGGATGTCGACGAGGCCCGGCATCACCATCAGGTCGCGGCCGTCGATCGTCTTGTCGGCGGGTCCCGCGTACCCCTTGCCGACATGGGTGATCGAGGAGCCTGAGAAGGCGACGTCGGCGTCCTTCTTGTAGACGTGACGTTTCTGCGCGCGGTCCCAGGCGACGACCCAGGCGGCGTTCCTGACGACGGTGGTGGTAGCCATACGCGGTCCCTACGACAACAAGGAGCGCGACGTCGCCGCCGGCCCCGATCCATGCCTCCCCTTCGGCCCCTTGCGCGGGGCTTCGTCAGGTTGGGGGGACGCTAGCACAGGCGCGCCGTTCGCCGACACGTTGACGTAGCGGCTGGGCGTCGCGCCAAGGACGCGGCGGAACATCGCGGTGAAGGCGCTGGGGCTGTCGTAGCCCAGGTCTCGGGCGACCTCGGCGACCGAGCGGCCGCGGGACAGCGCGCCGATCGCCTCGGCCAGCCTCGCCTGCTGGCGCCAGGCGCCGAAGCTCAAGCCCGTCTCCCTGCGGAACAGGCGGGCCAGCGTCCGGCCGCTGACCGAAAGCCGGTCCGCCCAGGCCTCGATCGTGTCCTCGGCGGCGAGGTCGCCGAGCATCTCGAGGCAGAGCGCGCGGAGCCTTGGGTCGGCCGGCAGCGGGATCCTGACCGGAAGCTCGGTCGAGCGGCGGAGCTCGTCCAGGATCAGGCCGATCATTGCCGCCGACCGCCGGTCGGGCTGCACGTCCACCGGCTGCTCGCCCATCGCCAGGATCAGCTCGCGGAGCAGGGCCGAGACCTCGATGACGACGCAATGGCCCGACGGCATGAACGGGGCCGCATCGGGCTCGATATAGAGGGTGCGCATCGAGACCGGACCGACCATCCGGATCTCGTGCTCGGTCCCGCCCGGAACCCAGACCGCCCGCCTCGGCGGCACCACCCAGGCGCCGCTCGGGGTCGAAAGCCGCATGGTCCCGGCGATCGCATGAACCACCTGGGCGCGGCGGTGGTGATGGGGGGCGATGTGGTAGCCGTCGGCGAACTCCTTCGGCATCGCCGCGACCGGGCTCGGGACGTCCTGGTAGTCGTTGGCGTCGGTGCTGCGGCGGGCGGCCATGTCCGTTTCTCGACAGTCTTTGTCAGGACACATTGTACCGGACACCGCTAGATTTGCGACAGTCCGATCCTGAAGGCTCGCCCGACCATGACCACCGTTGCCGCCTCGCCCGCCGCCGCGCTTCCGACCCTCGGATTCGTGCGCGTGCTGGCGCCGATCAGCGTCGCGCATTTCTGCAGCCACTTCTTCCAGTTCATCCTGCCGCCGCTGTTCCCGCTGATGAAGGCGCATTACGGCGTCACTTTCACCGAGCTCGGCCTCCTGGTCGCGATCTTCTACGGCTTCTCAGGCTGCAGCCAGGCGGTGGTCGGCGTCGTGGTCGACCGCTACGGCGCGGCCCGCGTACTGGCCGGAGGCCTGCTCTTGCTTGCCGTCAGCTTCACCGGCGTCGCGATGGCGCCCAGCTATGCGTGGCTGCTGCCGCTGATGGCGCTGGCCGGGCTTGGCAACAGCATCTTCCATCCGTGCGACTACTCGATCATGTCGGCCCGCATCGAGCAGAGCCGGGTCGGCCGCGCCTTCTCGATCCACGCGCTCGCCGGCACCGCCGGATATGCCGCGGCGCCGCTGACGATGCTGGCGCTCGCCGCCTTCGTGCCGTGGAACGTGGCGATCCTGGCGCCGGTTCTGCTCGCGGCATTGACCGCGCTTTACATCCTCGTGCGCCGCAGCGACTTCGCGACGCCGCTCTCTGGCGGCAAGGCCGCGACGCCGGGACAGAGCACCGGCCTCGGCGTGCTGATGCACAGCTACGTGATCGCCGCCTTCGTGCTCTTCAGCCTCGGCGCACTGCCGGCAATCGGCGTGACCGCGTTCCTGCCGGCAGCATTGCTCGAGCAGTTCGGGACACCACTCGCCATCACCGCGGCCGCGATCGGCGCGCAGCAGGCCGGCGGTGCCGTCGGCGTGCTGCTCGGCGGCTGGCTCGCGGACCGCGCCGGCCGCCACGACTACGTGATCATCGCCGGCCTGCTCGTCGCCGGCGCGCTGATCTATGCGGCGACGACCCAGCCGATCCCGGCGGTGCTGCTGCCGACGGCCTTCGGCCTCGCAGGATTCGCCGCCGGCCTCACCGGCCCGTCGCGAGACATGATCGTGCGCGCGATCGCGACGCCGGAGACGCGCGGGCGGATCTTCGGCTTCGTCTATTCGGGCTACGACCTGGGCTCGGCGCTGGTGCCGCTGGCGCTGGCGGCGATCCTGGATCGCGGCCATGTCGGCTGGATCGCCCCGGTCATCGCCGCCAGCTATCTCGCGATGATCCTGGCGATGCTGGCGACGACCCGACGCCACACCGCAAAGGCCTGATATCCGTCAGGCGGCCTGACCGCGGGAGAGCGAGTCGAGAAGCTTCTGCGCGCGTTCGCGCTTCGCCGCACTGGCGTCGCGCTGGACGATGCGCAGCAACGTGTCGCGCGCCAGCATGTCGCCGGCCTCGGCGCGATCGAAGGCGATCGCGTCGCGCTTCTCGTAGTAGCTGGTGTCGAACGGCACGACTTTCGCGCCCTGGCGCTGCCAGTAGTATTTGAGGTCGTCCGACTTCCAGTCGGCGTAGACCTCGTCCCACTTGAAGATGCCGGCATAGGGCTGGACCGCGAGCTCGGCGACGGGATCCGAGAGCCGCTGGTAGCGCGCATCGAAGGACTGGCGGAGCTCGCCGCTCTTGTTCGGCAGCGCCTTGTGCACTGTGGTGTCGGAGAAGATCACCACGTCGCCGGCGGCGAAGTCGCCGCCGACCCACTTGCCCTCGAATTTCTCCGAGACCTCGAGGCCGCCGGCGCCGGGAGCCAGCTCGAAGTCGAGCACGCCGCGCTTGTGCGAGCCCTCGGCCATGATCAGGCCGCCCTTCGAGGTCGGGCAGTCGCCCAACGTCATCCAGCAGGCGAAGCTCTGACCCCCGCCGATATGGATCCTGTCCTGGTGCGAGCCGGTGGTGAAGTCGAAGCTCTCGGTCTGGGGGAAGATGTTACGCAGCACGAACATCGGATGCGCCAGCACCGGCTCTCCGAAGATCCGTTCGAAGATGCCGAGGATGTTCGGGTGGTTCTTCAGCCGATGCAGCGCCTCGAGTTTCCACATCGGCTTGAAGAATTCGAGGTAGCGCGGCTCCGGATCCTTGCAGGCCTTCTCCAGGTTGGCGACGCCCTTCTCGATCGGCTCGCCGCTCTTGAGCCATCCGCCCATGTCGGCGAGGGCGAGGAGCTGGCGGCGGATCGCCATGATCTCGTCCCGCGGCAGGATCCCGCGCAGGAAGATGTAGCCGTCCCGGTCCAGATTGGCGCCAAGCGCCGCACCGTCGCGAACGAGGGCGGTCGAGTCGACGAAGGGCTTGATCATGCGAAAAAGCTAGGAACGGCGGGCATTCCTGTCAACGCGAAGCGGGCGACGGCGGATCACTTCGGCCGCGGGTCAGCCAGGCCGGCGTCGGGCTGCCTAAGCTCGCCTCGACGCAGCATTTTTACCGCGCGAATGAGAGCGCGCGCCGCGTTCCGCACCTCCTCCTGAACGCCCTTGTCGCGGTCGAGGTCGTCATGGCTCGTCGCATAGGATCCCTGATAGCCGACATAGGCGCCGACTTGGCTCTTGGCGCCGGCCGGGATCAACCCCATCGTCTCCAGCCACTCGGTCAGCATCCGCCTCAGCGTCTCGACGCCCTCGACGTCGCCATGGACGACGACGGAGAAGGTGCGTCCCGCCAGATGCTTCGGGTAGTTCCAGCCCTTGAGCTCCACCGCCTTCGCCTTCTCCGGATCCTTGCCCGAGGTCGTCGTCGGGTCGGGATTGCCGCCATCGGCGCAGACCAGCCGGTCGATCATCAGCTTGAGCACGCTCGGCGCCTGGAACCAGTTGACCGGCGTCAGGATCATCACGCCATGCGCCGCCGACCAGCGCGGATAGATCTCGTTCATCCAGTCGTTGACCTGGCCCATCGCATGGTTCGGGTAACATGAGCACGGCCAGTGGCAGAGCGGCATCGCGGTCGAGACGCAGGCCTTGCAGGGCAGGATCTGGCGGCCGTACTCGGAGGTGAGGTTGCTCAAGTCGAGGAAGTCGACCTCGAAGCCGCGCGTCCGCTGGATCATCCGCTCGGCGATCTTGGCCAGCCGCCAAGTCTTCGACTCCTCGCCCGGGCAGGTCTGGTTGCTGCGCGCCGAGCCGTTGACGATCAGCACCCGCGACGGCGATTTGGGATCGCGCTGCCGTCCTTCGGCCGCATGGATCTCCGCCCGCGCCTTCAGCCAGTCGAGCGACAGCTCGTAGTCCGGATCGGCGAAGTGCCGGCCGGCGCGGCGGGTGCGCGGCGACTTCCGGTACTCGTCGTAGCCGTCCCAGGCGACCTCGACGATCTTGTCGATCTCGCCCTTCACGGCGTCGAACGCAGGATCGGCGAAGCGCTGGCGAAGCCGCTCGGAGAACTCGGCATGCGACAGCTGCACGCTCGGCATGCGCTGTCTCACCTTCGGCTTCGCCATCGGACTCCTCCCCCTAGAGCTCTCCACGGCGGTCAAAGCGGACCTCGCCGCCGAGGATCGTCAAGTCGACCTTCGCCTCGAGAAGCTCGCCCGCATCGGCTTTGAACAGATCGCGGTCGACGACGGCGATATCGGCAAGCATGCCGGGCTCGAGCGTCCCGCGTTCGGCCTCGGCAAAGGCCGAGTAGGCGCCGTTGGCGGTGTAGGTGTGCAACGCGTCGGCGAGCGGAAGGGTTTCCGACGATCCGAGCACGCGACCGCGGTCGGTCTTGCGCGTCACCATCACGTGCAGACCGATCAGCGGATCGTCGGAGGAGACCGGCGCATCCGATCCGGCGGCGGGGCGAAGGCCGCGGTCGTGCCAGCGCCGCATCGGGTACGAGGCGTTCGACCGCGCCTCGCCGAGCACGTCGACATAGAGATCGCCGAACTCGTGGATGAACACCGGCTGCGGCGAGGGGATCATGCCGAGGCGCTTCATCTCGCCGATCTGGCGGTCGGTGACGAAGCCGCAATGCTCGATGCGCGGGCGCGCGTCGGCCTTCGGCACCTTCCTAAGCGCCTTGTCGACGGCGACGATGGCCTGCTCGATCGCAGCGTCGCCGATCGCATGGATCGCGATCTGGTAGCCCGCCGCGTGGACGTCGAGCACCATCTCCTCCATCTCGCGGTCCTCGAAGCAGAGCATCCCCTTCTCGTTGCCGCAGCAGCGGTAGGGTTCGCTCATCGCCGCGGTGCGGCCGCCGGCGGATCCGTCGGCCCAGAACTTCACCGGGCCTATGCGCATCATCTCGTCGCCGACGCCGGTGATCAGGCCGTTCGCCTGCGCCTCCGCCAGCGCTCCGTCGGGCCCGCCGGTGAAGCTGAGGTAGGAGCGGACGGACAGGCGGCCGGTGCGCTTCGCTTCCTGATAGGCGAACCACTCCTGGAACTTGGCGCGAAGGCCGACGCCGGCATCGACGACGCTGGTGATGCCCTGGGACAGGCAATGCCGGCCGGCACGCTCGATCGCATCGATAAGATGCGCGCGGTTCGGCTTCGGCATCGCGCGATAGACGACTTCCTGCGCGCGCTCCTGCACCAGGCCGGTCAGCTTGCCCTCGCTGCGCTCGAAGGCGCCGCCGGGCGGATCGTTGACACCTTCGGGAATGTTGGCGGCGGCGAGCGCCCTGGTGTTCGCCACGCCCATGTGCCCGCAGGTGCGGCGGATATAGACCGGGTTGTTCGGAGCGGCGCGATCCAGCTCGTCCCTGAGCGGGTGGCGCTTCACGTCGAGATGGAAGTGGTCGTAGCCGCGGCCGATGATCCATTGCCCGGGCCCGAGCCGCGCCGCCTCGGCCTTAACCGCCTCGACGATCTGGGAGATCGTGGTCGCCTTCGGCGGCTTGAAGTCGAGCTCCACCAGGCCGAGGCCGATCGGGATCAAATGCTCGTGGGCGTCGCAGAACCCGGGGACCGCGAGCCGGCCGCGGAGATCGATTCGCCGCGTCTCCGGGCCGACCAGCGCATCAAGCTCCTCGGCACTGCCGGCAGCCAGCACGCGGCCCTTCCACAGCGCCAGGGCGCCGGTCTCGGCGAGACCGAGCCCACGCCAGACCCGACCTCCGGCCAGGACCGTGTCGGCCTTGGGCCAGGCGCTCATTGGCCCGGCCCCGGCCAATCGGCCGCATTGCGAGCCGGCCCCCGCGGCGCTACGAGTGGAATAGCCATGCGTCCGCTCCGTTGACTTGGGTCAAGGTTCCTGTAGGTCAGGTGCGGCACGGTGCTGTCGGCCGCGGGGGCGGTCAAGGGTTGGACGAGCAGAAAAGGACCGGGGACGAGTGACCTACAACGCGCTCTTCACCGAGGCGATCGAGCAGCTCAAGTCGGAGCGCCGGTATCGCGTCTTCACCGAGCTCGAGCGCCGGGCGGGGCAGTTTCCGCGCGCGCTCAACCACTCGGTCGCCAATGCGCCCGAGGTCACGGTCTGGTGCTCCAACGACTATCTCGGCATGGGCCAGCACCCGGCGGTGCTCGGCGCGATGAAGGAAGCGCTCGACCGCTACGGCGCCGGCGCCGGCGGTACGCGCAATATTTCCGGCAACAGCCATCCGATCGCGATCCTCGAGCAGACGCTCGCCGAGCTTCACGGCAAGGAGGCATCGCTCGCCTTCACCTCCGGCTTCGTCGCCAACGACGCGGCGCTCGCCACCATCGGCCGTCTGCTCAAGGGCTGCGTGATCCTGTCGGACGCCGACAACCACGCCTCCATGATCGCCGGCATCCGCCACTCGGGTGCGGAGAAGAAGATCTTCCGTCACAACGACGTCGAGCACCTGGAGCAGCTGCTGAAGGCGGAGCCGGCGAACCGGCTCAAGGTGGTCGCCTTCGAATCCGTCTATTCGATGGACGGCGACATCGCGCCGATCGGCGAGATCTGCGACCTCGCCCGGCGCTACGGCGCGCTGACCTTCCTCGACGAGGTGCATGCGGTCGGCCTCTACGGCCGCCGCGGCGCCGGCGTCGCCGAGCGCGACGGCGTCATGTCCAAGGTCGACGTCATCTCTGGGACGCTGGGCAAGGCCTTCGGCGTGATGGGCGGCTACATCGCCGGATCGGCGGCCATGGTCGACGCGGTCCGCGGCCATGCCGGCGGCTTCATCTTCACGACCGCCCTGCCGCCGGCGGTCGCGGCAGGTGCCACCGCCTCGATTCGCCACCTGATGGCGAGCGAGGCCGAACGCACGCGTCACCAGGAGCGGGTCGAGACCGTGAAGCGGCGCCTTAGGGAAGCCGGCCTCCCGGTGCTCAACGCCAACAGCCACATCGTGCCCCTGATGGTCCGCGACGCCGCCCTCTGCAAGGCAGCGAGCGACCGCCTGCTCGAACGCCACCGCATCTATATCCAGCCCATCAACTATCCGACCGTCCCCAAAGGTAGCGAGCGCCTGCGGATCACGCCGACCCCGTTCCATGACGACGCGTCGGTCTCGCAGCTAGTCGAGGCCCTGCTCGAAGTGTGGGACAAGCTTGGCCTGGCGCGCGAAAAACGCGCGCGAGCCTAGCTGAAGTAACGTTTAGCGGGTACTTGTTCGAGGATTGATTTGACCGCCCCCCGGACCCTGCGTATCACTACCGACACGCGAGGGAGATTTTGGTGACTACGGGGGGAATACCCATGATTGGCACTCGGACCAAGCGCGCGGTCGCCGCCGCCGCTCTCGTCGCATGCCTGGCCCAGCCGGCACTCGCTCAGACCAAGGCCACCTCGAACTGCCCGAGCCCGGTCGTCGAGGCGATGCATGTCCGCCTGCTGCAGACCGAGCTGATGGTCGCCGCCCTCCAGTGCCGGAACAACCCGGCCTTCGACTTCTCGTCCAAGTACAACAACTTCGTCATGCAGTTCAGCTCGCCGCTGAGCCAGAACGCCAATGTTCTCAAGGATCACTTCCGCAGGAATTTCGGCGCCAACCACATGACGCAGCTCGACCGCTACATGACCCGCATCGCCAACGATGCCGGCCAGCGCGGCATGCATGCCGGCTACTGCCAGAACATGGCGCCGATGTTCGACCAGGTCCTGGCGCTCAAGGGCAACGCCGAGCTCGCCAGGTTCTCCAACGCCAACCCGCTGGCGCTCGCGATCAGCACCCGCGACGGCTGCTGACGGCCGCGCTATCGTCCCCTCGCCGGGTGGGCGGAGGGGACGATGCGGTTTCCGTTTTCTTTTCATGAGCTTATAGCGCCGGCTGCGGCCCAGGAGCAGGCTGCGGCGACGGGCGGTGCGGCGCAGCTGATCGGCGTCGTGCGCGCCCAGGTCAGCGAGATCAGCGGACGCCTGGATGCGACTCGCCAGGAGCTGGCGGATCTTCCCGGCTACGCGTTGCAGGCGCTCAACTTCCTGACCGACCTCGAGGGGCTGCCGGCGCTCGGCCGGGCGCTGCAGGTGCTCGTCGCGGTCGCGGCCCTCGGCGGTGCTGCCCATTGGCTGCTCGACCGGGGGCTCGGCCGGCTTCGCGCCCGGATGACCCAGCTCTCAGGCGCGAAGCGTGCGGCGGCGCTCCCGGTCATCCTGGTTCTGGACCTGATCGGGATCTTCGTCTTCCTCGCCGTCGCAAACGGCGCCAGCTTCCTCTTCCTCGCCCGCTTCGATCCCCGGCGCGAGCTGGTGGTCGCGGTCCTGCTGGCGATCACGATCGCCCAGGTCGCGGGCTCGATCTCGCGCGCGATCCTGGCGCCCTCCGCGCCGCCGCAGCGCCTGGTGCCGCTCGACGACCGGGTCGCCCGCGACCTTCACCTCTGGATCGTCGGCACCGCCGGCTTCGTCGGCTTCGGCTTCTTCGGCGGCGGGCTGCTCGGCATCCTGGCGATTCCGCCGGAGCTCGTCGCCCTTTGGGACATCGCCTTCGCATCGCTGCTGGGGCTCCTGATCATCGCCTGGGTCTGGCTCTACCGGCGGCCGGTTGCCGAGGCCTTCGGCGGCGAAGGCCTGGCGCAGTCCTGGCACGTCGCCGCGACCGTCTATGTCGGCGTCTTCTGGTCCGTCTGGAGCTACCAGCGCTTCATGCAGGACACGCATGGCGCGCGGATCGTGCTGTTGAGCAGCCTGGTCATCGTCGCCGTGCCGATCATCGAGCGTGCGGTGCGGGCCCTGGTCGGACGCCTGCTCGCCCCTTGGCCCGGCCAGGACGCGGATACGCGCGCCCGCCTCGCCCGCACCGAGCGTGTGGTGCTGATCATCGTCCGCGTGCTGCTCGGCATCGCCGCGGTCGGCCTCGTCGTCGAGACCTGGGGCGGCCCGGTGCTGTCGGCCCTTCGCACCGACATGGGCCGCGTGGTCCTGCGCGCGGTCTTCAACGTCGGCGTCGCGGTGCTGTTGGGCTATGCCGCCTGGGAAGGCAGCAAGATCCTGATCGAGCGCCATGTCGGCCGCCCGCAGCCGGGCGAGGAGTTGCAGCCCGGAACCCGCGCCCACACGCTGCTGCCGGTGCTTCGCCACTTCGCGCTCGGCGCGCTCTCGGTCGTGATCGGGCTGATCGTGCTGTCGTCGGTCGGCGTCGACATCGGTCCGCTGCTTGCCGGTGCCGGCATCGTCGGCCTCGCGATCGGCTTCGGTGCGCAGACGCTGGTCCGCGACATCGTCGCCGGCTTCTTCTTCCTGCTCGACGACGCCTTCCGCATCGGCGAGTACGTCGACGTCGGCCGGGTCAAGGGCACCGTCGAGGGGATCACGATCCGCTCGCTCCAGCTTCGCCACCACCGCGGCGCGCTGCACACGATCCCCTACGGGCAGATCCAGGCGATCAGCAACCACCACCGCGACTGGGTGATCGAGAAGCTCGAGTTCGGCCTCGTCTACGGCACCGACATCGAGAAGGTGCGGAAGATCCTGAAGAAGGTCGGCGAGGCGATGATGCAGGACCCGGAGATCGCCGCCGTCCTGCTCGAGCCGCTGAAGAGCCAGGGGGTCTCGCGCCTGACCGATTCCTCGATGGTCTTCCGGGCGAAGTTCAAGGCGGTTCCCGGCCAGCAGTTCCTGGTCCGCCGCGAGGCCTACCGGCGGATCCAGGACGCCTTCAGCGAGCATGGCATCGAGTTCGCGTATCCCACGGTCAAGATCGCCACTCCCGAGGGCATGCCCGCGTCGGATGCCGCCGCCGCCGCCCGCAAGGCCGGCGCCGAAAGCGCTACGAATTCCAGTTAGTTCAATAACTTATCCTAATAGTCTCGTATCGGAACTATTTTGCCGTGCCTGAGACTGATTCCACTGCCTCGTCCGGTATCAGCCCGCAACACCTCATAATTATGGCAGCATTACTGTCTAAATTGTCACTTTTCGCTGGTGCGGTAAAAATAGGGCCGCCATTCTGACCTTTCCCGGCAAGCCCCTCCCCGGCCAGCCGAAAAGCGTCCCGAAGGATCCGACTCGATGGCGACCAGCCAGCGCATGCTCCGCTTCGTCTCCGTGGACAAGCAGATGCCCGACAAGCGCAAAGCCGCGAGCCGCATCGCCGACTTCCAGGAGATCTACGCCGAGTTCGAGACAGCCAGGGCCACCGAACAGGCCGGCCGCTGCTCGCAGTGCGGCGTGCCCTTCTGCCAGGTGCACTGCCCGCTCCACAACAACATCCCCGACTGGCTGATGCTGACTGCCCAGGGCCGGGTCGAGGAGGCCTACGAGGTCGCGGCATCGACCAACACCTTCCCCGAGATCTGCGGGCGGATCTGCCCGCAGGACCGGCTCTGCGAAGGCAATTGCGTGATCGAGAAGGGCTTCGAGTCGGTCACCATCGGCACGGTCGAGAAATACGTCACCGACCAGGCGTTCCAGAACGGCTGGGTGAAGCCGATCAAGCCGCCGCGCGAGCTCAAGAAGTCGATCGGCATCATCGGCGCCGGCCCGGGCGGGCTCGCCGCCGCCGCGCAGCTCCGCCGCAAGGGCTATCGCGTCCATGTCGACGACCGGCATGACCGCGTCGGCGGGCTGATGATCTACGGCATTCCCAACTTCAAGCTGGAGAAGCCGGTCGTCGAGCGTCGCACCCGATGGCTGATCGAGGGCGGCATCGAGTTCACGCTCGACGTCGAGATCGGCCGCGACATCACGCTGGCCGAGCTGCGCAGGCGTCACGACGCGGTGCTGATCGCGACCGGCGTCTACAAGGCTCGCGACATCCAGGCGCCCGGCGTGGGCCTGGGCGGAATCGTGCCGGCGCTCGACTACCTGATCGCCTCCAACCGCGTCGGCCTGGGCGACAAGGTCGCAGCCTACGACGACGGCACGCTGGACGCCGCGGCCAAGCACGTCGTCGTCATCGGCGGCGGCGACACCGCGATGGACTGCGTGCGTACCGCCGTCCGTCAGGGGGCGAAGTCGGTCAAATGCCTCTATCGCCGCGACCGCCAGAACATGCCGGGCTCGCAGCGCGAGGTGTTCCACGCCGAGGAGGAAGGCGTCGAGTTCGTCTGGCTCGCCCAGCCGGAAGCCTTCCTCGGCGACAGCCGCGTCAAGGGCGTGCGCGCCCAGCGCGTCCATCTCGGCATGCCCGACGCCACCGGGCGCCAGGTCCCGCAGGTGATCGGCGATTCCCACTTCACGGTCGAGGCCGACCTCGCGATCACGGCGCTTGGCTTCGACCCCGAGGACCTTCCGGTGCTGTTCGGCGAGCCCAAGCTCGACGTGACCAAATGGGGCACGGTCAAGATCAACCACCGGACCATGGAGACGAGCCTGCCGGGCGTCTATGCCGCCGGCGACATCGTCCGCGGCGCCTCGCTCGTGGTCTGGGCGATCCGCGACGGCCGCGACGCCGCCGCCTCCATCCACCGCACCCTGAGCCAGCCGCAATCGGCTTCGCTCAAGCTCGCCTCGTAACGGAGGGCGACATGACCCAGGAATTCGTCGACTCTTGGCGGCGGAACGCCGCCCTTCTAGAGAGCGCCGGCCTCTATCGCGCCGACGACGAGCACGATGCCTGCGGCGTCGGGTTCGTCGCGGCGATCGACGGCAAGCCGCGCCGCTCGGTCGTCGAAGGCGCGATCAACGCGCTGAAGGCCGTGTGGCACCGCGGCGCGGTCGATGCCGACGGCAAGACCGGCGACGGCGCCGGCATCCACATCCAGGTGCCGCAGGACTTCTTCAAGGCGCATATCGCGCATCTGGGCTACGAGCCCGACGACGGCGATCTCGCGGTCGGCCAGATCTTCCTGCCCAGGACCGACCTCGACGGCCAGGAGCGCTGCCGCTGCATCGTCGAAGAGGAAGTCCTCAAGCTCGGCTACACGATCTACGGCTGGCGCCAGGTGCCGGTGAACGTCTCGATCATCGGCGAGAAGGCGAACGCGACCCGCCCCGAGATCGAGCAGATCATCATCGGCAACGACCGCCGCGTGCCGGTCGACGAGCTGGAGCGCGAGCTCTACCTGATCCGCCGCCGCATCGAGAAGGCGACCGTCGCCGCCAACATCACCGACTTCTACATCTGCTCCCTGTCGTCGCGCTCGCTGATCTACAAGGGCATGTTCCTCGCCGAGCAGCTCTCGGCCTTCTACCCCGACCTGCTCGATCCGCGCTTCGTCTCGTCGTTCGCCATCTATCACCAGCGCTACTCGACCAACACCTTCCCCACCTGGCGGCTGGCCCAGCCGTTTCGCGTGCTTGCGCACAACGGCGAGATCAACACGCTGAAGGGCAACGTCAACTGGATGAAGAGCCACGAGGCGCGACTGGCATCGCCGGTGCTGGGCGACACGCTCAACGATCTCAAGCCGATCATCCAGCCGGGCGGCTCCGACTCGGCCGCGCTCGACAACGTCTTCGAGCTTCTCTGCCAGGGCGGCCGGTCGCTGCCGATGGTCAAGACGATGATGATCCCCGAAGCGTGGGCGCCCGATGCGCCGATGCCGACGGCGCTGAAGCAGATGTACTCCTACGCCAACTCGGTGATGGAGCCGTGGGACGGCCCGGCGGCGATCGCGGCATATGCCGGGGACTGGGTGATAGGCGGCATGGACCGCAACGGTCTCCGGCCGATGCGCTACACGGTCACGCAGGACGGCCTCGTCATCGCGGGTTCCGAGACCGGCATGGTGCGGATCGACGAGACCCAGGTCGTCCGCAAGGGCCGGCTCGATCCCGGCCAGATGATCGGCATCGACCTCAAGAACGGCAAGCTCTACCGCGACCGCGACCTCAAGGACGCGCTCGCCGCCTCGAAGCCGTTCGGCAACTGGGTGCAGCACATCACCCGCATCGACGACATCGTGCGCGCCAACCACCGCGACCGCCGCGAGCTCGACCGCGACGAGCTGCGCCGGCGCATGATCGCCGTCGGCTGGAGCCTGGAAGACATCGAGCTGATCCTGCATCCGATGGTCGAAGACGCGAAGGAAGCCGTCGGCTCGATGGGCGACGACACGCCTCTCGCCGTGCTGTCGCGCCAGTACCGCGGCCTGCACCACTTCTTCCGCCAGAACTTCAGCCAGGTGACCAACCCGCCGATCGACAGCTTGCGCGAAGCGCGGGTGATGACGGTGCGCACCCGCCTCGGCAACCTCGGCAACATCCTCGACGAGGACGAGAGCCAGTGCCACCTGCTGCAGCTCGAGTC
>JAEULB010000021.1 GCA_016792585.1 Rhodospirillaceae bacterium
CGACGAGGTCGACAAGATCAGCCGCAAGTCGGACAACCCCTCGATCACCCGCGACGTGTCGGGCGAGGGCGTGCAGCAGGCGCTTCTGAAGATCATGGAAGGCACCGTCGCCTCGGTGCCTCCGCAGGGCGGCCGCAAGCATCCCCAGCAGGAGTTCCTGCAGGTCGACACCACCAACATCCTCTTCATCTGCGGCGGCGCCTTCGCCGGCCTCGAGAAGATCATCTCGATGCGCCAGAAGGGCACCTCGGTCGGCTTCGGCGCTGACGTGCGCAGCCCCGAGGAGCGCCGCACCGGCGACGTGCTCAAGGACGTGGAGCCCGAGGATCTGCTCAAGTTCGGCCTGATCCCCGAGTTCATCGGCCGTCTGCCCGTCGTGGCGACGCTCGAGGACCTCGACGAGTCGGCGCTGATGGACATCCTGTCCAAGCCGAAGAACGCGCTGGTGAAGCAGTACCAGCGCCTGTTCGAGATGGAGGACGTGCGCCTCGACTTCCACGAGGACGCGCTCCGCGCGATCGCCCGCAAGGCGCTTCAGCGCAAGACCGGCGCCCGCGGGCTCCGCTCGATCATGGAAGGCATCCTGCTCGACCCGATGTTCGACCTTCCCGGTCTCTCGGACGTCGAGCGCATCGTCATCGGCAAGGACGTGGTCGATGTCGGATCGAAGCCGCTCTACGTCCACTCCGAGCGCCCGCGCGACGCCGCGCCGACCTCGGCCTGAACGGGGGAACCGATAGGCGACAGGCGCCTAGTTTCAAGAGGTTGAAAGGGGAGGGGCGGTCGGCCATTTGAACATCTAAGCGGGTCCAGCGGTTGCCTTGAGTTCGAGCCCTGGCCCGGCTTTTTCTAGAAAGCGAGCACCATGTCAGAATCCTCCTCTGTCGGTCTCTTCCCGGTCCTCCCCCTCCGGGACATCGTCGTCTTCCCCCACATGATCGTTCCGCTGTTCGTCGGACGCGAGAAATCGGTCCGCGCGCTCGAGGACGTCATGAAGGACGACAAGCAGATCCTTCTGGTGACGCAGAAGAACGCGGCCCAGGACGACCCCTCGACCGACGACATCTACAAGGTCGGCACTGTCGGCACCGTACTGCAGCTCCTGCGCCTTCCCGACAACACCGTGAAGGTGCTGGTCGAGGGCGTGAAGCGCGCGCGCGTGCTCCGCTACACCGACAACGACGAGTTCTTCCAGGCCGAGGCGGACGTCCTGCCCGACGTCGAGGGCCAGGGCCAGGAGCTGCAGGCGCTCTCGCGCGCCGTGGTCTCCCAGTTCGAGCAGTACATCAAGCTCAACAAGAAGATCCCGCCCGAGGTCCTGGTCTCGATCAACCAGATCGAGGACATCGGCAAGCTGGCCGATACCGTCGCCCAGCATCTCAACATCAAGATCTCCGACAAGCAGGCCCTGCTCGAGGTCCCGACGATCTCCGAGCGGCTCGAGCGCGTCTACGCGTTCATGGAGAGCGAGATCGGCGTCCTTCAGGTCGAGAAGCGCATCCGCAACCGCGTCAAGCGGCAGATGGAGAAGACCCAGCGCGAGTACTACCTGAACGAACAGCTGAAGGCGATCCAGAAGGAGCTGGGCGAGAACGAGGAGGGCCGCGACGAGGCGGCCGAGCTCGAGGAGCGCATCAACAAGACCAAGCTGTCGAAGGAAGCGCGCGAGCGGGCGTTGGCGGAAGTGAAGAAGCTCCGCACCATGAGCCCGATGTCGGCCGAGGCGACGGTCGTTCGCAACTACCTCGACTGGATGCTGTCGATCCCGTGGAAGCAGCGCTCCAAGGTGAAGCGCGACATCGCCAGCGCCGAGAAGGTGCTCGACACCGATCACTTCGGGCTGGAGAAGGTCAAGGAGCGGATCCTCGAGTACCTCGCGGTGCAGATGCGGGTCGGCAAGGTCAAGGGCCCGATCCTCTGCCTCGTCGGTCCTCCCGGCGTCGGTAAGACCTCGCTCGGCAAGTCGGTCGCCAAGGCGACCGGGCGCAGCTTCGTGCGCATGTCGCTGGGCGGCGTCCGTGACGAGGCCGAGATCCGCGGCCACCGGCGCACCTATATCGGCTCGATGCCCGGCAAGATCATCCAGGGCATGAAGAAGGCGAAGACCTCGAACCCGCTGTTCCTGCTGGACGAGGTCGACAAGATGGGCAGCGACTGGCGCGGCGATCCCGCGTCCGCGCTTCTCGAGGTGCTGGATCCGGAGCAGAACAGCTCGTTCAACGACCACTACCTGGAGGTCGACTACGACCTCTCGGACGTGATGTTCGTGACCACGGCCAACACGCTGCGGATGGCGCAGCCGCTGCTCGACCGCATGGAGATCATCCGCATCCCCGGCTACACGGAGGACGAGAAGGTCGAGATCGCCAAGCGCCACCTGATCCCGAAGCAGATGAAGGAGCACGGGCTCAAGAAGGGCGAGTTCTCGATCTCCGACGACTCTCTCCGCGAGCTGATCCGCTACTACACGCGGGAAGCCGGTGTCCGTAACCTCGAGCGCGAGGTCGCCAACCTCGCCCGCAAGGCGGTCAAGGACATCGTCAAGGAGAAGGACAAGGCTAAGACCATCAAGGTCACGCCGAAGGTCGTCAACAAGTACGCCGGCGTCCGCCGCTTCCGCTACGGCGAGGCGGAGGCCGACGACATGGTCGGCGTCGTCACCGGCCTGGCGTGGACCGAGGTCGGCGGCGAGCTGCTCACGATCGAAGCCGTCACCGTTCCGGGCCGCGGCAAGGTGATCGCCACCGGCAAGCTCGGCGACGTGATGAAGGAGTCGGTCCAGGCGGCCGAGAGCTACGTGAAGAACCGGGCGACCGAGTTCGGCATCAAGCCGACGCTGATCGCCAAGAAGGACATCCACGTCCACGTTCCGGAGGGGGCGACTCCCAAGGACGGCCCCTCGGCCGGCGTGGCGATGGTGACCACGATCGTCTCGGTGCTCTCGGGCGTTACGGTGAGGCGCGAGGTAGCGATGACCGGCGAGGTCACGCTGCGCGGTCGCGTGCTGCCGATCGGCGGCTTGAAGGAGAAGCTGCTGGCGGCCCTGCGCGGCGGTCTCAAGACCGTGCTGATCCCGAAGGACAACGAGAAGGATCTGGCCGACATCCCGGACAACGTGAAGAAGGACCTCGACATCATCCCGGTCTCGACCGTGGACGAGGTTCTCAAGAAGGCGCTGACGCAGCCTCTCACGCCCATCAAGTGGGAAGAGAGCGATGTCAAACCCGCACCCGCGACGACCGAGGAAGAAGAGCGCGACGGTATCGTCACGCACTGAGTCTTTCGTCTCGACTATCGACGGGCCGGCAGAGCACATCGCTCGCCGGCCCGTTTCATTTGGACGACGTCTTCGTGTCGCTTCGAAATCTTCGCTTGTCGTTGATGCAGATCACGTCAAAACCCACGTAAAACCGCCGTTTTCTCACCGTTTTGCTCGTTGACGCGCACTGAAATGGCTGTCTAGATTGCGCTCCTTCCGCGGTCACATTCACGCGAACGGCGATCGTGCGAAGCCAATTTTCCTAATGATGGGGGGCAGCCAGTGAACAAAAACGACCTCGTGGCGACCGTCGCTGACACCAGCGGGTTGAGCAGGGCCGACGCGACCAAGGCGGTCGACGCCGTGTTCGACTCCATTACCGCGTCGTTGAAGGCCGGTACCGAAGTGCGCCTCGTCGGCTTCGGCACCTTCACCGTTTCCAAGCGCGCCGCCACCACGGGCCGCAATCCCCGCACCGGCGAGGAGATCAAGATTCCCGCCTCGACCCAGGCGAAGTTCAAGGCCGGCAAGGGCCTTAAGGACGCTCTGAACTAGAGCGTCGTCCCGCCGCCGAAGCGCGGCGCCCAGAGAGTTTCGCAGGCCGGAGGCTCCCAAGGGGTCGCCGGCCTTCGCATTTCTGGGTATGGTGCGCGCCGAAACGAGCTCGGGCGATTAGCTCAGCGGCAGAGCGCCTCGCTTACACCGAGGATGTCGGCGGTTCGATCCCGTCATCGCCCACCATCCTGCTTCGCGCTCAGCGCTTCGCAGGATATGTCTCGAAACCATCAGCGCAGCAGGATGTCGCCCGAAGCCCGTAGGGCGAAGGAGGACAGCCTAACTCCTCAGCGAATACTCGCCTTCAGCCGCCGCACCATCTCCGGCATCAGCTCGGTCTCGACGTTGGCGAAGGCGAGGCGGAGGTAGCTCTCCTGGCCGGGCCCGAACATCGCGCCCGGCACGCAGAGCAGGTTCTGCTCGTCGGCAAGGCGCTTCGCCACGTCGCGGCCGGGCGTCCCGCCGAAGGGATGGCGGACATAGGCGAAATAGGCGCCGACGCTGACCAGCTCGTAGCCGGGATCGTTGGTCCGGAACGCCTCGGCGACCGCCGCCGCGCGGCTTCGCATCATCCTCGTGTTGCCCGAGACGAAGCCACCGAGATTGCCGAGGCCATACAGCGCGGCCTCCTGGCCGAGCCGCGGCGCGCAGATCGCGACGCAGTCCATCGCCTTGGCGATGCGGCCGATCAGATCGGGGTGCGCGATCACCGATCCGACGCGCCAGCCGGTCAGGCAATAGACCTTCGAGAAGCTGTAGAGGTGGACGACGGTGTCGGCCCAGCCGGGATCGCCGAACAGGTCGTGCGGCGCGCCGTCCAAGGGCAGGAAGTCCTTGTAGGTCTCGTCCAGCACCAGCGCGATCCTGTGCTCGCGGGCGAGGTCGTAGAAGGCGCGGACCACGGAGGCCGGATACACCGCGCCCGTCGGGTTGTTCGGCGTCACCAGCACGACTGCCCGCGTCTTCGGCCCGATCAGCCGTCGCGCATCGTCGGGATCGGGCACGCCCTTGCGGTCGGGCCGAAACGGCAGGTGGACGGCGCGGACGCCGAGGCCATCGAGCCACATCTGGTGATTGAAGTATGCGGGCTGCGGCAGCAGCACCTCGTCGCCCGCGGCGCAGAGCACCTGCATCGCCAGGCAATAGGCCTGGTTGCAGCCCGCGGTGATCGCGACGCACTCTGCACCGATTGCGGCGCCGTAGAAGCCGCTCATGTGCTCGGCCAGTGCGCGGCGCAGAGCGGGAAGACCTTCGATCTCGGTGTAGCGGTGCGAACCCGGGTCGGCGACAAGCCGCGCCAGATGATCGGTCAGCGGCTTCGGCGGCGGATATCCGGGCACCGCCTGGGCCACGTCGATCAGCGGCTTGTCGGAAGGAAAGCGGCGGCCGGCGATCCAGGCCCGGGTCTCGGCGATCGCGGGTGCTGCGACCGCCCCCCAGGCCGGGTTGGTGGGATAGCGCATGGGCGGGTCAGAATCCTCGGAGCGGCATCTCGGGGGAACGGCGGAGCCAGTTGTCGTCGGGATATTGGGCGGCGCCGTCGATGACGTGAAGCGAATAGGCGACCCGCGACCGGGTCGAGCGGTTGGCGGCGCTCCAGTGCGGCAGCAGGCCATCGAGCATCACCAGCGTGCCCTTCGGTGCCTCGAGCGGGACATAGCCCTCCGGCGGTAAGGGAAGCGGGCTCGGATCGAGCTCGTCGAAGACCACCCCGTCGCCGGATCGCCGGAACCGGCGCTTGAGGCCGAGCCGATGGCCACCCGGCAATCCCCACATGCAGCCGTTCTCGACCGTCGCGTCTTCGAGCGCGAACCAGAAGCCGGCGACGGTGACGGGATCGGTGTAGAGGAAGGTCGCATCCTGGTGCGCGGAGACCTCGCCGCCGATGCCCGGCGGCTTCAGGATCACCATCGACTGCAGCAGCTTCGCGTCGAGGCCGAGCTGGGAGGAAATCCCCCTCAATCGCGGGTCGCGGGAGAACGGGGCGAAGACAGGATCGAGGTCGTGCAGCGCGTGCCCGATCTTGTTTATCGCCTGGCGCTTCGGCACCGCGAGCCTGCCGTCGCGATCGAACGCCTCGGCCTCGAAGAAGCAGCGGATCGTGTCGCCCGATCCGAGGAAGTAGTCGTCGGTCGTCCGCGTCTGCTCGTCGGTGGTGAAGACCGAGACGGTGGTCGGATCAAAGGCGTCGATCAGCTCGTAGCTGCGCTGGACCAGCCGGTCGCAGGCGGCTGGATCGGCGAAGCCCTTCACCACGAGGAATCCGTCGCGGCGGTAGGCCGTGAGCTCGGCGTCGCTCAGCATGCGGGGATCATACAGCGGAACCCTCTCCCGCGCCGTACGCGGGAGAGGGAAGCGACAGGTCAGGCGGTCGTGTAGGCGGTCTTGACCGTGGTGTAGAACTCGGCGGCGTAGCGGCCCTGCTCGCGCGGGCCGTAGCTGGAGCCCTTCCGGCCGCCGAACGGCACGTGATAGTCGACGCCCGCCGTCGGCAGGTTGACCATCACCATGCCGGCCTGGGACGAGCGCTTGAAGTCGTTCGCGTACTTGAGCGAGGTCGTGCAGATGCCGGCCGACAGCCCGAACTCGGTGTCGTTGGCGACCGCGAGCGCCTCGTCGTAGTTCTTGGCGCGAATCACGTTGGCGACCGGCCCGAACACTTCCTCGCGGCTGATCCGCATCTGGTTGGTGGTCTCGGTGAAGAGGGCAGGGGCGAGGTAGAAGCCCTCGGTGTCGCGGTTGAGCCGCTCGCCGCCGAAGGCGAGCTTGGCGCCTTCCTTCTTGGCGATGTCGATGTAGTTGATGTCCTGGTCCAGCTGGCTCTGATCGACCACGGGACCGATCTGGGTCTCGGGCTTCAGAGCGTCGCCGATCTTGAGCCCCTTCAGGCTGTCGACCATGGCGCCGATGAACTTGTCGTGGATGCCCTCGGTCACGATCAGGCGCGAGGAGGCGGTGCAGCGCTGGCCGGTCGAGTAGTAGGCGCCCTGGACCGCGCAGTTGACCGCGACCTTGAGGTCGGCGTCGTCGAGCACGACCAGCGGGTTCTTGCCGCCCATCTCGAGCTGGACCTTGGCCATGCGCTCGACCGCGCTGCGCGCGACGTTGCGGCCGGTCTGGACCGAGCCGGTGAAGCTGATGCCGGCGACCCGCTTGTCGGCGAGCAGCGTCGCGCCGACCTCGGATCCGCGGCCCATCACCAGGTTGAACACGCCCTTCGGCAGGCCGGCCCGGCTGATGATCTCGGACAGCGCCCAGGCCGAGCCCGGCACCAGGTCGGCCGGCTTGAACACGACGCAGTTTCCGTAGGCGAGAGCCGGGGCGATCTTCCACGCCGGGATCGCGATCGGGAAATTCCACGGCGTGATGATGCCGACGACGCCGATCGGCTCGCGCGTCACCTCGACGTCGACGTTCGGGCGCACCGATCCCAGCTTCTCGCCAGCCTGGCGCAGCACCTCGCCGGCGAAGAACTTGAAGATGTTGCCGGCGCGGTTGGCCTCGCCGATGCCCTCGGGCTTGGTCTTGCCTTCCTCGCGGGAGAGAAGCGTGCCGAGCTCCTCCTGGCGCGAGAGGATCTCGCTTCCGATCTTGTCGAGGATGTCGGCGCGGCCCTGCAGGCCGTGACGCGACCAGGCCGGGAAGGCGTCGCT
>JAEULB010000136.1 GCA_016792585.1 Rhodospirillaceae bacterium
CATCATCGGCAGCCAGTTCGAGGGCAAGGTCGAGAAGGAAGCCAAGGTCGGCAACTACGAGGCCATCATCCCCTCGATCAAGGGCTGGGCCCAGGTGACGGGCCTGAACACGATCTTCGTCGACGACCGCGATCCCTTCGCCCGCGGCTTCCAGGTCGTCTGATCCATGTCCACCAACCAGCTTTCCGGCGCCGAGGCGATGGTGCGCATGCTCGAGGCGCATGGCGTGCGCCATGTCTTCGGTCTCTGCGGCGACACCAGCCTGCCCTTCTACGACGCGTTCCAGCGTATCGGCGGCTCGATGCGCCACATCCTCGCCCGCGACGAGCGCTCGGCCGCCTACATGGCGGATGCCTATGCGCGAGTCACCGGCAAGGTCGGCGTCTGCGAGGGACCCAGCGGCGGCGGCGCCACCTACATCCTGCCGGGCGTGGTCGAGGCCAACGAGTCCTCGATCCCGGTGCTGGCGATCACGACCGACGTCGCCACCACCTCGCGCGGCCGCTTCGCGCTGACCGAGCTGGACCAGGAAGGTCTCTTCCGGCCGCTCGCCAAGTTCACCCGCGTGATCGACCGCGCGGGCAAGCTGCCGCGCTACGTCCGAGCCGCCTTCACCCAGATGACGACCGGCCGACCCGGCGCGGCGCATTTGAGCTTCCCCTTCGACGTGCAGAAAGAGCCGGTCGACGAGGCAGAGATCTGGGCCGACACTTCGCTAGGTGCGTTCCCGGCGCGACGTCTCGGTCCCGATCCGGAGGCGGTCGCCGAAGCAGCGGCGCTGCTGACGTCAGCCAAGCAACCGCTCTTCATCTGCGGCGGCGGCGTGGTGATATCGGGCGCGGAGCCCGAGCTCCTGGCGCTCGCCGAAGCACTCGGCGCCGCGGTCGCCACCACGGTTTCCGGCCAGGGAGCGATCCCCGAGACGCATCCGCTCGGCCTCGGCGTCGTCGGATCCAACGGCGGCTCGGTCGAGACGCGCGAGGCGGTGGAAGCCGCCGACCTCGTTATGTTCATCGGCTGCCGCGCCGGCTCGGTCACCACCGAGCGCTGGCGCCATCCGGCGCCGGGGAAGGCGAAGATCGTCCATATCGACATCGATCCGGCCACCATCGGCGTCAACTACAGGACCGACGCCGCGGTCGCCGGTGATGCGAAGCTGGCGCTCGGTGCCCTGGTCGCGGCGACTGCCGCGCACAAGGCCGGCAACGATCCGCGCGCGATACTCGCCTCGTTGAAGGCGAAGAAGCGCGCCAAGTTCGACGAGCTGGCGCGCTCGACCGAGGCACCGATCCGACCCGAGCGGCTGATCGCTGCCTTGCAGTCGGTGCTGCCGGAAGATGCAGTAATTGTCGCCGACCCCGGTACGCCCTGCCCCTACTTCTCCGCGCATTACGAGGTGCGGCGGCCGGGCCGGCACTTCATCACCAACCGCGCTCACGGAGCCCTCGGCTACTCGATGTCGGCGTCGATCGGCGCCCAGGTCGGCCGGCCGGACAAGAAGGTCGTCGCCGTGATGGGCGACGGCAGCTTCGGCTTCACCGCCGGCGAGATGGAGACCGTGGTCCGGCTCAAGCTGCCGATCACCTTCGTCGTCGTCTCCAATGCCGTGTTCGGCTGGATCAAGGCCGGGCAGAAATACGGCTTCGGCGAACGCTACTTCTCGGTCGACTTCGACCGCACCGACCATGCCCGCGTCGCCGAGGCCTTCGGCGTCAAGGCCTGGCGGGTCGAGGATCCGATCGAGCTGCAGGCGACCTTGAAGCGCGCGGTCGAGACCGACGGGCCAACCCTGGTCGACGTGATCGCCCAGCCGCTGCAGGACGCGAAGGCGCCCGTGTCGGAGTGGGTGGCGTGAGCATCGCGGTCGGCGGCAAGGCGATCTACGGCGCCCGCCTCGGCATCCTGATGCTGGAGGCGCGCTTCCCGCGCATCAACGGCGACATGGGGAACGCGCTGACCTGGCCGTTTCCCGTGCTCTACAAGGTCGTCCGCGACGCCTCGCCCGAACGCGTGGTGCGCCGCCGGGCCGAGGGCCTGCTGCCGGATTTTCTCGACGCGGCCGAGGAACTGGTGCGACTGGGTGCGGACGGCATCACCACGAATTGCGGCTTCCTCTCCCTGTTCCAGGCGGAGGTTTCGGCACGCGTGAGGGTGCCCGTTGCGACGTCGAGCCTCATGCAGATCCCGATGGTCCAGGCGACCTTGCCGCCGGGCAAGCGCGTCGGCGTGCTGACCGTCGATGCGCGGTCGCTGACGCCGGATCACCTGAAAGCCGCCGGCGCGCCGCTCGACACGCCAATCGTCGGCACCGAGACCGGCCGCGAGTTCACCCGTGTGCTGATCGGCAACGAGGAGCGGCTCGACATCGCCGCGGCCGAGCAGGATCTCCTCGATGCCGGTCGCGCGCTGGTCGCGAAGCATCCCGAGGTCGGCGCGCTGGTGCTCGAATGCACCAACATGGCACCCTACTCCGCGGCGCTGAGGAAAACGCTGAACTTGCCCGTCTACGACATCGTCGGCTTCATCACCTGGTTTCACTCAAGCCTCGAACCGAGGCGCTTCTCCCAGAGTTGACGATAAGCCGCTTCCAGCTCGCGCGCCTGGATCGTCCTCGGCGCGGATGAAGGCAGGACGCGGCCGACCGACTCGGCGGCGATCCGCACGTAGTCGTCCGCGTCGCGCGCCACCAGGTCGCCCAAGCCCCCCCGCATCAGCAGGGACAAGGTCTGGCGTGACAACGGCCGCTCGCCGGGAAGCGTCACGACCGGCACGCCTGCCGCCAGCGCCTCATGGGTTGTCATGCCGCCCGAGAACGGGAACGGATCGAGTGCCACGTCGATCTCGTCATAGGTGGCGAGATGCGTACCGTTCGGCTGGGCACCTCGAAGGTCGAGGCGATGCTCGCCTATGCCGTGGGCCGCGAAGGCGTCGACGACGAGGGTTCTGAGCCACGCCTGATCGAGCCCAGCCGTCTGCAGCAGAAGCCGTGCTTCAGGCACCTCGATCAGCAGCCGCGACCAGAGCGCGATCACCGGCGTCGAGAGCTTCGCCAGCTTGTTGAGCGATCCGAAGGTCGGCCGCCCCGCGCGAGACCGGCTGCGAAGCTTCGGCGACACCAGACGCCCCGACGGCAGACGATGAACCTGCTCGATGAAGTGGGCGCCGGTCGGTGCCTCCCAGGGATCGGAAAGGACCGCGTCGATCGTCGTCATGCCGGTCGTGGCACCGTAACCTAAGAACGACAGCTGCAGCGGGGCCGGCCTGCGTGCGAAGGCCAGCAGGCGATTGCCCCAGGTATGGCCGGCGAGATCGACCAGCACGTCGATGCCGTCGTCGCGGATGCGCCGGGCGAGCATCGCATCGTCGAGATCGGACGTTCGCCGCCACACCTCGGCCGGCACGCGGAAACGTTCGGTGAGCTCGTCCTCCTTGAGCCGATCCGAATAGACATAGACCTCGACCGCAGACGGATCGTGCCGCGGCAGGGTCGACAGCAGCAGCCGGCCGACCGGATGATTGCCGAGATCGGACGAGACATAGCCGACGCGCATCGTCGCGCGCCGCACCGGTGCGTGCCGAAACCTTTCGAGCGGATCGGCGTGCCGTCGGCCCCAGGCGCGATGTGCCTCGACCAGGGCGGCGTCGCCAAAGCCCGGATCGAACTGAGCGAGATAGAGCGCGGCGCTCTCGATGACGGCATCCCCGACATCCGCACGCGGATCGAGAGAGGCCTCGGCGAGATCCGTCGACAGCCCGCCGCGCCGCCCAAGCGCGTTCGGCAGGTCGAGCGCCTTCAGGAGATCCGCGCGCCAGGTGTGGCAGACCGGATCGTCCGGCCGGCGCTTCAGTCCCCGCTCGGCGAGGTCGAGCGCGGCGAGCCGACGCGCGGCAAGATGCAATCGGCAGACGGCGTCATCGGCCGGCACGTTCTCCGCCGATCCAGGTGTCCGTGACCCGGAGCTTGTGGTCGAGCAGCACGAGGTCGGCGCGCTTGCCCGAAGCGATGCGGCCACGGTCGTCGAGGCCGAGGGCGCGGGCCGGATAGAGCGAGGCCATGCGCAGCGCCTCCGCGATATCGAGGCCGACCATCTCGACCGTGTTGGCGACGGCGCGGGCCATGTCCAGGTCGGCGCCGGCGAGCGTGCCGTCGGCACCGATGAGCCGCCCGCCCTCGGCGCGGATCGGTCTTCCGCCGAGATCGAAAGCGGCGGGACCGCCGGCAGCCGGCGGCATCGCGTCGGTCACCAAGATCATCGTGCCTCTGGGCTTTGCCGCGATCGCGGCACGCAGCGATGCCGGATGGACGTGATGGCCGTCGACGATCAGTCCGCACCAGGCCGGCTTGTGGTCGAGCGCGGCGCCAACCGTGCCCGGTGCCCGCGAGGTCAGCGGCGTCATGGCATTGAAGAGGTGCGTGACGCCGGCAACACCCGCGGCGAACCCGGCCATCGCCTGGTCGTAGTCGGAGTCGGTATGGCCGGCGGCGACGATGACACCGGCCTTCGCGAGCCTCTCGATCATCCCCGCCGGGGCCTTCTCCGGTGCCAGCGTGACGAGCGTCCGGCCGACCGGAAGCTCGTCAAGCAGCGCCAGATCGCCCTGGTTCGGCGTGCGCACCCACTGCGCGTCGTGGATGCCGCGCCTCGCCGGGTTGAGGAACGGCCCTTCGAGGTGGATGCCGACCAGGCCCGGTACCCGCTCGTCGAGCGCCTGCCGCGTCGCCTCGACGGCGGTCGCCATCTTCTCGGTCGAGTCGGTGATGAAGGTGACGAGAAAGCCGGTGGTGCCATAGGTCCGATGCGCAGCGCCGATCGCGCGGATCGCGTCCACCGTCGGCGTCGCGTTGAACAGCACGCCGCCCCCGCCATTGACCTGCAGATCGATGAAACCCGGCGCCAGCAGTCCATCGATGACCACGCGCTCCGCGCCCTTGGGCAGGTCACCTTCAGGCACCAATGCCGCAATGCTCTCGCCTTCGACCAGAACGGCGAAGCCGCCGCGGATCGTCTCGCCGTCGAAGACGCGGGCGCCGGCGAGCGCTTTCACAGCGTCTCCGTGACCTTGCGAAGATGACGCGGATGGTCGGGATCGATTCCGCGCGCGACCGCGGCTCGCGCCACCCAGGGATAGAACACCTGCGCTTCCAGGATAAGGTCGAGCGCCGGGTGCAGCGGCGCGGCCCCGGTCGGCACGCGCGTCACCGCAGCACCCTTCTCGGCGACCCTCGCCAGCGTGTCCTCCATCGACGGCCGGGCCTCGTCGTCCTGGACGAAGGCCAGTACCGGAAATCCCGGCTCGACCAGCGTCACCGGCCCGTGCAGGACCTCGGCGCTGGAATAGGCTTCGGCATGGAGTCCCAGAACCTCCTTCAGCTTGAGCGCCGCCTCGGAAGCGATCGCAAAGCCAAGTCCCCGACCGACGACGAAGAACGAGGCCGCCCTGCCGAGCGGCAGCTGCCACTCGGTCCTCGCCGCCTGCGCCAGTGCGCCCGGCAGGCGTTCCATCGCCCGGGTCAACGCCGTGTCGCCGGCCCAGGTCCCGACGAGCTGGGTCAGCGCCGTCAGCGAGGTGATGAACGACTTGGTCGCGGCGACGCTGGTCTCCTCCCCGGCGCCCAGCGGCACCACGCAGTCGGACACCTTCGCCAGCGGCGACTCGACGTCGTTGACCAGCGCTACGGTCGTGGCACCCGCCGCCTTCGCTGCCTCCGCCTGGACCACGAGATCGGGGCTGCGCCCGGACTGCGACACGGAGAGAAACAGCGCGCCGTCGAGCTTCATCGGCGTCCGGTAGAGCGTCGCGACCGACGGCGCGGAGGCGGCCGTGAAGATGCCGAGCCGGGTCTCGATCAGGTACTTGGCGAAACGTGCGGCGTGCGAGGAGGAACCGCGGGCGCCGGTCACGATGAAGCGCGGCGGCCTGGCTTTGAGACGACGCACCACCTCGGCGATCGCGCCGTTGTTGGCGGCGAGCTGTTGGGCGACGCGGTCGGGCGCTTCGAGCGCCTCGGTCAGCAGACGAGGTGTCACGGTTCCAGCCATTCCCATCGGATGGTAGCATGCGCGCCTTACCGAATCCGGGAGTCGCATGTCTACCGAATCCGTCGGCGCTCGCTATCACGGCCTGGATGCCTGGCCGAGCCGCGACATCCTGG
>JAEULB010000154.1 GCA_016792585.1 Rhodospirillaceae bacterium
AGTAGGGCGCCGCCAGATGCCCGGCCGCATCCTGGTCGTCGACGACATCCCGGCAAACGTCCGGCTGCTCGAAGCCAAGCTCTCAAGCGAATACTTCGACGTCATCACCGCCTCGAGTGGCCCGCAGGCGCTCGAAATCGCCCGGGCCGAGGCGCCGGACATCGTGCTGCTCGACGTGATGATGCCGGGAATGGACGGCTTCGAGGTCTGCCGGCATCTCAAGGCCGATCCGCAGACGACGCATATCCCGGTGGTCATGGTGACGGCGCTTTCCGACGTCTCCGACCGGGTGAGGGGGCTCGAGGCCGGGGCCGACGACTTCCTCACCAAGCCGGTCCGCGACGTGGCGCTGTTCGCGCGTGTCCGCTCGCTGATCCGCCTGAAGATGGTGATGGACGAGTGGCGCCTTCGCCAGCAGACCTCATCAGAGCTCGGCATCGTGCCGCCGACGGCGACGCCCGAGCACGAGAGCTATCACCACGCGCGCATCCTGATCTGCGAGGCGAGCGCGATCGAGACCGCGAACCTGCAGGAGGTTCTGGCGCGCGACGGCCACGAGCTGCAGGTGGCGGCGACGATCCCCGAGAGCCAGCGTCTGGCCGCGGCGAGCGAGCTCGACCTGGTGATCGTCGACCTGGCGCTCGGCGACGACGAGGCGCTCCGCCTCTGCTCGCATCTCCGCGCCCAGGAGAAGACCCGCCAGACGCCGATCCTGCTGATCGCCGAAGAGGACCAGACGGCGAAGCTGGCGAAGAGCCTGGACCTCGGCGTCAATGACTACCTGATGCAGCCGGTCGACCGGAACGAGCTCTTGGCGCGCGTGCGCACCCAGATCCGGCGCCGGCGCTTCCAGGACCGGCTGCGGGCCTCGTACATGCAGAGCCTGTCGATGGCGCTGACCGACCAGCTGACCGGGCTCTACAACCGCAACTACCTGATGACCCATCTGTCGGGCCTGATGCAGCGGACGATCGCGTCGGGCAAGGCGCTGGCGCTGGCGATGATCGACGTCGACGTCTTCAAGCAGGTCAACGACACCCATGGCCATGCCGCGGGCGACGAGGTGCTGGCCGAGCTCGCCCAGCGCATGACCCATTTCACGCGGAACTTCGATACCGTCGCACGCTTCGGCGGCGAGGAATTCGTCGTGGTGATGCCGGACATCACGCCGGAGCTGGCGATGCTGGTCGCCGAGCGCTTGAGGCTCCGGGTTGCCGACACGCCGATGAAGCTGAAGAGCGGCTTGAGCCTGCCGATCACGATCTCGATCGGCGTCGCGGTATCGCGCCATCAGGGCGACCGCGCCGAGGACCTGCTGAGCCGCGCCGACCAGGCGCTCTATGCCGCCAAGCGCCAGGGGCGCAATCGCGTGGTGCTCGCAAACGACGACGCCGGGGCTGTGACCCCGGCGGCGGAAATCGTCGGCCTGAAGGAACGGGCCGAAAAGCTGGATGCGAGAGCGGAGCCTATTTGATCTTGGCTTCGCGGAAGGTGATGTGCTTCCGCAGCACCGGATCGTACTTCCGCATCTCCAGCTTCTCCGTGGTCTTCCGCGGATTCTTGCTGGTCACGTAGTAGAAGCCGGTGTTCTCGGTCGACTGCAGCTTGATCGTGATGGTGCTCGGCTTGGCCATGGCGCGCTCGCAGGCTTGAAAGGTCGGGGAGAGATAGAGGCCTAAAGAGGCCCCGTCAAGCCGCTCAGACCTGGATGTCGAGGCGCTTGCCGCCGGCGGCCGGCTTCGAGGCGGAGCCGCCGCCCCGGATCTTGGCCTCGAGGTCGGACAGCGCCCGCTCGGTCTGGCGGATATCGGCCTCGGCCTGGCGCTTGACCGAGGGGTCGGTCGGACGGCCATAGGGCTGGACCAGCGCGATCTGGGCGCGGACCAGGGCCAGCTTCAGCTGCTTGTAGAGGTTCTGGGCCTGCTCGCCGGAAACCGCCGGCGGCAGCGGCTGGCCGTCCGGCGTCTTCGCCGACTGCCCCTGATCCAGGCCCGAATGGAGGCTGTTGGCGAGCAGGCGGGTTTCGCGTGCGACCCGCTGGGCGGCGCGGATGTCTCCGGTCGCGGCCGCGCTGCCGGCTGCCACCAGAAGACCCGGCAGCTTGATCCTGGCGCTGTCGACGGCCTCCTTGCCAGACAGCCCTTCAGGCGTCGCGCGCCCAGCGGCGGCAACGGCCTTCAAAGTCGCCAGCGTCTTCGCCTGGGTCTCCGTCAGGACGGGACCGAGGCTCGGGGGCACGGTAGCCATCGCTCCTCTCAGGTTCGCCCGAAGCTAGGAGAGAACATCGGGGACCGCAAATCTGTGATCCGGCTCACGTTACGCATCCACATCGACCAGAGGCCCGCTAGGCTTGGCGGCCAGCGATCCGGCGAGCGACTGGAGTTCCTTCTCGCCGTCCCGCAGAGCCTTCTCGACCTCCTTGATCTCCTCCGGCGAGGCGCCGCGGATGCGCGCGGCAACGACGGCAAGCCGGAGCTTGTCGACGACCTTCTTCAGCTCCTTGACGATTTCCTTGCCGCCTTCGCTTGCCTGGTCGAGGTCGGTGCCCGACCGCTCGGCCGGCGCGGACTTCTCGCCAGGAAGCGCGGCCTCTTTGAGGAGGCCCGCATCCTTAAGCGCCTGCGTCAACTCCTTGGTCAGGGCCCGGACTTCGCGGATCGCCGACCGCGTGAAGCCGACGTCGCCAGTCGCCGAGACGCTTGCGGCGGCGAGCTTGATCGCCTCGAGCTTGCTTCGGAGGTAATCGACCTTCGCGGCGGCCGCCTTCTTCGGCGCCTCCTTCATCTCGGTGCGGACATTGTCGAGCGTAGCGAGAGCCTCGGCCTGCGCCTTGGTCGGCACCGGCCGCTGCTTCAAGCGGTCGAGCGCCAGGGCGGCGACAGACGAGTGCGCGAAATCGATCAGGGTGCTCGATGCGGGTCCGGTAAGGGTGACCATTTTTGGTCCTCCAGCCGAGACAGGGATCCCCTTTTGGCTCCCTTTCAATCCATAAGGATAAACATCCGGCGAGCCTTTTACAAGAGGCTCACCGGATATTTGTTTAAAGTTCTGGGTTAAGGCGTCAGCGCGACCTGTCCCTGGCGCGATGCGAGGGCGAAAAGCCCACTTTCCTCAATGAGTTGCTGGGCAACCTTGAGCTCGAAGTCGGTCTCGGCCGACTTCGCCGGGCATGCCTTGCGGGCGGCTTCCGCGCCGGCCGCCTCGCCCTGGCGGATGAAACTCGCCCGCTGGGCATAGGCCTGGCCGATCTCCGGCGCGTTGCGGCGGAGGTCGGCGATCAGGGCGGCCGGGTCGCCGGTGTGATTGCTGGTGCAGACGCTCGGCAGCACGCCGATCCGGTTCCAGTGCTGGCCCGACGGTCCCTGCATGCGCGCCCAGGTGATCGTCATCTCGCCGTCATTGGGCAGGCGCATGACCGTCTGGACGCTGCCCTTGCCGTACGAGGTGGAGCCGATGACGACGGCGCGATGATTGTCCTGGAGCGCCGCCGCGACGATTTCCGCCGCCGAGGCCGAGCCGCCGTTGATCAGCACCACCATCGGCAGGCCATGGGTGATGTCGCCGTTGGTGGCGCGATAGCTCTGTTTGGCGCGCGGGTGGCGGCCTTCGGTCGCGAGGATCGTTCCTTCGTTGAGGAAGAGGTCGGCGACGTAGACCGCCTGGTCGAGCAGGCCGCCGGGGTTGCCGCGAAGATCGAGGATCATCCCCTTGAGGCCGGGGCCGTGGTTCTTGATCGCGGTGTCGACCGCTTCCTCGACCTGCTTGGCCGTCCGCTGGTTGAAGCCGGTGACGCGGACATGCGCGGCGCCGCCTTCGTGCTTCACCAGCACGGTCGCCGGCACGATGCGCGAGCGCTTGAGGGCCACGTCCATCTTCTTGCCGTCGCGCTCGATCACCAGCTTGAGCGTCGAGTCGATCGGGCCGCGCAGCTTGTCGAGCACGTCCGGCGAGGACATGCCGGAGAGGGTGATGCCCTCGGCGGCGACGATCTTGTCGCCGTCGCGAAGCCCGGCGCGGGAGGCCGGGGTCTCCGGCATGACGGAGGAGATCGAGACCCCGGTCTCGTCGATCTTGAGGGTGACGCCGATACCGCCGAAGCCTTCGCGGCTGGCACGCGACTGGCGCGCGCTGTCGGCCGAGGAGTAGCGGGAGAAGGCGTCGAGGTCGGCGAGTTCGGCCTCGAACACCGCCTTGTAGATGGCCTCGGACGAGGCGTCCTTGAGCGCCGCGAAGTGGACGCGGCTCTCGGCGACGACGTCGGAGGTGAAGCGGGCCCAGCGGTGCGGGTCGTCGCCGCCCGGAAACTGTATCCGGCGGGCGTCCGACTTGCCGTGGGCCAAGGTGATCTGGCGGTCGTCGGCGGTGAAGCCGAAGGCCGGGTCGAGGGTTTTCAGACCGTTCAGCCCATGCAGTGTCAGCCGCCGCATGTCGAGTCGGTCAATGTAGTAATCGGACAGACCGTCATATCCGACGCCGAAGACGTCGCGGGCGCGGTCGAGGCCGGCATTCTGGGGGATCTGATCGGACGACGAGGCGCAGCCGGCGCTGAGCAGAACGGCAAGCACGGTACCGGCGCGGCCGGCACTTTGAAGGCGGTGCGTAGTCCAGGCGTTCATCCGAAGGGCGTCCGATCTAATCAAGAGGGCCATCGGGGATAAGCACGGAATGTGCCGGTTTGCGGTGCAAAAATCCAGTAAGATGCTTCCAAAATCGTGAAGGCTCGGAACTTTTCGGTGATTTCCTGTAAGTCTGTCGCCGATGCGTGGCCTCCCGACCATCGCTGAATTGCACACCCGAGTCGCGAGTGCGGTACTGGGGGAAGTTCTCGCCTACTGGTCGAGCTTCTATGACCGGGGCGTGCTGCCGTCGTTCGACGACGTCGAGCCATGGCAGATCAAGGCGGCTTTGCCGTATGTCTGGATCTGGCGGCGGGATGTCGATGCCGACCGGTTCTTCTGCCGGGTCTGCGGGGAGCACGTGAACTACATTTTCGGGCGCAACATCTCGGGCAAGGCGTGCGACGAGGTCATGCCGGCCAAGATGGCGACGGAGGCCCAGGCGCGGTGGCGCCATCTGATCGATAATCGCATCGCCCATCACCTGGTCGGCTGCGTCTACCACTATGCAGACCAGGAGGTGATGGGCGAGCGGCTGATCCTGCCGCGGGCGGCCTCCAGGAACGTTCGCGGCGGCGTGCTCGGCGTTACCGACGCCTCGCAGCCGACGCTGAGGCTCGTCTCGCCGGTCGACCCGGCCAAGTTCGTCGGCATCGGCATCGGCGAGCGGCGCGACTACGATGCGGGTCCCGCCCGTCATGGCTGAGGTCCTGCCCCCGGTCGGCGAGATCTCGGGCGGCATCCGCAGCCCGGCGGTCCGCATCGTCTACGATTTCTGGATGACGTTCTGGACCAAGGGCCGGCTTCCGACCTTCGACGACGTCGATCCGGCCGCGATCAAGGAAGCGCTGCCCTATCTCTGGGTGCTCAAGTACGACCAGGCGGCGGACAACTTCCACTATCGGATCGTCGGCGAAGAGGTGAACCGCTTCTACCGCCGCAACATGTCGGGGCTGCCCGTCGACGAGATGCCGTCCGATCTCGCCGAAGTCTTCAAGGGCCGCTCCCGCCGCGTGGTCGAGAAACGGCAGGCGCTGCATCTGGTCGGCAAGGTCTATCGCCTGGCGGGATACGACGCCTTCGGCGAACGGATCTACCTGCCGCTGGGGCCGTCGAAGAACGACGACGGCGGCGTGCTTGGCGTCACTGACGCGCGCGGCCACATCGTCGACGAGAAGATCCTTCAGGAGACCGACGGCAAGATCGTCGCTATCCGCGACGGCGCCTACCAGATTTTCGATGCGGCCCCTCGGGCCGAAGTTTGAGCGGGCGTTCGGGGCGTCGCTCGGCGCGCTCCGCCTGAAGCAGGTTGAAGACGAGCCCGCCCTTGACCGGATCGGCATCGGCCAGACGCACCTGCACGGGCTGCCCAAGCTGGTACGATAAGCGCGACTTCCGTCCCACCAGCCGGTGATGCACCTCGTCGTGCTCGAAGTAGTCGGCGCCCAAGGTCGAGATCGGGATTAGGCCGTCGGCGCCGGTCTCGTCCAGCCGGATGAACAAGCCGAAGCGCGAGACCCCGCTGATGCGCCCTGAGAATTCGCCGCCGACCTGGCTCGACAGGAAGAGGGCGGTGTAGCGGTCGACCGCGTCGCGCTCGGCGACCTGGGCGCGGCGTTCCGTCATCGAGATCTGCTCGCCGAGCTGGCGCATTTTCGCGGCTTCCGCATCGGTCAGCCCATCGTCGCCCAGGGCCAGCGCCTTGACCAGGCCGCGATGCACCAGCACGTCGGAATAGCGCCTGATGGGCGAGGTGAAATGCGCATAGCGCCTGAGCGCCAGGCCGAAATGTCCCAGGTTGTCGGGGCTGTACTGCGCCGGGGCCTGGGATCGCAGAACAAGGTCGTTGACCATCTGCTTGTAGGGCGTGTTCTCGGCGCGCTCGAGCAGCCTGGTGAAGCTCTTCGGCTGCAGCACCTGGCCCTTCGGCAGCGAGAGCCCGATCGAGTCGAGGAACTGGCGAAGGCCGTCGAGCTTCTCGTAGGTGGGGCGGTCGTGCACGCGGTACATGCAGGGCACGCCCTTGGCCTCGAGCGCCTCGGCCGCGGCGACGTTGGCGGCGATCATGAATTCCTCGATCAGCTTGTGACTGTCGAAGCGCGAGCGCATGCGGATCGCCAGCACGTCGCCGTCGGGGCTCAGAAACACGCGGCGCTCGGGAATGTCGAGGTCGAGGGTGCCGCGCTTCTCCCGCGCCTTCGAAAGCGCGCGGTAGGCGCCGTAGAGCGGCTCGATCACCCGCTCCATCAGGGGGCCGGTGGTGTCATCGGGGCGGCCGTCCTTGGCGTTCTGCACCTGCTCGTAGGTGAGTCTCGCGGCCGAGCGCATCAGCGCGCGACTGAAGCGGTGCGACAGAAGACGGCCGTCCTGGTCGAGCTTCATGAAGCAGGCCATCACCGGCCTCGGCACCTTCGGCTTCAGCGAGCAGAGCTCGTTCGACAGCGCCTCGGGCAGCATCGGAACGACCCGGTCGGGAAGATAGACCGAGTTGCCGCGCTGGAAGGCGGAGCGGTCGAGCGGGCTTCCCGGCGTCACGTAGTGGGCGACGTCGGCGATCGCGACGACGATCTTCCAACCTTCGCCGTCGGGCTCGGCGAAGACCGCGTCGTCGAAGTCGCGGGCATCGTCGCCGTCGATGGTGACCAGCGGCACCTCGCGCAGATCCTCGCGCCCGCCCGGCTGCGTCACCGGCTTCGCTGCCTCGGCCTGGGCGACCGCGTCATGCGGGAACTCGACCGGGATCCCGTGCGCGGCAACCGCGAGCGCACCGATAGCGCGCGGATCGTCGGCCGACCCAAGGCGCTCGACGATGCGGGCTTCGGGCATGCCGGCGCGCGCGGTGGTCAGCACTTCGGCCGAGACCAGCTCGCCGTCCTTGGCACCGCCGGAGTCGGCGCGCGACACGCGGAACTCGGTGCGGCTCCGCTTGTCGGCCGGCACCAGGCGTCCGCCTTCGGAACTCAGGCGATAGGTGCCGACGATGCGGTCGGCCGTGGTCGGGATGCGGCGGAGAATGCGGGCTTCGTAGAGGCGGGAGGATCGCTTCGTGAGGCGCGCCAGCACCCGCGTGCCGGTCAGCAGCGCCGGCGCACCGGGCCGCTCGATCACGACGATCGTCGGCGGTTCCTTCTCGTCTTCCCAGACCATCGGCCGGGCGAGCGTCTCGCCGTCCTCGCTGGTGCCGGAGATCACGATCGGCATCACCTCGGCGAGGCGCCCGGGCGGCGGTGCCGCCTTCCTGACCTTGCCGACGGTGCCCTCGGCCGAAAGCTCGCGCAGCATCGCCTTGAGCGCGACCCGGTCCTCGCCCTTCACCTGGAAGGCGCGCGCGATCTCGCGCTTGCCGACCGGCGTCGGGCTTTCGGTGATGAAGGTCCGGAGCTGGTCCTTGGTCGGGAGCGGGGCCTTCTTGCGCGCCATTCTTCTCGCTCGGGTGGAGCCTCGGACCGCCTCGCCCTTCGACAAGCTCAGGATGAGGCTATTGAGATATCGAAGCAGACCTCACGCTGAGCTTGTCGAAGCGTGAGGGCGTTGAGCTAAACCAATGGCTCGCCGCGAGTTGCTACTCGGCAGCCGGCTTCTTCTTCGCGATCTTCTTCTTCGCCGCCGGCTTGGCGGGTTTTTCGGCCGCGGGCTTGTCGGCCGCCGGCTTGGCTGCCTTCTTCGCGGCGCCTTTCTTCGGCGCGGGCGCCTTGCCGCCCTTCTCGGCGATCAGGGCTACCGCCATGTCGAGCGTGACGGCCGACATCTCGGTGCCGCGCTTCAAGGTCGCGCGAACGCTGCCGTGCTGCACGTAGGGCCCGAAGCGTCCCTTCTTCAGCGTGATCGGCTTGCCGTCGGCGGGATGCTTGCCGACCTCGACCGCGGTCGAGGCAGCGGCGGATGCCAGCAGGTCGACCGCGCGGTTGATGCCGACGGTCAGCACGTCCTCGTCCTTGGGCAGCGACTTGAAGCGCGCGCCGACCTTGAGGTACGGGCCGAAGCGGCCGATGCCGGCGGTGATCATCTCGCCGGTCTCGGGGTGGCTGCCGAGTTCGCGCGGCAATGCGAGCAGCGCAAGCCCGCGCTCGAGCGTGACGTCGGCAGCGGAGAGCCCGCGCGGCAGCGAGACGCGCTTGGGCTTCTCCTTGCCCTCGGCTTCGCCGAGCTGGACGTATTGACCATAGGGACCGCGCTTCAGCGTGACGGCCTTGCCGCTCGACGGATCCTTGCCGAGCTCGCGCTCGCCGCCTTCGGCTGCGGCGTCGCCGTCCTGGCCGCCTTCGACCACGAGGCGGCGGGTGTACTTGCACTCCGGATAGTTCGAGCAGCCGATGAAGGCGCCGAACTTGCCGAGCTTGAGGCCGAGACGTCCGGTGGTGCAGGACGGGCAGACGCGCGGATCGGTGCCGCCCTCGGTCTGGGGGAAGAAGTGCTGGCCGAGATCCTGGTCGAGGGTCTCGATCACTTCCTTGATGCCGATTTCCTTGGTGCCGCCGACCGCGCCGGAGAAGTCGCGCCAGAACTCGCGTAGCACTTCCTTCCAGTCGAGATCGCCCTCGGCGACCTCGTCGAGCTTGCCTTCGAGATCGGCGGTGAAGCCGTATTCGACATACTTCTCGAAGAAGTTCGACAAGAAAGCCGTCACGACGCGGCCGCGATCCTCTGGCATGAAGCGCTTGCGCTCGAGCCGGACGTAATCGCGGTCCTGGAGGACCTGCAGGATCGAGGCGTATGTGGAGGGACGGCCGATGCCGAGCTCCTCGAGGCGCTTCACCAAACTCGCCTCGCTGAAGCGGGGCGGCGGCTGGGTGAAGTGCTGCTCGGGCTTGATCTCGCCCTGGGTCAGGGGCTGTCCGGAGCTGAGCTGCGGCAGGCGGCGGTTGCCGTCCTCGTCCGCGTCGTCGTCCTTGCCTTCCTGGTAGAGCTTGAGGAAACCGTCGAACAGCATGATCGAGCCGGTGGCGCGCAGCACGGTCTTGCCCGAGCCGTCGGCGATGTCGACGCCGGTCTGGTCGAGCTGGGCTGCTTCCATCTGGCAGGCGACCGCGCGTTTCCAGATCAGCTCGTAGAGCCGGCGCTGATCGTCCTCGAGATAGGCGGCCACGTCGGCGGGAAGGCGGCCGAGGTCGGTCGGTCGGATCGCCTCGTGCGCTTCCTGGGCGTTCTTCGCCTGGTTCTTGAAGCTGCGCGGCTCCTTCGGCAGGTAGCGGTCGCCGAACTCGCGCTGGATCACGCTCCGGGCCCCGGTCAGCGCTTCCTGGCTCAGGTTGACGCTGTCGGTCCGCATATAAGTAATGAGACCGACGGTGTCGCCGCCGAGCGAGACACCTTCATAGAGCTGCTGGGCGAGACGCATCGTGCGCGATGCCCCGAGCCCGAGCTTGCGCGAGGACTCCTGCTGCAGGGTCGAGGTCGTGAACGGGGCAGGAGGGAAGCGGCGGACGGTCTTGCGCTCGACTTCCGCGACCTTGAACTGGCCCGCCTTGATCGCCTCGACCGCGCGGTCGGCGGACGCCTGGTCCTTGAGGCCCATCTTGCCGAGCTTCTCGCCCGCAAGATGGGTCAGCTCGGCGGTGAACCTGCCGCCTTCCGATGTCGTGAACTCGGTCGCGACCGACCAATACTCTTCCGGCTTGAAGGCCTCGATCTCGGCCTCGCGCTCGCAGATGAGGCGGAGCGCTACCGACTGCACGCGCCCGGCCGACTTGGCGCCAGGAAGCTTCCGCCACAGGACCGGCGAGAGGGTGAAGCCGACGAGGTAATCCAGTGCGCGGCGGGCGAGGTAGGCGTCGACCAACTCACGGTTGATCTCGCGCGGGTTGGCGATCGCATCCAGGACCGCGGACTTGGTGATCTCGTGGAAGACGACGCGGGAGACCTCGATCCCTTCGAGCTTCTTCCGCTCCTTCAGGATCTCGGCCAGATGCCAGGAGATCGCCTCGCCCTCGCGGTCCGGGTCGGTCGCGAGGAACAGGCGCTTCGCCTTCTTGAGTTCGCCGGCGATCGCCGAGACCGCTCGCTCGGCGCGGTCTTCGACCTCCCACGTCATCGCGAAGTCGGATTCGGGGTCGACGGCGCCGTTCTTCGGCACCAGATCGCGGACGTGACCGTAGCTCGCGACGACCTTGTAGCCGTCGCCGAGATACTTGTTGATGGTCTTCGCCTTGGCTGGCGACTCGACGACGACGACGTCCATCTCTTGTTCGTGCCTTACTTCAGTCCAGCTTTATAACTTGCTGGTAATGCGCAAAGAAACCTGATTGCCCGGATGCCTGTCTAGGCGGCCGGCCAGCTCCGCCTCCAGTAGGACGGCGAGCACGGCGGGCGCTGACATGTGGCATTGGCGGATCAGTTCGTCAACCGAGACCGGCCCGGGCCCAAGGAGTTCGAGCACACTTGAACGAGCCCGATCAGCCTCGCCTTCATCATATTTGAGGGCCGGCTCGCGGGGGCGTTTCGGTGCCGGATCGGTATGCCGGCCGAGGCCTTCGAGCACGTCTTCGGCACCCTGGACCAGGGTTGCTCCCTCGCGGATCAGCGTGTTGCAGCCGCGGGCCCTCGGGTCGAGCGGGGATCCCGGTACCGCGAAGACGTCGCGTCCCTGCTCGCCGGCGAAGCGGGCGGTGATCAGCGATCCCGAACGCTCCGCCGCCTCGACCACGACGGTCGCCAGCGACAGGCCTGAGATGATGCGGTTGCGCCGGGGGAAGTGCCGAGCCTGAGGCACGGTGCCGGGCGGCATCTCGGCGACGATCAGCCCATCGGCCCCGATCCGCTCCTGCAGCTTTCGATTTTCCTCCGGATAGACGATATCGGCGCCACCGGCGACGACCGCGACGGTGGCCGGCAGCGCGCCGTCATGCGCCATCGCATCGATGCCGCGCGCCAGACCGGAGACCACGACGAGCCCGGCCGCCGCGAGATCGCGGGCCAGGTCGCGGGCAAGCTTCCGGCCGTTCGCCGAGGCGTTGCGGGCGCCGACCACGGCAACGCACCGCTTCTCCATGAGGTCGGCGCGGCCGATCGTGGTCATGAGCGGAGGCGGATCGGCGATCTCGCGAAGCAGCACCGGGTAGTCCGGCTCCGTCGCGCCGATCCAGCGGCCGCCGGCCTTGGCCAGCATCGCGATCTGCGCCTCCGCATCCGCTACGGACGGCGACTTCGGCGCCCCCGAGCGTCCGCCGCGGCGGGCGAGGGACGGGAGTGCCGCCAGCGCCTCGCGGGCGCTGCCGAACCGGTCGACGAGCTGGAAGAAGGAGATCGGCCCGACATGCTCGGTTCCGGCGAGCCGGAGCCAGTCGACGCGTTCTGCGTCGGAGAGGGGGCGATAGCCCATCATGTTCGCAAGGTGCGGGCGAAGCCGCGTCCCGTCAACAACCTCAGCGATCCAGAGGCGGTCCGCCGTTGTGGCCGGCAGTCTCGGTGCTGATCGCCGACTCCTTGCCGAGCTTGATCTTGGATTCCTGGCCCCGGACCAGGCGCCCGATGTTCTCGTGATGGCGGATCCAGACCAGGACCGCGATCAGGGCGGCGAGTCCGGCGCGCTGCGGATCGGCCAGGAACCAGGCGGCGACCGGAGCGAGTGCGAGCGCGACCAGGGCCGCGAGCGAGGAGTAGCGGAAGACGACGGCGACCACGAGCCAGGCGAGGCACGCGAGCACGCCGACCGGCCAGGCGATCGCCAGCAGGATGCCGAGCGCGGTCGCCACCCCCTTGCCGCCCTTGAAGCCGAGCCAGACCGGGAAGCAGTGGCCGAGCATCGCCCCGCCGCCGGCGAGGACCGCCATATCCTGTCCGCCGATCGATCCTGCAATCAGCACGGCGACCGCTCCCTTGGCGCCGTCGAGGAGGAGCGTGGCCGCGGCCAGGCCTTTCCTTCCCGTGCGCAGAACGTTGGTCGCGCCGACATTGCCCGAGCCGATGCGCCTGATGTCGCCGAGGCCGGCGAGCTTGGTCAGCACCACCCCGAAGATGATGGAGCCGAGGAGGTACCCGCCGATCGCTGCCGCCCAGAGGAGCCAGGCCTGGGAGAAATCTCCGAGCAGCGCGGCCATGGCTTCAGCTCCCTCTCGCGTCGTGGACGACGCGGCCGGAGGTTACCGTGACGAGAACTTTGCCTTCGACCGGCCTTCCATCGAACGGAGAGTTCTTCGACTTGGACCGGAAGCTGTCGACGTCGATCCGGTAGGGGCGCTCGGGGTCGAAAAGGACGAGGTCGGCGCGCCGGCCTTTCGCCATCCGACCGGTCTCAAGGCCCAGTAGTGCGGCCGGGGCCGAGGTGATCTTCTGCAACGCCAATTGCAGTTTCAGGTGATTGTTGTGAAATAACTCTAAAGTTAGAGGTAATAAGGTTTCCAATCCCAAGATACCGGAGGCCGCCTGGGCAAACGGCAGGCGTTTAGAATCCTGGTCATGGGGGGCGTGGTCGGAGGCGATGGCATCGATAGTGCCATCGGTAAGCCCCTCGACGACGGCGCGGCGATCGTCCTCGGAGCGGAGCGGCGGGGACAGCTTGGCGAAGGTCCGGTAGTCGCCGACGGCGGTCTCGTTCAGCGCAAAGTAGGCCGGCGCGGTGTCACAAGTAACTGACAGGCCGCGCTTTTTGGCTGCCCGTATGACCTCGACGCCGGCCCGCGTCGAGATGTGGGCAGCGTGGTAGCGCCCGCCCGTCAGCTCGACCAGGCGCATGTCGCGGTCGAGCATGATGGCCTCGGCGGCGGCCGGAATGCCCGGAAGACCCAGCCGCGTGGCGATCTCGCCCTCGTTCATCCCGGCATCCGATGTCAGGGCCGGCTCTTCCGCGTGGTTGAGGATAACTTGGCCGAAGGTCTTGGCATACGAGAGCGCCCGGCGCATGACCAGGGCCGAGGCGATGGTCTGGGTCCCGTCGGTGAAGCCGACGGCGCCCGCCGCGGCCATCAGCCCGATCTCGGTCAGTTCCTTGCCGGCGACACCCTTGGTCACAGCGCCGTAGGTGCGGATATCGACCAGGCCGACGGCCTTGGCCCGGCGTTCGACGAACTCGACCAGCGACGGCTCGTCGACCGGGGGCCGGGTGTTGGGCAGGGCCACCATGGTGCCGACGCCACCGGCGGCGGCAGCGTGGCTCGCGGTCTCGAAGTTCTCCTTGTGCTCCTCGCCCGGCTCGCGGAGCTGGACCCGCATGTCGACCAGGGCGGGGCTGAGCACCGCGCCCTTGCCGTCGATGACGAAGGCATCGTCCGGAATCCGGTCGAACAGCTTCGGCCCGAGATCGGCGATTTCGCCTTTGACGACAAGGAGCTCGCCCGTCTCGTCGCGGCCACTCGCGGGATCGACCAGGCGGACATTGGTGAAGGCGATCCGGCTCACGGGGCGTTCCGGCCGGCTTCCGGCAGATTCCTGGACAGCACGTCGAGACAGGCCATGCGGACCGCGACACCCATCTCAACCTGTTGGCGGATAAGGGATCTGTCGATGTCGTCGGCGACCTCGGAGTCGATCTCGACGCCGCGGTTCATCGGGCCTGGGTGCATGATGAAGGCGTCGGGCTTGGCCAGCGCCAGCTTCTGCCGATCGAGGCCGAAGAAGTGGAAATACTCGCGGATCGAGGGGACGAAGGAGCCCTGCATCCGTTCGGTCTGGAGGCGGAGCATCATGACGATGTCGCAGCCGATCAGGCCCTTCTTCATGTCGGTGAAGATCTCGACACCCAAGCGATCGGCGGCGGAGGGAAGCAGCGTCGGCGGCGCGATCAGGCGGACGCGGGCGCCTAAGCTATTGAGAAGATGGATGTTCGAGCGCGCAACGCGGGAATGCAGGACGTCGCCGCAGATCGCGACCAGCAGCCCGCCGATCTTGCCCTTGGTGCGCCGGATGGTCAGGGCGTCGAGAAGCGCCTGGGTCGGGTGCTCGTGGGTCCCGTCGCCGGCATTGATGACCGAGCAATTGACCTTTTCCGACAAGAGCTTGACGGCGCCCGAGTCGTGATGCCGGACGATCAGCACGTCCGGGTGCATGGCGTTGAGCGTCATCGCCGTGTCGATCAGCGTCTCGCCCTTCTTGGTCGAACTCGAGGCGACCGCCATGTTGAGCACGTCGGCGCCGAGCCGCTTGCCGGCGAGCTCGAACGACATCTGGGTGCGGGTCGAGGGCTCGAAGAACAGGTTTATCTGCGTTCGGCCGCGCAGAACCGAGGCCTTCTTATCGGCACCGCGGTTCAGGTCGACATAGGTTTCGGCGAGGTCCAGCAGCCCGACGATCTCGTCGGGAGCCATGCCTTCGATGCCGAGGAGGTGCTTTAGGGGGGGACGCGGAGGCGAAGCCATTAAAGCCCACTGATTACACCAGCCGGCGAGGCCTGGATAGGGCCGCGCTCACGCCGCAGATGCGAAAGAACGAACTACCTTCCCGTCGCGGGCTGTGGATGAATTTCGGGCGGAATCGCCGGAGATTCAGGCGGGATCGCATTGATGTACGCTAGAAGAAGCGCTCGCTCAAGACTGATACATCAAGATCAGGGGCAAGCTGATGCTCGATATAACGGTCTGAAATGTGAGAATCGCCGCCATGAGGCGATGGTCTCCACCCATCGCGCGAGCCATCACATACGAGGACGGCGATGGCGGAAGCGCGTTGAACAGGGTGCAGATCGCGGTCGCGACCGGGTCGAGCCCGAGCGCCCGGCAGAGCCCGAAGGTGAGCGCCGGGAGCACGAAGAGCTTGCCCAGGGCTGCGACGCCGATCGAAATCCGGGCGTCCCGGAGCATCGAGAAGTCGAGGCTGGCACCGACCGCGAGCAAGGCGAGGGGCAGCGACGCCTGCCCGAGGAGCTTGAGCGTGTCGGCGACCGGCACCGGCAGCCGGACCGGGCTAAGGCTCAGCAGAATTCCCGCGACACAGCCGAGAATGATCGGATTGAGGATAATTTGCCGAAGGGTCTGTCCCCAGCTCGGCGCCGCGGATCCGTACCGGCTGAGCAGGATCACCGCGATCAGGTTGACCAGGGGAATGGCGATCGCGACCGTCAGCGAGAAGAGACCGAGACCCATCTCGCCCCAGAGGGCGGAGGCGGCGGCGAACCCGATGTAGATGTTCGGGCGGAGGCAGCCCTGGACCACCGAGGTCAGCTGCGGCGCCGGCAACCGGAGTGTTGTCGCGACGGCGAGCGAGAGGACGGTCATCGACAGAAGCGATCCGACCGCCGCGGTCGCGATTCCCGTCACGGGAAGCTTGGCCCAGTCGATCGACCCGAGGCTGGTGGTCAGCAAGGCCGGGAACAGGACCCAGTAGACCACTCGCTCGGCCCCGAGCCAGAACGCCTCCGGCAGCCAGGGTGCCCGGCGCAAGCCGTAACCGATCAGGATCAGCGCGAAGATCGGGCCGATCGCCCCGAGGGCGGCACTCATGCCGGAGGGGGAACCCGGCCGATCGCGTCGAGCGCGCCCTGGAGGATGTAGCCGGCGGCCATCTTGTCGACGACCTCGCCGCGGCGCTTCCGCGACGCGTCGGCCTCGAGCAGGGTCCGGGTCACGGCCATGGTCGACATCCGCTCGTCCCAGAAGGCGATCTCGATCTCGCGCTTCTTGAGCAGGTTGGCGGCGAACTGGCGGACCGACTGGCAGCGCGGCCCCTCGCTTCCGTCCATGTTGAGCGGCAGGCCGATCACGAGCGCGCCGACCCCACGGCCGTCGACCACCTTGAACAGCTCTTCCGCGTCCTTGGTGAACTTGGTCCGCCGGATGGTCTCGAGCGGCGTGGCGATGCTGAGCGTCGCATCCGCGATCGCGAGCCCGATCGTCTTCTCGCCGACGTCGAGCCCGAGCAGCCGATCGCCCCTTTTTATCAAGGACTTGAGTTCGGAAATGTTGCGGATCGACATGGCCCGATGATACGGTGCAGCGCACTTTGCCAACATGGAGCGCGTGCCGAGGCCGACCCGCTTTCGAGGGGCCGTCCGCAAGGCGCGTTCCGCTTGCCTCAAGAGACCTAAAGCATGTCCCTGGACAAAGATACCGTCCGGAAAGTCGCCACCCTGGCGCGGATCAAGGTACCGGATGCCGACCTCGACAACATGGCCAAGGAGCTCTCCGGCGTCCTCGGCTGGATCGAGCAGCTGAACGAGGTCGACGTGACCGGCGTCGAGCCGATGACCTCGGTCGCCAAGATGAAGCTCACGATGCGGGCCGACGACGTGACCGACGGCGGCGATGCCGAGACGGTGACCCAGAACGCGCCCGAGGGCGCGCACGGATTCTTCGTCGTGCCGAAGGTGGTCGAGTAATGGCTGCGCTCACCCACATGACGATCGCCGAGGCGCGGGCGGCGTTGAAGGCGAAGAAGATCTCCTCGGCCGAGCTGACGTCGGCGCACCTGAAGGCGATGGAGGAGACCCGAGGGCTCAACGCCTTCGTCACCGAGACGCCGGAGCGCGCCAAGGCGGACGCCGCCCGCGCCGACGCGGTGCTGGCGAAGGGCGAGGGCGGGTCGCTCGAAGGCATCCCGCTCGGCATCAAGGACCTGTTCTGCACCGAGGGCATCCTGACCACCGCCGGCTCGCACATCCTCGACGGCTTCAAGCCGCCGTACGAGTCGACCGTCTCGGCCAAGCTTTGGCAGGCCGGCGCGGTGATGCTGGGCAAGCTCAACATGGACGAGTTCGCGATGGGCTCGTCCAACATCACCAGCCACCACGGTCCGGTGAAGAACCCCTGGCGCAAGAAGGGCGGCAACGCCGAGCTGGTGCCGGGCGGCTCCTCCGGCGGCTCGGCCGCGGCGGTCGCCGCGCGCGCCGTCATGGGGGCCACCGCCACCGACACCGGCGGCTCGATCCGCCAGCCGGCGGCATTCACCGGCACGGTCGGCATCAAGCCGACCTATGGCCGCTGCTCGCGCTGGGGCATTGTCGCCTTCGCCTCGTCGCTCGACCAGGCCGGGCCGATCGCTCGCACCGTGCTCGACTCGGCGATCATGTTGCAGGCGATGTCGGGCTACGACCCGAAGGACTCCACCTCAGCGAACCTGCCCGTCCCGAATTTCGAGGCGGCGGTCGAGCGCGGCGTGAAGGGCCTCAAGATCGGTATCCCGAAGGAGTACCGGCTCGACGGCGCGCCGAAGGAGATCATCGATCTCTGGGAGAAGGGGATCGCCTGGCTGAAGGACGCCGGCGCCACGACGGTCGAGATCAGCCTGCCGCACACCAAGTATGCGCTGCCGGTCTACTACGTGATCGCGCCGGCCGAGGCCTCCTCGAACCTCGCCCGCTACGACGGCGTGCGCTTCGGGCTTCGCGTGCCGGGCAAAACGCTGGACGAGATGTACGAGAACACCCGTGCCGCCGGGTTCGGCGCCGAGGTGAAGCGTCGCGTGCTGATCGGCACCTACGTGCTCTCGGCCGGCTACTACGACGCCTACTATCTCCGCGCCCAGCGCGTGCGCTCGCTGATCCTTCGCGACTTTACCGAGGCCTACCGCCAAGTGGACGCGATCCTGACGCCGGCGACGCCGTCGGCGGCGTTCGCGATCGGCGAGAAGAGCGACGACCCGGTAGCGATGTACCTGAACGACGTCTTCACCGTGACCGCGAACCTCGCGGGGCTTCCAGGCATCTCGGTGCCGGGCGGCCTCAATGCCGACGGTCTGCCGCTGGGCCTCCAGGTGATCGGTCGCGCCTTCGACGAGGAGACCGTCTTCGCCGTCGGCCGCGCCTTGGAGAAGGCGGCCAACTTCACCGCGATGCCGGAGGGCCTCCGATGAGCAACCTGATCAAGGGCGAGACCGGCGAGTGGGAGGTCGTGATCGGCCTCGAGATCCATGCGCAGGTGGTCTCGAACGCGAAGCTGTTTTCCGGTGCCGCGACCGCCTTCGGCGCCGAGCCGAACACGCAGGTGAGCTTCGTCGACGCCGGCTTCCCCGGCATGCTGCCGGTGATCAACAGGTTCTGCGTCGAGCAGGCGATCAAGACCGGCCTCGGCATCGAGGGCAAGGTCAACGAGACGTCCGTCTTCGACCGCAAGAACTACTTCTACGCCGACCTGCCGCAGGGCTATCAGATCTCGCAGTACCAGCAGCCGATCGTCTCCGGCGGCACGGTGCAGCTCGACATGAAGGACGGCTCGACGCGCAAGATCGGCGTGACACGGCTCCATCTGGAGCAGGACGCCGGCAAGAGCCTCCACGACCAGCATCCGAGCCAGAGCTACATCGACCTCAACCGGTCGGGCGTGGCGCTGATGGAGATCGTCTCCGAGCCCGAGATGCGGAGCGCGGAAGAGGCGGGAGCCTACATCAAGAAGCTGCGCTCGATCCTCCGATACCTCGGCACCTGCGACGGCAACATGGAGGAGGGCAGCCTCCGCTGCGACTGCAACGTGTCGGTCAGGAAGCCCGGTGCCGCGTTCGGCACGCGCACCGAGACCAAGAACGTCAACTCGGTCCGCTACGTCATGCAGGCGATCGAGTACGAGGCGAGGCGCCAGATCGAGGTGATCGAGGGCGGCGGGGAGATCAAGCAGGAGACGCGGCTCTTCGATCCCAACAAGGGCACGACGCGGCCCATGCGCTCGAAGGAACACGCGCACGACTACCGCTACTTCCCAGATCCCGACCTGCTGCCCTTGGAGCTCGATCCCAAGTGGATCGCCGATCTCAAGAACGGGCTGCCGGAATTGCCGGACGCACGGAAGGCACGCTACGTCGCCGACTACAAGTTGACACCCTATGACGCGGGCGTGTTGGTGGCCGAGCAGGAGACCGCGCAGTTCTACGAGACTGTCGCCAAGGGCCGCGATCCCAAGCTCGCCGCCAACTGGGTCACGACCGAGCTGTTCGGCGCGCTCAACCGCACCGGCAAGGCGATCCAGGACTCGCCGGTGACGGCGAGGGCGCTGGGCGGGCTGATCGACCTGATCTCCGACGGCACGATCTCCGGCCGCATCGCCAAGGAAGTCTTCGAGGCGATGGTCGAGACCGGCAAGGAGGCCGCCGCGATCGTCGAGGAGAAAGGCCTTCGCCAGGTCTCCGACACCGGCGCCATCGAAAAGGCGATCGACGAGGTCATGGCGAAGAACCAGGACAAGGTCGCCGAATATCGCGCGGGCAAGGACAAGCTGCTCGGCTTTTTCGTCGGCCAGACGATGAAGGCGACCGGCGGCAAGGCCAACCCGGCCATGCTCAACGACCTGCTCAAGAAGAAGCTCGCGGGCTAAATGCCGGTGAGCTGCAGAGTCTTGCCCCCCACCCTAACCCTCCCGCGCGCTCCGCGGGGGGAGGGGACTCGAGGCGCCTCCTGTCCCCTGAGGGTTAGGGTGGGGCGCGATGCAGCGCGCGCTCTTCGAGGAGAAGTTCAGCTTTGACCCACGACCTCTCCAACCTGCATCCGGCGACGCGCGCGGCACAGGCCCTCGGGCACATCGACCGCGAGACCGGCGCGATCATTCCCCCGCTGCACGCCGCGACGACCTTCGAGCGCGACGCCGATCTCTCCTATCCGAAGGGGATCAGCTACTCGCGCAACGACGGGCCGACCCAGTCGCTGCTGGAGAAGATGCTGGCCGATCTCGAAGGCGCCGCCGCGTCGATGACCTTCGCCTCCGGCATGGCGGCGACCTCGAACGTGTTCCTGGCGCTTCCCGTCGGCGCGCATGTCGTGGTGCCGCAGGTGATGTACTGGGGCGTCAGGAAGTGGCTGCTGGAGCAGCACAACGGCGGGCGCCTTGTCGTCGACTTCTTCGATCCGGGTCCGACGTCGAACATCGGCGCCAAGATCAGGCCGGGCACGACCAAGCTCGTCTGGATCGAGACGCCGAGCAACCCGACCTGGGACGTGACCGACATCGCTGCCGCGGCGAAGCTGGCGCATGACGCCGGCGCGAAGCTGGCGGTCGACTCGACGGTGGCGACGCCGGTGCTGTCGCGGCCGCTCGCGCACGGCGCCGACATCGTCATGCATTCGGCGACCAAGTACCTCAACGGCCATTCGGACGTGCTCGCTGGGTGTTTGATGACGGCGAAGGCCGACGAGTTCTGGACCCAGATCCGCTCGGTCCGGACGCAGCTTGGTGGTGTCCTCGGACCGTTCGAGGCGTGGCTTCTGCTCCGCGGCGTGCGCACGCTGTTCGTGCGCGTGCGCCAGGCCTCAAGCTCGGCGATGGCGATCGCCGAGCGGCTGAAGAAGCATCGGAACGTCGTGGCGGTGCTCTATCCGGGCCTGCCCGATCATCCCGGCCATGACATCGCCAGGCGCCAGATGCAGGGCGGCTTCGGCGGCATGCTGTCGGTCCGCGTGAGGGGCGGCGAGGCGGCGGCCGTCGGCGTCGCCGCGCGTCTCAAGGTGTTCGTGCGCGCAACCTCGCTCGGAGGGCCGGAGAGCCTGGTCGAGCATCGCGCCTCGATCGAAGGCGCCGGCAGCCCATGCCCGCCGGATCTGCTCCGGCTCTCCATCGGGCTCGAGGACACGGGCGATCTGATCGGTGACCTCGAGCAGGCTCTCGACGGGGTCTGACCTCCGGGTCAGGCCGTTGATCCGCGGGGACAAACCTCGCCTCGCCGAGATTTTTCTGATCGCTCGTCGTCACGCCTTCCCTTGGATCCTGCCGTCGCGCTTCAAGCTGAACGACTTCAAGCGCGAGACCGAGGGCGAGACGATCCTGGTCGCCGAGATCGACGGCGGGATCGCAGGCTTCGCCTCGGTCTGGGAGCCGGACGCCTTCATCCATCACCTCTACGTCGATCCGACGATGCACCGCCGCGGCATCGGACGGGCGCTGATCGCGGGCCTCGTCGAGATCTGCAACAAGCCGCTCGAGCTCAAGTGCCAGACCAACAACAAGCCGGCGATGGCGTTCTATCGACGGCTGGGATTCCAGACCGCGGACAGCGGGGTCTCGGATATGGGGCCGTGGATCAGGTTTCGCGCGCCGGTCGAGCGCTGACTTCGTGCCCCTCTCCCGGCGCGACGACGCCTACGGCGTCGCGCTTTCCTCCCCCGCTTCGCGGGAGAGGGGATCCAAAGTGCGCGATGGGAATACGCGATCCAGCCGCCGCTCCATCCGCGCGAGCTTGTCGACGACGAAGTCTTTCACCGCCTCGTCGTCTCCGCGCTTCCAGCGCCAGAGCGCGACTGGAACCAATGCGCTGACCATGACCTCGGTCGCCTGCCGGCGCCGGCCGGCCGCCTCGCAGGAGGCAGCATCCAGCATCCACTGCACGAGGCGGCTCAGGTTGAAGACCAGCGGCACCCAGTGATGCGGGTGCGAGGGATAGAGCTTGCCTCGGATCATGTCGAGGCTCGCCTGGCGGTGCGGCGCCAGGGCGTCGAGCCATCGGCCGAAGACGTGGGCGAGGCGTTGCTCGAAGGGAAGGGCGGGATCGGCCGGGACCGAGAGCGCATCGGCGAGCGCGCGGCTGAACCAGGCGTCGGCGATCGCGTCGAGGTCGCGGTAATGGGCGATCACGAGGCCGGGCCCGCCGCCGAGCCGGGCGCCGATCGCCTGGGCGGTCACGTTGCGCCAGCCGATCTCGTCGGCCAGCGCCACCGCGGTATCAAGAACGTCGTCGGGAGTGGAGACCGAGGTCATGGACGTGATCTGGTCACGCCCATGGCCCCAGGCAAGAGGTCAACCCAAGAGGCTCAGCCGCCGGCCGCCTTCTTGACGAAGGTGTCGACGAAGGTCTTCGGCAGGTCCTCGTCCTTCACGTTCTTCAGCTCGTCGTCGAACTCCTTCAGCATCCCGAGCGCGCTCTTCATGCCGTCGAGCGGGATGATGCCGGTGCGCGAATAGGTGTCGAGCGAGGCCTTGACCGCGCGGATGTAGAGATCGCGGTCGCCGAGGTAGTAGGCCTCGGGCACCGCCTTGGCGATCTCCTCGGGGCTCGCCTTGATGATCCACTGCAGCGCCTTGTAGTGCGCGGTCACGATCGCCTGGGTGGTGTTCGGGTTCTTCTGGATGAACTCGTTCTTCATGTAGACGACCGCCGCCGGGTTGGCGCCGCCGAAGATCGCCTTGGTGCCGGCTTCGGTGCGGCTGTCGGCGAGCACGACGACGTCGCCGTCGGCTTCCAGCTTCGAGATCACCGGATCGAGGTTCGAGATCGCCTCGATCTCGCCCTTCTTGATCGCGGCAACGGCGCCGAGCCCGGTGCCGACGCCGATGAACGAAGCATCCTGGTACTTGGCCCCCGCCTTGGCCATCAGGTAGTTGACGAAGAAGTTGGTGGACGAGCCCGGGGCGGTGACGCCGATCTTCATGCCCTTGAGGTCCGCCGGACCCTTGATCGTCGCGGCCTTGTCCTTCTTGACCGCGAGCACGATGCCGGGGAAGCGGCCGAGCTCGAGCACGGCGCGCACGTCCTGGCCCTTGGTCTGCATGCGGATCGTGTGCTCGTAGGCGCCGGTCACGACGTCGGCGGAGCCGCCGAGCAGGGACTGGAGCGCCCGCGCGCCGCCGCCGAAATCGGTGATCTCGACGTCGAGGCCGGCTTCCTTGAAGTAGCCCTTCGACTCCGCGATCGTGAGCGGGAGATAGTAGAGAAGCGGCTTGCCGCCGACGCCGATGACGATCTTCGGCTTCTCCGGCGACTGCGCCAGGACCGGCGTGGCCAGCAGCGCCAGCGCGGCCGCGGCCGTCAGTAGTTTCCTCAGCATCGGGTTCCTCCTTCTTTCATTACCCTTGAGCGGTCGTCGTCTGCGTGCCCGGCCGCCAGACCAGCAGCCGATTTTCGATCGCCGTGACGATCGTGTCGATGACGATGACGAAGATCGCGAGAATGACCATGCCCGCGAATACGCCGGTCACGTCGAAGACGCTTTCGGCCTCGTGAATCTTGTAGCCCAGGCCGGCGGAAGAGCCCAGGTACTCGCCGACCACGGCGCCGACCAGCGCGAAGCCGACCGAGGTGTGGAGGGATGAGAACATCCAGGTCAGCGCCGCCGGCCAGTAGACGTGGCGGAGAAGCTGGCGCTCGTTCATCCCGAGCATCCGCGCATTGGCGAGGATGGTCGGGCTCACCTCGCGCACGCCCTGGTAGACGTTGAAGAAGACGATGAAGAACACCAGCGTGAATCCCAAAGCCACCTTCGACCAGATGCCGAGCCCGAACCACAGCATGAAGATCGGCGCCAGCACGACGCGGGGAAGCGCGTTGGCGGCCTTGATGTAGGGATCGAAGATCGCGGCGACGATCTCGCCCCGGGCGAAGACGAAGCCGAAGACGATTCCGCCGATGGCGCCGGTGACGAAGGCCAGGATCGTCTCGGTCAGGGTGATGCCGAGATGCCGCCAGATCGTGCCGGAATAGAAGTCCTTCCAGACCCGCGCCAGCACGTCGAGGGGACGGGAGAAGAAGAACGGGTCAAGCAGGGGCTTGGCGCCGACCGGGATCGTGGTCAGCAGGTGCCAGAGCACCAGCAGCACGATCCCGACCGCGATCTGGAGCGAGAGCAGCGTCAGCCGGTTCATGACTTCTTTCCCTCGCCGAGCGCGTAGGCCTTCTGCACCTCGCCGCGAAGCTTGGCCCAGATCGCCTTGTGGATCTCGTGGAAGCGGGGTTCGGTCCGGATCTCGGCGATGTCGCGCGGCCGGCCGAGGTCGATCGGGTAGTTGCCGACGATCGTCGCCGCCGGACCCGCCGACATCACCGCGACCCGGTCGGCGAGCGAGATCGCCTCCTCAAGATCGTGGGTCACGAACAGCACCGCCTTGCGGTCCTGGGCCCAGAGGTCGAGCAGCAGGTTGCCCATGATCTGGCGGGTCTGGGCATCGAGCGGGCCGAAGGGCTCGTCCATCAGCAGGATCTCGGGATCGCGGATAAGGATCTGGGCGAGCGCCACGCGCTTCCTCTGTCCGCCCGACAGCATATGCGGGTAGCGATCCGTGAAGGCGGCGAGGCCCACGCGGTCGAGCCAATGGCGCGCGCGTTCCAGCGCCTCGCGGCGGGCGACTCCCTGGGGCTCGAGCGCGACCGCGACGTTGTCGAGCGCGGTCTTCCACGGCATCAGCGCGTCCTGCTGGAAGAGGTACCCGGCCTTGGCGTTGAGGCCGGCGAGCGTCGAGCCCAGGATCTCGGTCGTGCCGGTCGAGGGCGCGATCAGGCCGGCGGCGACGTTGAGCAGGGTCGACTTGCCGCAGCCGGTCGGGCCGACGATCGCCACGAACTCGCCAGGCGCCACGACCAGGTCGGTCCGCGCAACGGCCTGGTAGACGCCGCCCTTGATCAGGAACGAGATCGAGACGCCGTGCAGCGCCACCGCGGCAAAGGTGTTGCCTCCCATGGCGCGTTCATAACACAGGCCCGGCTAGCGAAGCAGCGTCCACCAGGGCTTCGACGCCTCGGCGAGCGCGCGGGACCGGGTGACGCCGATGTCGCGGAGCAGGCGGTCGTCGAGCTCAGCCAGCCGCCGGCGCTGCCGGAGGCGGCCTGCGAGCCGGCGGCTCCAGGCGACGAGGGCCGCGAGATCGAAGCGGCGGCGAAGCGAGGCGGAAGCCGAGCGGATGTGGGTCGTCATGGTCGGGTCTCCGTGTCTGGGTTCCCCTTCCTAGGCCCGGGCGCGTCGCCGACGTTTCGCTTCCGGTCGAAGCGTCTGATAGTCTCCGCGGCCTCGCGCCACCTCTCCGGATTCTCCCGATGATCGATCTCTATACCTGGGGCACGCCCAACGGCCGCAAGGTCTCAATCATGCTGGAGGAGGTCGGACTGCCCTACACGACCCACAAGGTCGACATCGGCAAGGGCGACCAGTTCAAGCCGGAGTTCGTGGCGATCAATCCGAACTCGAAGATCCCGGCGATCGTCGACTCCGACGGGCCCGATGGGAAGCCGATCACTGTGTTCGAATCCGGCGCGATCCTGATCTACCTCGCCGAGAAGACCGGCAAGCTGTTGCCGAAGGATCCGCGGGCGAAGAGCGAAGTGCTGCAGTGGCTGATGTTCCAGATGGGCGGCGTCGGGCCGATGTTCGGGCAGAACCACCACTTCCGCCGCTTCGCCCCCGAGAAGATCCCCTACGGCATCGAGCGCTACGGCAAGGAGACCGAGCGGCTCTACGGCGTCATGGACGCGCGCCTTGCCAAGGTGGCGCATCTCGCCGGTGACTACTCGATCGCCGACGTCGCGACATATCCGTGGGTCTCGCGCCACGACTACCAGGAGATCGACCTCGCGCGGTTCCCCAACGTCAAGCGGTGGTTCGATGCGCTCTCTGCGAGGCCGGCGGTGCGGAAGGGGATGCAGGTTCCCTGATCGCTGCGGCCGTGCGCCGATAGACAAGGCGTCAGGCGGCCAGTAACGTCAGCGCTCGTCCGCGAAGATCCCGGACAACGGGACTCGAAGACCCCAGGGAGGATAGAAACATGCGCATTTCGCTTGCGAAAGCCGTCGGCGTCGCTCTGCTCGGCGCGCTTGTCGCGATGCCGGCCGCCGCTCAGGCGCCGAGGTCCCTCACTCTCGGCACCGCGTCCGTCGGCGGCGTCTTCTTCGTCTACGGCCAGGTCTGGGCCAACATCGCTGCCGACGCGATCAAGGTGCCGATCAGCACCCGGCAGACCGACGGCCCGAACCACAACATCATCCTGACCGAGACCAAGCAGGTCGATCTCGGCATGACGACGATGGGTGTCGCGCTGCAGGCCTGGAACGGCGAGGGCGCCTGGACCCAGGGCCGCAAGTTCCAGAGCATCCGCGCTATCTTCCCGATGTACGATACGATGTTCCACTTCGTGTCGCTGCAGAAGAGCGGCATCAAGTCCGTGGCGCAGCTCGCCGGCAAGAATGTCGGCGTCGGCCCGCGCGCCGGCACGCCGGGCACTTACGTGCCGCTGATGCTGGAGGCGCTCGGCGTCAAGGTCGCCGCAATCCGCAACGGCGGCGCCAGCGACATGACCTCGCAGCTCGGCGACGGACTGATCGACAACTTCGCCTTCGCCGCCGGCCTGCCGTTTCCCGCCTACTCGGAAGCCGAGGCCTCGCACGCGGTCAGCTTCTTCAGCTTCACCAAGGAGCAGATCGCCACCCTGAAGCAGAAGATGCCCGAGCTTTCCGACGCGGTGATCCCGAAGGGCACCTACAAGACCCTGACCGAGGATCAGCCGACGGTTGGCGTCTTCAACTTCGCGATCGCGCACAAGGACGTTTCGGCCGACCTCGTCTACGGCATCGTCAAGGCGGTCATGGAGAACAACCCACGCATGGTGCAGGGCCACTCGGCGGCGAAGGAGACGCTGCCCCAGAACGTGATCAAGAACACGTTCCTGCCGTTCCATCCGGGCGCGGTCAGGTACTTCGAAGAGAAGGGCTTCAAGATCCCGGCCAATCTCAAGGGATGACGTCGAGGATCCTTCAGGGACCGCGAGGAGGGCGATGACCGCGCGACCGCCGGCAGAGGAAATCTCTGCCGCCGCCGCCGAGAAGGCGCTGGAGGCCGAGTTCGGCGGCCTCCGGCGGACCCTCGGGGGCTGGGAAGGGCGGCTGATCTACTGGCTCGGCATCGCCTATGTCGTCTTCCATCTGGTCGTACTCAACCTGCACCCGATCGATCCGTGGGTGTTCCGGACGTTTCACGTCTGCATCGGATCGGTCATCGGCTTCGCGATCTACGGCGGGCGGGCCGCCGATGTGCAGCGCATTGCCTGGTACGACTGGGCGATGATGGCGGCGAGCGTCGCCATCCTCGCCTACATTGCCGTCAACCTCGACGATCTCCTGTTCCGTGCCGGCGTGCTGCCGACCACCTGGGACCTCGTCGTCGGCGCCGCCGGGACCTTCATGGTCCTCGAGCTGACGCGCCGCGCCGCGGGGTTCGCGCTGCCGATCCTCGCCGGCGTATTCATCGCCTATGCCTTCGTCGGGCCGTGGATGCCCGGCGTGCTGCATCACAACGGCATCTCCGCCGACGTTTTCTTCAGCTACATCTACTCGATGCAGGGGATCCACGGGATCACCACCGACGTCTCGGCGACCTACATCATCCTGTTCATCGCCTTCGCCTGCTTCCTGAACTCCTCCAAGGCCGGCGACTTCTTCAACGACCTGTCGATCGCGCTGGTCGGATGGGCGAGGGGAGGTCCGGCCAAGGTCGCGGTGGTCTCGGGCGTGCTGTTCGGCACGATCAGCGGCAGCGCCGTCGGCAACGTCGTCGCCTCCGGCATGATCACGATCCCGATGATGCGCCGGGTCGGCTACGACCGCTCCACCGCGGCGGCGATCGAGGCGACCTCGTCGACCGGCGGCCAGATCACGCCGCCGATCATGGGGGCCGGCGCCTTCATCATGGCCGAGATCCTCGGCATCCCCTATACCGACATCGCGGTCGCGGCGATCATCCCGACGCTGCTGTTCTACATCGCCTGCTACGTCCACTGCGACCTGCATGCCCGCAAGAACGACCTGCGCGGCATTCCACGGGACGAGCTGCCGACGATCCTGTCGGTGCTCCGACGCGGCCACCTTCTCCTGCCGATCGTGCTGCTGATCGCGATGCTGCTGACGGGCTACTCCGTGTTCCGCGCGGGCTCGGTCGGCATCGTCGCCGCGATCGTCGCAAGCTGGCTCTCGGGCCGCGTCGACCGGATGGGGCCGCGTGCCGTCCTCGACACGCTGTCCGTCTCGGCGCGCGAGGCGGTCCAGCTGATGGCGATCTGCGCCTGCGCCGGCATCATCGTAGGCGTCATTGCGCTGACCGGCATCGGCGGGCGCTTCTCGAACATGGTGCTGGCGGTCGCCGGAGAGAGCCGCTTCCTCGCGCTGGTCTTCGCCATGCTGATCGCGCTCGTGCTCGGCATGGGCATGCCGACGACGGCGGCCTACGCGGTCGCGGCCTCGGTGGTCGCGCCGGGCCTGGCCCAGATGGGCGTGACGCCGCTGACCGCACATCTCTTCATCTTCTACTACGCCGTGATCTCGGCGATCACGCCGCCGGTGGCGCTCGCCTCCTTCGCCGCCGCCGGGATGGCGAACGCCGACCCGTGGAAGACCTCGTTCATCGCGCTCAAGCTCGGGCTCGCGACCTTCATCGTGCCGTTCATGTTCTTCTACGGACCTGAGTTGCTGTTCAGGGGCGAATGGCTCGACATCGCCGGGGTCTTCGTCAGCGCCTCCTTCGGCGTCTTCCTTCTGGCATGCTCGACCGAGGGCTGGTACGCGGCGGGGCGCATCGGCTGGCCGGAACGGGCCGTGCTGTTCGTCTCCGCGCTCTGCCTGATCGTTCCCGGCCTCGTCACCGACCTCGTCGGGCTCGGCGGCGCGCTCGCCGTGTATGCCTTTCGGCGGTTGATCGCCCGCCGGGCGCCCGCTTAGCCTGATTGGCACCTTGTTGGGCAACCGCGAGACCGTCCGAAGGTCGAGGCCGGTCGGCGCGGGCTTGCGGCGCTCCGTCGACCCGACTAATTACCGGCGGAGATCCTGCGCCGCCGCTCGGCGGCAATGGGACAGCGTCGGGAGGGAACGAGCGATGATGGCCGTCCGATGATCAAGTCGCCCCAGGACGCGGCCGCCGGAGCCTTCCTGCTGGCGATCGCCGGGATCGCGCTCTGGCTGGGGGCCGACCTCCCGGTCGGCACGGTCCGCCAGCTTGGACCCGGCATGTTCCCCCGCGTGCTGGCGATCCTGGTCGGCGTCGTCGGCGTGATGATCGTGATCGATGCCTTCCTGCAGTCGGGCGAGGGGCTCGAGCGCTGGCCGCTCCGGGCGCCGCTGTTCATCCTCGGCGCCGCCATCGCCTTCGGCTTCGCCGTCCGTCCGCTCGGCCTGATCGTCGCCGCTCCCCTGGTGATGCTCGTCGGCGCCTTCGCCAGCCCGGAGACACGGATCCGCGAGGTGCTGATCTTCGGCGGGGTGATGACCGTCTTCTGCGTCGGCCTCTTCAAGTATGCGCTCGGCCTGCCGATCCCGGTGGCGCCGTGGCTGATCGGCTACTGAGATGGGCGAGCTCGCAGGTCACCTGGCGCTCGGCTTCTCGACGGCCTTCTCGATCGAGAACCTGGCCCTCTGCCTCGTCGGCTGCCTGGTCGGAACGCTGGTCGGCGTGCTGCCGGGCGTAGGCCCGATCGCGACCATCGCGATGCTGCTGCCGCTCACCTTCCAGGTCGAGCCGACCGGTGCGCTGATCATGCTCGCCGGCATCTATTACGGCGCCCAGTATGGCGGCTCGACCACGGCGATCCTGATCAACATCCCGGGCGAGGCGACCTCGGTCGTCACCACGCTCGACGGGCATCAGATGGCGAGGCGCGGCCAGGCGGGCGTGGCGCTCGGCGTCGCGGCGCTGTCGTCGTTCTTCGCCGGCACGGTTGCGACCGTGGTGATCGCCGCGCTCGGCGCACCCCTGACCAAGGTGGCGCTGCTGTTCGGTCCGGCCGAGTACTTCTCGCTGATGGTGCTGGGCCTCGGCCTCGCGGTCGTGCTGGCCCGCGGCTCGGTGATCAAGGCGATCGCGATGATCCTGGTGGGCCTCCTGTTCTCGACGGTCGGCACGGATCTCGAGACCGGCCAGGAGCGCATGACCCTCGGCCTCCCGGCGCTCAGCGACGGCGTCGACTTCGCCGTGCTGGCGATGGGCCTTTTCGGCTTCGCCGAGATCCTCCGCAACCTCGACAACCCCGAGGCGCGCGCCGTCGTGAAGGGCTCGATCGGCCGGCTGCTGCCGTCGCTGGACGACGTCAAGCGCTGCATCGGCCCGGTCCTGCGCGGCACCGGCCTCGGCGCCGCGCTCGGCATCCTTCCCGGCAATGGCGCAGTCCTCGGTCCCTTCGCCTCCTACACGCTGGAGAAGAAGATCGCCGACGATCCCAAGCGCTTCGGCCACGGCGCGATCGAGGGCGTCGCCGGGCCTGAATCCGCCAACAACGCCGGCGCCCAGACCGCGTTCATCCCGCTGCTCACCCTCGGCATCCCGCCGAACGCGGTGATGGCGCTGATGGTCGGCGCGCTGACCATCCACGGCGTCATCCCCGGCCCGCAGGTGATGACCAAGCACGCCTCGCTGTTCTGGGGGATGGTCGCCAGCATGTGGATCGGCAACCTGATGCTGCTGGTGATCAACCTGCCGCTGATCGGGCTCTGGGTGCGGCTGCTCAAGGTCCCGTACCGGCTGATGTTCCCGGCGATCCTGGTGTTCTGCTGCATCGGCATCTACTCGGTGAACAACACGCCGGCCGACGTGATGCTGACCGCCTTCTTCGGCGGCTTCGGCTACATCCTCTATCGCTTCGGCTTCGAGCCGGCGCCGTTGCTGCTGGGCTTCGTTCTCGGCCGGCTGATGGAAGAGAAGCTGCGCCAGGCGCTGGTGATCTCGCGCGGCAACCTGATGGTCTTCGTCGAGCGGCCGGTTTCGGCCGTGCTGTTGGCGCTGGCGGCGGTGATCCTGGTCATCGCCGTCCTGCCCGCGATGCGGGCGCGGCGCGAAAAGGCGTTCCAGGAATAGAAATGAAAAGGAGAGATCGATGCTGAAGAAGACCTTCGTCGGCGCGGTCGCCGCGCTCGCGCTCTGGGCCGGTGGCGCCTTCGCCCAGGCGTTCCCGACCAAGCCGGTCACGGTGATCGTGCCCTTCGCCGCCGGCGGCCCGACCGACGTGATCGCCCGCATCGTCGGCGAGCACATGTCGAAGACGCTGGGCCAGCAGCTGGTGATCGAGAACGTCGTCGGCGCCGGCGGCACCACGGGCATCACCCGCGGCGCCCAGGCGACCGCCGACGGCCACACGATCATGATGGGCCATATGGGCACGCATGGCGCTGCGCCGGCCATGTACCCCAACCTCAAATACGATCCGACCAAGGACTTCGCGCCGATCGGGCTTGCCGCCGGCACGCCGATCCTGATCGTCGCCAAGAAGGACTTCCAGCCGAAGGACCTGAAGGAGTTCGTCGCCTACGTGAAGGCGAACGCCACCAAGATCAACGAGGCCCATGCCGGCATCGCCTCGGTCTCGCACACCACCTGCCTGATGCTGCAGCACCAGCTCGGCGTCAAGCTGACCGAGGTCGCCTATCGCGGCACCGGCCCGGCGCTGAACGATCTCGTCGGCGGCCAGGTCGACATCATGTGCGACCAGATCGTCAACCTGGTCGAGCAGATCAAGGGCGGCCAGATCAAGGCCTACGCGGTCGCCACGCCCGAGCGCTCGCCGGCGCTTCCCGACGTCCCGACCACCAAGGAAGCGGGCCTGCCCGACTACCAGGTCTCGGCCTGGAACGCGCTGTTCGCGCCGAAGGGCACGCCGGCGCCGGTCGTCGCCAAGCTGAGCGACGCGCTCTCGAAGGCGCTCGACGACCCGGCGACCAGGAAGCGCCTGCTCGATCTCGGCGGCGTGATCCCCGAGGGCCAGCAGCGGGGCGGGACCTATCTCGGCACCTTCGTCGCCCAGGAAGTCGCGCGCTGGACGCCGATCATCAAGGCGGCCGGCGTCGTCGGCCAGTAGTCGTCGGGAGCTATAAGGGGTCGGCGTCCGGGAAACCGGGCGCCGGCCGCCCTTCGCCGTTGACAGGCATTCCGCCGCCGCCTAAGCAGGGCCCGCATACGCCGTGCGAAAACACCGCTCCCGGCGGAGAGGTGGCCGAGTGGCTGAAGGCGGCGGTTTGCTAAACCGTTGTAGGGCCCTAAAGCTCTACCGTGGGTTCGAATCCCATCCTCTCCGCCAGTTTTCTCCTCAGCGTTTCGATGACCGACGCTAGCGGGCCGATGCCGGGAGACCGGACGTGAACGCCGCCGGACATGAGCGGCTTCGGGTCAAAAGTCACTACCTAGGGCTGATCGAAAGCGGAGAGCTGTCGCCCGAAGACCTTCGCACGCTCGGCTACCGCCTGCTGGATCACAGCTATCTCGAAGAGGCGGAACGATGCCTCGAACGATCCCTGGCGGTTCAATCCGAGTTCGAGCAGGCCGTTCGCTACTCCATCGCATATATCGCGCTCGCGCGGGGAGCGAGCGCCGCGTTCGGACGATCGTTCGCGGTTTGCGGGCGGTGTGGCCGAGCATGGCCGAACTGCCTTTCCTGTTCCACGTACTGGCTCAGATCTCCGGCGACCTGAGAGAGATGCGCTGACGCAGACGCGAAGGCTCAAGGCACTGCTCGTCGACGCGAACGCGATGGATCTTGTCCGCGCTCTGGAAGCTCACATTGCGTATTGCGGGACGAATGCGAGGCGGCCTGGTGAAATTGCGGGGGGGGGCACGAACGCTCCTCATACTCGGTCAGTCGAACGCAGCGAATATGTCTTCCATCGGCCTGAGAGCATCGTCTCGTGCCTCGGTCTTTCGCTCGGGCATCCTGTTCCCGCTGTTCGACCCGATGATCGGTGCCGACGGCGTCGGCGGTTCCATCTGGTCGAGGCTCGTGACGCGGCTGCTCGACGACGAACCTGATGCCGAGTTCGTCCTGGCGAATGTCAGTCGTTGCGGCAGCACGGTAGAGGGTTGGGGGAGGTCGGGAACCTTCTGTCTCGAGGAGACGTGCGCCGACCTGGCCGAGTCCGGCATTCGGCCCGCGCAGGTGCTTTGGCAGCAGGGAGAGTCCGATACCGCCAGGGGGACGTCCCGCAACGAATACGTCGCGGGAGTGATGGCCCTTCGCGATCGGCTTCGCCGGTCCGGCGTCGACGCGCCGATCTTTCTGGCGCTTTCGACGCGATGGCGCGGACAAGTCAGTCAGGAGATACGCGGCGCCATTCAGGATCTCGTCACGATGCGTACCGACTTCAGGCTCGGACCGGATACGGACGCTCTCGGCGACGACTATCGATCGGACGGCACGCACCTGAGCGCCGAAGGGCAGGACGCGGCTGCTGCCTTGTGGCAGGAAGCTCTTGCTCCCGGGCCTCGCTAAAGCCTAACGGCCGTCACCCGTCTTCCGCGCTATTCCGCGGTCCGGCTCGCGGTCAGCACGCCCCAGCTTCGCCCATCCCAATGGCCGGCGATGCTGGGCCGGATGTCCTCGATCGTGAAGCCGGCGGCATCGAGGTACTCGCCGTACGGGTGGGCGTACATCGCGAAGGAAGGCGAGTAGAGGATCGCCGAGTTCGGCTCGGTTCCGGCGGCGTTCCCAAGATAGTCGCGCACGATGACGTGGTCGCAGACGCCGTCGAGGCGCCCGAATATCCGCCTGGTCGGGAGAGGCGGCACGTAGCAAAGCGTGCCCAGTGCCAGAAACAGATCGATGCGATCGACGCCCCAGGGGTTTGCCGCGTCGATCAGCTTCAGCGCGTCGTCGACGATGAACCTCTTGGGAAAGGGCGTGGGGACACGGCGAGCCGCCTCGGCGAAATCGGCGTTGGGCTCGACGCCGATATAGGAAATCGGCAGGTCGGCGTATCGCTGGGAAAAGAAGTCGAGACTCGAACCCGGACCGCTCCCGAAGTCCAGGATGACGACCGGCTCGGCGCCGCGCGAGCGGCTGATTTCCGCGAGCTTCCTGTCTATCCGGAGGTGACGTTGCGGTACGCCGGCGACTCGAAGATCGTCGCATAGGTCGCGATCGACGACGCGCTTTTCTTGGCGCTTTCGGAGAGCCAGTACTCCCGCTGCTGGCGTGCGATGTCGTCGATGTCGGTCTCGCCGACCTGGAAAATGATGTTGTCGTAACAGACCTTCCGGCAATCGGGGCAGCCGATGATCGTGAAGACCCGCTCCCACCCGTCGTTGAGCTGAAGCGAGCCGCGGCGGCTGGCGTCGAATGCGACGGCGTTGCATTGGGAGCAGCGCGGTTGTTCCGCGTCCGTTGGCCGGCACTCCCATCCTGCACTCTCTCCATCGGTCCTGACAGCTTGGACCGGCACGTTAGCATCGAATAGGCGGGATCCTACAGCCGGTCTCCCCGGTCACGGGCGCGTTAGGGCCGGGTCTCGCTAGAGACGCTCGTCATCACGACCGGCGGTGCTGGAAGAGGGGCCGCCGCCGGTCTGGTTGACGACGAATGCCCCGCTCACTTGGGCGCGGATTTGACCTCGCGGTCCCAGCGCGCGAGCAGGCGGGTGCGTTCGGCGGGCGAGCCGTACTTGCCGAAGTCGTATTCGATGAGCTTGGCATCGACCAGCGGGGCGATGTCCGGCGGCAGCGACACGCCCTTGTGCGCCGGCACCTGGTAGGACTTGACCGAGATGCCGATTGCCTGCGCCTCCTTGCCGAGCAGCCAGTCGTAGAACTTCTTGGCCGCATCCATGTTGCGCGCGCCCTTGATCAGCGACATCGAGCCGACCTCGTAGCCGGTACCCTCGCACGGCGCCACCGACTTGACCGGCGCCTTGGCGAGGATCGACACCAGCGCATCCGACATGAAGACGATCCCGGCGGTGGTCTCGCCGAGCGCCGTCGCCTTCACCGGCGCACCACCGGACTTGGTGTACTGGTTCACGTTGACGTGGAGCTTCCGCATGTACTCGAAGCCCTTGTCCTCGCCCATGATCTGCACGAGCGTCGCCAGCATCGTGTAGGCCGTGCCCGAGGAGTTCGGATCGGCGACCTGGACCTCGTCCTTGAGCTTCGCGTCGAGCAGATCGCTCCAGCAGCGGATCTCCTTCATGCCGCGCTTGGGCAGAATCTCCGGGTTGTAGACGATGCCGAGCGCGCCGGCGTAGACGCCGACGGTGCGGTGGTTGGAGCGTTCGGCCTGCTTCTGCGCCCAGTCGTGGAGCTCCGGCAGCATCGGCGAGCGGTACGGCTCGGTCAGCTGCTCGAGTGCGGCCTGGAGATGGGGATCGCCGGTGCCGCCCCACCAGAGATCGACCTTGGGGCTGCCGGCCTCGGCACGGATTTGGGCGTAGGCCTCGCCGGTCGATTTCCGCACCATCGCGACCTTGGCCGCGCCGGTCCGCTCATAGGCGGTCACCAGCGCCTGGCAGTACTCCTCCTGGGCGCTGCAGACGAAGGAGATCGGGGCCTGAGCGCGCACCTCTCCGCCGATCGCGACCGCGGCCAGCAGCGCTGCGGACGCGCCGAACCGAACCAGACCTTGGACCATGACGACTCCCCCTGTGATGTTGGCGTGAGGATAGAGCCTCGCCAAAGACGGGGGAAGCCGAGGGGGCTACGCCCCGGCCAGCCGGTAGAGACTGTTCGCCCGCGCCCGGCCATCCTCGGTCCTCACCCGGCCGTCCTTCACCATCTGGATCAGGTGGGCCTGCATCGAGCGGCCGGCGGCGGCGTGGAGGTGCTTCGGGGTGTCGGCGTA
>JAEULB010000178.1 GCA_016792585.1 Rhodospirillaceae bacterium
ACAACGAGCGCCACAAGTTCGGCTTCGAATGGGCCGACCGCTCGCGCTTCGTGCGCATCGCGGAGGCGCTGGCGGCGAAGGCCAAGCACAGCCCCGAGGACATGCTGAAGCTGCAGATCGATTTCACCTCGATCGCCGGCCGGAGACTCGGCAAGGTGCTGAAGACCCACAGCTTCGACGGCGATGCCGGAAAGGCCGCCTGGCTGCTCGCCGGCTGGCACCATCGCCTCGATCCCGACTCCGACGCGGCGGCCCTGTTCGAGATCTGGTTCATGCGCCATCTGATCCCGGCGCAGATCGAACATCACGCACCTGGCGCGGCGGCGGCCATCGCCGTTCCCGACACCTGGTCGGCAGTCGACGGCATCGAGGAGATGGAGCCGGCCGATCGCGAGCCGCTGCTTCAGCGCACCCTTGCAGCCGCCTGGGCCGAGGCGACGACGCTGATGGGCGAGCCCGCGACCTGGGCGTGGGGCCGGCTGCACCACGCCTATTTCGAGCACGCGCTGTCGCCGGTCGCGGGGAAGAAGCTCGACGTCGGCCCGCATCCGAAGGGCGGCAGCGGCATCACGGTCAACAACAACGGCTACCGCGCCGCCGACTTCCGCGTGACCTCGGGCGTCAGCTTCCGGATGGTCGTCGACGTCGGCGACTGGGACAAGTCGGTGGTCGTGAACACACCCGGCCAGTCGGGCGATCCGACGTCGCCGCACCACCACGACCTGTTCAAGGTGTGGGCCGAAGAGAAGGCGGTGCCGATGGTCTACAGCCGGAAGGCGGTCGAGGCGGCGGCAGGGTTCAGGATCGCGCTGAAGCCGGCGTAGCTACTCCGCCGCGACGGCGGGAGCGAGCTTCTCGACCTTGGCGGCGCAGTACTTGAACTCGGGGATCTTGCCGAACGGATCGAGCTGCGGGCTGGTCAGGATGTTGGCGGCCGCCTCGGCGTAGCAGAAGGGGATGAACACCATCCCCTTCGGCACCGCCTCGTCGATCCTGACAGACAGCTCGATCGCACCGCGCCGGGTCGAGACCCGGATCGTGTCGCCGCCGCGGACGTCGAAAGTGCGCATGTCCTTCGGCGAGAGGCAGGCGATCGCCGACGGCTCGATCGCATCGAGCACGGTCGCACGCCGCGTCATGGCACCGGTGTGCCAGTGCTCGAGCTGTCGGCCCGTGGTCAGCACCATCGGGAACTCGGCATCCACCGGCTCGCCGGGCGCCGTGTACTCGGCCGGTACCAACCTGCCGCGCCTGGTCGGCGTCGGGAAGAGGCCGTCGCCGAAGACGATGTCCTGTCCGGGATCGTCGGGTCCCAGGCTCGGATACGTCACGACGCTTTCGCGCTCGAGCCGGTCCCAGGTGATGTTGGCGAGCGAGGGCATCGCCCGCGCCATTTCGGTGAAGACTTCGCTGACGTGCTGGTAGCGCCAGTTGAGACCGAGGCGGCGCGCGAGTTCCTGGATCAGCTCCCAGTCCTGACGGGCCTCGCCCGGCAGCGGCAGCGCGATCCGGCCCATCTGCACCTGGCGGTTGGTGTTGGTGACGGTGCCGGTCTTCTCGGGCCACGCCGAGGCCGGCAGCACCACGTCGGCGTAATAGGCGGTCTCGGTCAGGAAGATGTCCTGCACCACCAGGTGCTCGAGCTTGCAAAGGGCCTCCCGCGCGTGATGCGCGTCGGGATCCGACATCGCCGGGTTCTCGCCCATCACGTACATGCCGCGGATCTGGCCGGCGATCGTCGCGTTGACGATCTCGACGACGGTGAGCCCGCGTTTCGGCTGGATCGGCGACTGCCAGAGATCCTCGAAGCGGGCGCGGATCTCGGGGTTCTCGACCGACTGATAGTCGGGCAGGAACATCGGGATCAGGCCGGCGTCCGAGGCGCCCTGCACGTTGTTCTGGCCGCGGAGCGGATGCAGGCCCGTGCCCGGCCGGCCGACCTGGCCGGTGGTCAGCGCGAGGGCGATCAGGCAGCGGGCGTTGTTGGTGCCATGCACGCTCTGCGAGATGCCCATGCCCCAGAAGATGATCGAGGCCTCGGCGCGCGCGTAGAGGCGCGCGACCTCGCGGATCATCTCCGCCTCGATGCCGCATTCGGGCGCCATCTTCTCCGGCGGGTAGTCGACGATATGCGCCTTCAGCTTCTCGAAGTCGGCGGTGTGCGCCTGGACGTATTGCTGGTCGTAGAGACCTTCGGTCACGATGACGTTCAGCATCGCGTTCAGCAGCGCCACGTCCTTGTTCGGCTTGAATTGCAGCATGTGCGTCGCATGCCGCTTCAGCGCGTGGCCGCGCGGATCCATGACGATCAGCTTGGCGCCGCGCCTGACCGCGTTCTTGAAGAAGGTCGCAGCGACCGGATGGTTCTCGGTCGGGTTCGAGCCGATGACGATGATCACCTCGGCGTCCTTGGCCGCGGTGAAGGGGGCGGTCACCGCCGCGGTGCCGATGCCCTCGAACAACGCTGCGACCGATGACGCGTGGCAGAGGCGCGTGCAGTGGTCGACGTTGTTGGTGGCGAAGCCGGTGCGGACCAGCTTCTGGAAGAGATAGGCCTCCTCATTCGAGCCCTTGGCCGAGCCGAAGCCGGCGAGCGCGTTGCCGCCGTGTTCGTCGCGGATGCGCTTCAGGCCTCCGGCCGCGCGCTCCAGGGCCTCTTCCCAGGTGGCCTTCCGGAAATGGGTCCACGGATTGGCCGGATCGATCACGTCGTCCGGGTTCTTCGGCACGCCGTCCTTGCGGATCAGCGGCACTGTGAGCCGTTCCGGATGATGGACGAAGTCGAAGCCGAAGCGGCCCTTGACGCAGAGCCGGTTCTCGTTCGCCGGGCCATCGCGGCCTTCGACGTAGAGAAGCTTGTCGTCCTTGACGTTGTAAGTGAGCTGGCAGCCGACACCGCAATAGGGGCAGACGCTGTCGACCTTGCGATCCGGCTCCGCGGCCTTGATCCCGGCAAGGTCGAGAAGCGTCGCCGGCATCAGGGCGCCGGTCGGGCAGGCCTGCACGCATTCGCCGCAGGCGACGCAGGTCGACTGGCCCATCGGATCGTCGAAATCGAAGACGATCTTCTCGTGATGGCCTCGGCCGGCCATGCCGATCACGTCGTTGACCTGGACCTCGCGGCAGGCGCGGACGCAGAGATTGCAGTGGATGCAGGCATCCAGGTTGACCCGCATCGCGACATGGCTCGGATCCGGCGCCGGCGCGTCGCGCTCCTCGAAGCGGCTGTCGCGAACGCCGACACGGTCCGACCATTTCCAGAAGCGCGAGTCCGGATCGTGGGCGACCTCGCGACCGGGCTGATCGGCCATCAGGAGCTCGAAGACCAGCTTGCGCGAGGCCTTGGCGCGCTCGCTCGCGGTCTCCACCTTCATGCCGGGCGCAGGCTTGCGGATGCAACTCGCCGCCAGCACGCGCTCGCCCTCGACCTCGACCATGCACGCGCGGCAGTTGCCATCCGGCCGGTAGCCCGGCTTCGGCGTGTAGCAGAGGTGCGGGATCTCGGTGCCCTGGCGGTTGGCGACCTGCCAGATGGTCTCGCCGGGCGCGGCCTCGACCTCGACCCCGTCGAGCAGGAACTTGATCGGGTCGCTCATAGGACGTCCCCGCGGAAATGCTTGAGCACCGACTTTACCGGATTGGCAGCGGCCTGGCCCAGGCCGCAGATCGAGGCGTCGGTCATCGCCTGGGACAGCTCGGCGATCAGCGGCTCATCCCATTTGGGCTTGGCCATCAGCTTGACCGCCTTCTCGGTGCCGACCCGGCAGGGCGTGCACTGGCCGCAGCTTTCGTCCTCGAAGAACCGCATCAGGTTGATCGCCACGTCCTTCATGTTGTCCTTGTCGGACAGGATGACGACGGCGTGGGAGCCGACGAAGCAGCCGTACTGCTCGAGCGTGCCGAAATCGAGCGGCAGGTCCGACATCGACTCCGGCAGGATGCCGCCCGAGGCGCCGCCCGGCAGGTAGCCCTTGAACACGTGTCCGTCGAGCATGCCGCCGCAGAACTCCTCGACCAGCTCGCGGGCCGAGACTCCGGCAGGCGCCAGGACCACGCCCGGCTTCTTCACGCGGCCGGAGACCGAGAACGAGCGGAGCCCCTTGCGGTCGCGGCGGCCGTGACCCGTGAACCAGTCAGCACCCTTCTCGGCGATGTCGCGTACCCACCAGAGGGTCTCGATGTTCTGCACCAGGGTCGGGCGGCCGAAGAGACCGACCTGCGCCACATAGGGCGGACGGTGGCGCGGCAGCCCGCGCTTGCCCTCGATGCTCTCGATCATCGCCGACTCTTCGCCGCAGATATAGGCGCCGGCGCCGCGTCGGAGATGGATCTTCGTCGCGCGCGAGAGGCCGGCCGCCTCGACCTTGGGGATCTCGGCCAGCAGCATCGCGCGAAGCTCGGGATACTCGTCGCGCAGATAGATGTAGACCTCGGCCGCTTCGACCACCCAGGCGGCGACCAGCATGCCTTCGAGGAAGCGGTGCGGGTCGATGTCGAGGTAGTGGCGGTCCTTGAAGGTGCCGACCTCGCCCTCGTCGCCGTTGACGCACATCAGGCGCGGGCCCTTCTCCTGCCGCACCAGCTTCCACTTGCGCCCGGTGGGGAAGCCGGCGCCGCCGAGGCCGCGAAGGCCCGCGTCGTCGATGCGCTTGATAAGGTCGTCGCGGGTCAGCCTGCCGTCGAGGCAATCGCCGAGGAGCGTGTAGCCGCCTTCGGCGATGTAGGCCGCGTAGTCCTTCTTGGGCTTCGGCGCCTCATGGTGATGGGCTGCGAGTGCCGTCTTCACCTTCTCAGGCGTCGCCTGGAACACCTGTTCGTGGCCGACCGCGCAGGCCGGCGCCTTGTCGCAGGCGCCCATGCAGGGCGCGCGGATGACACGAACCTTCTTTGGGTCCAGTGCCGCTTCGAGATCCTTCAGCAGAGTCTGCGCGCCGAACATCTCGCAGGAGAGGCTGTCGCAGACCCGGATCGTCTGCGCCGGCGGCGGTGTCTCGTCCTCGCGCACGATGTCGAAATGCGCGTAAAACGACGCGACCTCGTAGACCTCGGCCTGCGCCAGCTTCATCTCGTAGGCGAGGGCCGCCAGATGCTCGGCCGAGAGATGCCCGAACCTGTCCTGGATCAGGTGCAGGTACTCGATCAGGAGGTCGCGCTGCCGCGGCTTGTCGCCGAGCAGCGCCTGCACGTCCGACAGCGCCCCCGGCTCGACCTGGCGGCCTTTGGGCTGCGCACGCGCCTTGCGGCGGCCTTCGCCGCCACGGGCATGCTTGCGGATTTCGGCGGGGGCTTGCGACATACTCGTGGCGATCGGGCTAGAAGCCCAGCATCTCCTCGAGCGGACCTTTGGGCAGCGGCACCAGGAACCAGATCTCGAACATCATAAAGAGCGCGAGCGAGATCCCGACGCCTATCGCCGCCCCCTTGGCGATCGGATACTTGCCGAAGTGCCACATGAACAGCGCGACATAGACCGCCGAGGCGACGTAGATGCCGACGAAGTTCAGCACGACGATGTAGAGGATCAGCGGCAGCAGCACCGCCATCACCCGGCCGAACGCCTGGCGGGTCACGAAGGTCTGGCCGGCGGCGGGCTTGTCGACGACCGCCCGGATCAACGTGACCGCGCTCGAGATTGCGAGGATCAGGCCGATATAGAACGGGAAATAGCCGGCTGCCGGCCCTTCGATCGGCCGCCAGCGGACGCCGAGGCGAAGGCTGTCGCTGATCACCACGCCGGCGACGCCGATCAGCACCAGTGCGACGGCCATCTCCATCCCGCGGACCGATAGCAGCCGGGGCGAATTGTCGTCCGAATCGCTCTCGTGGGTGCTCATGCCGATGCCGTCTCCGCCCTCTTCGATTGGACGGCCCGCCGCACGACGCGGCGGGCCGCTCCGTCAGGTTACTTGTGAAGGAAGTCGGCTTCCTTCATCAGGTCGAAATGCGTCTTCTCGGCCGCTTCGACCCACTTGCGGTACTCAGCCCCGGTCATGACGGTCTGGTTGAAGGCGCCCTGCTCCATGAAGGTCCGCCAGTCCGGCGTCTGCATGACCTTGGTCATCAGGTTCACGTAGAAATCGGTCTGGTCCTTGGTGATGCCGCCGGCCGCGAAGATGCCGCGGAGCATCTGGTATTCGACGTTGACGCCCGACTCCTTGCAGGTCGGGATGTCGCTCCACGCCATCGTGGACGTCACCTTGTCGGTGTAGGTGCTGCGCTTGCCGTCGAACAGGCAGAGCGGTCGGAGGCTTCCGGCCTTCCACTGGGCCACCGCCTCGATCGGGTTGTTCACCGTCGAGTCGACATGCTTGCCGACCAGCTGCACCGCGACCGCACCGCCGCCGGCGAAGGGCACGTAGGTGAACTTCTTGCCGCCGGTCAGCCGCTCGAGCGCGACCGTGATGATCTGGTCTTCCTGCTTGGAGCCGGTGCCGCCCATCTTGAACTGGCGGTCCGCACCGCCCTTGACCGCGTTGAGATAGTCCTGAGCGGTCTTGTAGGGAGACGCGGCATTGACCCACAGCACGAACTGGTCGAGCGCCATCATAGCGACCGGAGTCAGGTCCTTCCAGTTGAAGGGCGTGCCGGTCGCCATCGGCGTGGTGAACAGGTTCGACAGCGTGATGATGATCTTGTGCGGATCCTTGGGCGATCCCTTGATGTCGAGGAAGCCTTCGGCGCCCGCACCGCCGGCCTTGTTCACGACGATCAGATTCTGCTTCATCAAGTTGTGCTTCTTGATGACGCCGTCGATGAAGCGCGCCATCTGATCGGCGCCGCCGCCCGTGCCGGCCGGGATCAGGAAGGTGACGGGCCGGGTCGGCTCCCACGCCGCATGCGCCGGCGCCGCGGCCGAAACCGCCAGCATCGCCGCACCGAGCAACAGGTTCTTGATTCTCACGATTACATCCTCCTCCTTTGATTTGGTCGCCTGCGTTGTTCTCGTTGGCTCCACGACTTGAAGGAGCGTAGTTCCCAGCGAGGTCAGCGTCCAGCGAACCTCCCTCAGGCCGGCCTAGCTTGGCGAACCATCGACATCGCCCAGCTGACCAGCGGCCAGAACAGAAGGATCACGCCCAGTCCGAAGATCGTGCCGACCAGCCCATTCGACCAGAAGATCGAGAGATCCCCCTGGGAGAGCAGCATGGATTGCCTGAACGAACTTTCAGCCATGTCGCCGAGCACCAGTGCCAGCACCAGGGGCGGCAGCGGGTACTTCAGCTTGTTGAAGACGTAGCCGACCACCCCGAACAGCCCCATCATCCACACGTCGAACATCGCATTGTTGATCGTGTAGGCGCCGACCGCGCAGATCACCATGATCGCCGGCGCGATGATGCTGAACGGCACCCGGAGGATCGCCGCGAACAGCGGCACGCAGGTCAGCACGATCACCAGGCCGACGATGTTGCCGAGATACATGCTGGCGATCAGGCCCCAGACGAAGTCCTTCTGCTCGACGAACAGCAGCGGCCCCGGCTGCAGGCCCCAGATCAGGAGGCCGCC
>JAEULB010000217.1 GCA_016792585.1 Rhodospirillaceae bacterium
CGAGCGCGAGTTGCCGGCCTCGGCGCTCATGAACTGCTCGATCGTCATCTTGCCGGCCTTCACCATCTGGTCGAAGACCCAGGTGTTGGTGCCGGAGCCGATGTCGGTGCCCTCGTACTTGCCGTTCAGCATCGGGCCGCCGGAGAGCGCGATCGTCGGGATGTCGCAGCTGGCAGCACCCATCAGCAGCGCCGGCGTGGTCTTGTCGCAGCCGACCAGCAGCACGACGCCGTCGATCGGCAGCGCGCGGATCGCTTCCTCGACGTCCATGCTGGCGAGGTTGCGGAACAGCATCGAGGTCGGGCGGAGCTGGGACTCGGAGTTAGAGAACACCGGGAACTCGGCCGGGAAGCCACCCATCTCCCAGATGCCGCGTTTCACGTGCTCGGCGATCCGGCGGAAATGCGAGTTGCAGGGATTGAGCTCGGACCAGGTGTTGCAGATGCCGATGATCGGCCGGCCGTCGAAGACATGGTCGGGCAGGCCCTGGTTCTTCATCCAGCTGCGATGGGCGAAGCCGTCCTTGTCGGCCTTGCCGTACCACTGCCTGCTCCTCAGCTCTTTCTTCTTCGCGGCCATGGGCGCGTCTCTCCTGATGACGATTGGACGTTATGTGCGTGGTTTGAGGGACAAAACCGGGCGTGTCGAAATCTAGTCTCGATGCGCGAAACGAGGCAAACCTTTAGCGGTTCTAAAGGGTCAGGCCGCCATCGATGCCGATGACCTGGCCGGTGATGTAGGCGGCGGCCGGGGAAAGCAGGAAGGCGGCGACCTCGGCCACCTCCTCGGGCTCGCCGACGCGGCCCATCGGGATGCGCTTGCCGAGTTCGGGCCAGCGGGAATCCGGGATGTTGTGGCGCTCGCCGTCCTTGCGGATGTAGCCGGGGGCGATCGCGTTCACCGGGATGCCAAGCGGCGCGTACTCGACCGCGGCCGCCTTCACCATCGCCTCCAGCGCTGCCTTGGCCGCGGCACCGGCCGGGAACTTGAGGTCGACGTTCTGGAATTTCTGCGCGATGAACGAGCTGACGGCGACGACGCGCGGGGCCTTGCTTTTCAGGAGATGCGGCTTCGCCGCCCGCACCAGCTCGGCGAAAGCGACCGGCATGGTCGAGAGCGAGCGGTTGAGGCGTGCTGCGTCCAGATCGTCGAGCGCCGTTCGGTCGGCGAAGCCTGCGGCATGCACGACCGCGTCGAGGCCGCCGAAGGCGTCGACGGTCGCCTGGACCAGATCGGCGGCGGTGCCCGGCATCGTGAGGTCGGCGAGCTTCGAGGCTGCCTTGGCGCCCTTGGCCTCGGCCTCGGCCTGCGTGCGCTCGAGGCCGTCGGCATTGCTGCCGGTGTGGAGGAGGATCCGGGCGCCGGGCTGGGCGAGGCGGCCCGCGATGGCGCGGCCGATGCCGGTGGCGGTGCCGGTGATGAGGAGGATCATGAGTGCATGAAAAAGGCCCTCATGCGGGTGTCACCGGCATGAGGGCCTCGTTCGAAAATCGGTTGAGGCTAGCGGACGAGCTCGATCGACTGGGCCTCGCGGCCCTTCTGCGTCGGCACCACCGCCATCTTGACCCGCTGGCCGGGCTCGAGGCTGGCGAGGCCGCAGCGCTGCAGCACTGCGACATGGACGAACACGTCCTTGCCGCCGTCATCGCCGACGACGAAGCCGAAGCCGCGGACCGCGTTGAACCACTTCACCTGGCCGACGATCTCCTGGCGCTCGCCGGTCGCGCGCGGACCGAAGTCGCGCGGCGGACGCGGGCCGGAAGGAGGACGGCGCGATGGCGTCGGTGTCGCGGTCGAGGTGTCGACCTCGAGCAGGCGCGTGACCTGCGGACCTTTCATGCCGGCGACGATCGCGCAGGTGACGGTCGATCCGGGTGGCAGCTCCATCACGCCGGCCGACTGGACGACCTTGGCGTGGAGGAAGGCATCGGGCGTCCCGTCCGCGGGCGACACGAAGCCGAATCCTTTTTCTGGATTGAACCACTTGACGGTGGCGCGCACGGCAGGACGTTCGTCGAGCTGACGATCGCCCGGATACGGATCGCGTCGCATTCGTTGGCCTGCTTTTAGTCCCCTGTTCGACGGTTATCCCCCGTCATTCAACAGGTTAGCATCCCGAATCGGTAGTGACAAACGAAATATCCGGGTCGCAACAGATAGTTACCGGAAGAGATTCGACCTGGAGGCCGGGTCGTGGAATCTATTCCTGGCCCCGGAGGGACCATGCCGCACGCCGACTTCGTTCATCTTCGCGTCCATTCCGCCTATTCGCTGTCGGAAGGCGCGCTCAAGCTCGGCGACCTGGTCAAGCTCTGCAAGCAACAGGGGATGCCGGCGGTGGCCGTCACCGATACCGGTAACCTGTTCGGAGCGCTGGAATTTGCCAGTTACGCGGCCGATGCCGGGATCCAGCCGATCACCGGCTGCCTGCTCGGGCTGAGGCGGGAGGAGGAGCGCCGCCCGGGCACCACCCAGCCGCCACCCGACCGCCTGGCCGTCCTGGTCCAGTCCGAGACCGGCTGGAGGAATCTGATGAAGCTGGTCTCCCAGGCCTTCATGGAGACCCCGACGGGCGAGGTGCCCAGGGTCAGCTGGAGCGACCTGGAAGGAAAGACCGAGGGGCTGCTGGCCCTGACCGCAGGGCCGATCGGCACCGTCGGCCGGCTGCTCGCCAACGGCCAGGGGCCGGCGGCGCGGGCGGCGCTGGAGCGGCTGTCAGGTCTGTTCCCGGGCCGGCTCTACGTCGAGCTGATGCGCCATGGCCGCGACGACGAGGCCGCGATCGAGGGGCCGCTGCTCGATCTCGCCTACGAGATGAACCTGCCGATCGTCGCGACCAACGAGGTGTTCTTCGACGCAGCGGTCAAGGCGGAAGCTCACGACGCGCTGCTGTCGATCGCCGCCGGCACCGTGCTCGCCGATCCGGAGCGTCCCAGGAAGGGGCCCGAGCACCGCTTCAAGAGCGCGGCCGAGATGCGGAAGCTGTTCGCCGACCTGCCCGAGGCCTGCGACAACACGCTGGTGATCGCCAGGCGCTGCGCCTTCATGCCGGCGAAGCGGAAGCCGATCCTGCCGGCCTTCCCGACCGTCGAGGGACGTACGGAGGAGGAGGAACTCCGAGCCCAGTCCGTGGCCGGGCTGGAGCGGCGCCTGGTCGCGCTCAAGATCGAGGGCGAGGCGGCGAAGCCCTATCGCGACCGGCTGGCCTTCGAGCTCGACGTGATCATCCAGATGGGATTCTCGGGCTACTTCCTGATCGTCGCCGACTTCATCCAATGGGCGAAGCGGCACGACATCCCGGTCGGCCCTGGCCGCGGCTCCGGCGCCGGCTCGGTCGCTGCGTGGTCGCTGACCATCACCGACCTCGATCCGCTGCGTTTCGGATTGCTGTTCGAACGCTTCCTCAACCCGGAACGCGTGTCGATGCCCGACTTCGACATCGACTTCTGCCAGGACCGGCGCGACGAGGTCATCCGTTACGTCCAGGAAAAATACGGCCGCGACCGCGTGGCGCAGATCATCACCTTCGGAACCTTGCAGGCGCGCGCGGCGCTTCGCGACGTCGGCCGCGTGCTGGCGCTGCCGTATCCGGTGGTCGACCGCGTCTGCAAGATGGTGCCGAACAACCCGGCCAATCCGGTCAAGCTCAAGGACGCGGTCGAGACCGAGCCGGAGCTCAAGCGCCAGCGCGAGGCGGACGAGTCCGTCGGCCGCATGATCTCGATCGCGCTCCAGCTCGAAGGCCTCTACCGCCACGCCTCCACGCACGCGGCGGGCGTGGTGATCGGCGACCGGCCGCTGGACGAGCTGGTGCCGCTCTATCGCGATCCGCGCTCCGACATGCCGGTCACCCAGTTCAACATGAAGTGGGTGGAGTCGGCGGGGCTGGTGAAGTTCGACTTCCTCGGCCTCACCACGCTGACGATCCTGGTGCGCGCCGTGGCGCTGCTGAAGAAGCGCGGCGTGACGGTCGATCTCGAGCATCTGCCGCTCGACGACGCGAAGACCTTCCAGATGCTGAGCAAGGCGGACGCGACCGGGGTGTTCCAGATGGAAAGCTCGGGCATGCGCGACGTGCTGCGCCGCTTGAAGCCCGACCGCTTCGAGGACCTGATCGCCGTCGTGGCCCTCTATCGCCCGGGCCCGATGGACAACATCCCGAGCTACATCAAGCGCAAGCACGGCGAGGAGGAGGCCGACTACCTGCATCCGAAGCTGGAGGGAACTCTCAAGGAGACCCACGGCATCATGATCTACCAGGAGCAGGTGATGCAGATCGCGCGCGAGCTCTCGGGCTACAGCCTGGGCGGCGCCGATCTTCTCCGCCGCGCGATGGGCAAGAAGATCAAGGAGGAGATGGACCAGCAGCGGAAGGCCTTCGTCGACGGCGCGGTCGAGCGCGGCGTCGCCGCGACCAAGGCGTCCGAGATCTTCGACCAGGTCGCCAAGTTCGCGGGATACGGCTTCAACAAGAGTCACGCCGCCGCCTATGCGCTGGTCGCCTACCAGACCGCCTACATGAAGGCGAACTATCCGGTCGAGTTCATGGCCGCCTCGATGACCTACGTGATGGGCTCGACCGAGAAGCTCAACACCTTCGCGCAGGAGCTGGCGCGCGTCGGCGTCAAGCTGCTGCCGCCCGACATCAACAAGTCGGAGCCCACCTTCGCGGTCGAGGATCACGAGGGGAAGCTGGCGATCCGCTATGCCCTGGGCGCCGTCCGCAATGTCGGCATGCAGGCGATGGAATCCGTGATGGCCGAGCGGACCGCCAAGGGCCGCTTCAAGGACCTGTCGGACTTCGCCCGCCGCGTCGATTCCAAGGCGGTCAACAAGCGCGCGATGGAGATGCTGGCTGCGGCCGGCGCCTTCGACAGCCTCAATCCGAACCGCGCCCAGACTTTCAAGGCGGCCGATATCCTGGTGAAGCACGCGCAGGCCGCCGCCAACGATCGGGACTCCACGCAGGTGAACCTGTTCGGCGGCGATGCCGGCGGTGCGCCGCGCGGGATACAGCTGCCGGTCGAGTCCGAGTGGCCAGCGCTGGAGAAGCTGAAGCACGAGTTCGACGCGATCGGCTTCTACCTCTCGGCCCATCCGCTCGACGCCTATGGCCAGAGCCTGGCGCGCATCGATGTCGTGCCGTCGAACGAGATCCGCCCCCGCGTCGCGACGGGATCGGCCAGGCTCAAGCTCGCCGGCATCGTCGTCTCCAAGCAGGAACGCACCTCGGCCAAGGGCAACCGCTTCGCCTTCGTGCAGTTCTCCGACCGCACCGGCGTGTTCGAGGCCGCGGTGTTCTCCGAGGTGCTGGCGACGAAGCGAAGCCTTATGGAACCCGGCACGCCGCTGCTGGTCGTCACGGACGCGCGTCCCGACGGCGAGGGCGTGCGCCTCACCGTCAACGACCTGCAGCCCTTGGACGAGGCCGTCGCGCACGCGGCCCAGGGACTGAAGATCTACCTCAACGACCCGAAGCCGCTGCCGGCGATCTCCGGCATCATCGGCCGCGAGAAGAAGGGCCGGGGCAAGGTCAAGCTGATGCTGGATTCAGGCGATGCCGAGATCGAGATCGCGATCCCCGGCGGCTTTGCCATCGGCGCGCAGACGCGCGCCGCGATCAAGGCGATCCCTGGGATCGTCGAGGTGAGGGATATCTAGCGGCTGCCGACCTTCTTGATCATCGCCTGCGCCGCGGCAGGGTTGCGGACCTTGGCGCCGGAGATGACGTAGACGTAGGTGTCGCCGCGCTTGCTCCACGTCTTCGCGCGTCTCGACCATTTGTCGATCTCGGCCGGCTTGTAGCCGGTCTCGATGTCTTCCTTGGTGCCCATCAGGCGCGCGTAGACGAAATCGGACGTGTCCTCGTCGATCTCGGGGAAGTCCGCATCGTCGGCGCCGAAGACGATCGCCGCGTTGTACTTGCGCGCGAGGTCGTAGAAGCGCGTGTCCTGGAAGCTCGCGTGACGCACCTCGAGCGCATGGCGCAGCTCGAGGCCCTTGATCTCCTTCGGCAGCAGCTTGAGGAAGCCTTCGAAATCTTCGGGCTCGAACTTCTTGGTGCCCATGAACTGCCAGTTGATCGGACCCAGCCGGTCCTTCAGCTCGTGCAGGCCCTGGCTCATGAACTTCGAGACCGAGTCCTTCGCGTCGGCGAGCTTCTTCCGATTGGTGCAGAAGCGCGACGCCTTCACCGCGAAGACGAAGCCATCGGGCGTCTCCTCGCGCCACTTGGCCCAGGTTTCGGGCTTGAAGCTCGAATAGTAGGTGCCGTTGATCTCGATCGAGGTGAGCTTGCCCGACGCGTATTCGAGCTCGCGCTTGTGCGCGAGGCCATCGGGATAGAACACGCCGCGCCACGGCTCGAAGGTCCAACCGCCGATGCCGACGAAGATCTTGCCTGCCATCACTCACCTCGCTCGTTCGCTGCAGCATGACATGGCGCCTCCCGGGAGCGAATACCGCGCACGGGCGTTAAGGGCGTAGCGCCGGACGTCCTTGCGCCGGCCGGAGGCCGTGCCATGCCCTCAGAATCCGCCGCCGCCCATCCGTCCGCCTTCGAGACCGACGTTCCGGCGAGGCTCGACCGCCTGCCGTGGAGCAGGTTCCATTGGCTCGTCGTGGTCGCGCTCGGCGTCACCTGGATCCTCGACGGCCTTGAGGTGACGCTGGTCGGATCGCTCGCCGGCGCGATCGAGAAGAGCCCGACGCTCCAGATGACGCCGACCCAGATCGGCCTTGCCGCCAGCGTCTATCTCGCCGGCGCCGTGCTGGGCGCGCTGGGCTTCGGGCGGCTCGCCGACCGCTACGGCCGCCGGCGCCTGTTCTCGATCACGGTCGGTACATATCTGGTCGCGACGTTCCTCACCGGCTTCTCCTGGGATTTCTGGTCCTTCGCTTTCTTCCGCTTCCTCACCGGTGCGGGCATCGGCGGCGAGTACACGGCGATCAACTCGGCGATCCAGGAGCTGATCCCGGCGCGCAAGCGCGGCTACACGGATCTCGCGATCAACGGCAGCTTCTGGGCCGGAGCGGCACTGGGCGCGCTCGGCGCCGTCGTCGTGCTCGACCCGGCCCTGTTCCCACCGGATATCGGCTGGCGCGTCGCCTTCGTGATCGGCGGGCTGCTCGGCATCGTCATCATCTATCTCCGTCGCCACCTGCCGGAGAGCCCGCGCTGGCTGATGACCCATGGCCGCCCCGAAGAAGCGGAGCGCGTGGTGCGCGAGATCGAGGAGCGGGTCGCGGCCGAGCAGGGCTGCAGGCTGGCGCCGGTCGGGCCTGCGCGGCTCGGGCTTCTGCGCGATCACCATCACGGCCTGTGGGACGTTGCGCGCACCTTGTTCGTCGAGTATCCGCGCCGCTCGGTCCTCGGCGTCGTCCTGATGGCGACCCAGGCCTTCTGCTACAACGCGATCTTCTTCACCTACGCGCTGGTGCTGACGACCTTCTACCAGGTGCCGGCCGAGCAGGTCGGCTGGTTCATCCTGCCCTTCGCCGCCGGCAACTTTCTGGGACCGCTGATCCTCGGGCGCCTGTTCGACACGCTGGGCCGCAAGCCGATGATCGCCGGCACCTACGCGCTCTCGGGCGCGCTGATGATCCTGACCGGCTTCCTGTTCGAACGCGGCAGCTTGGGCGCGGTCGAGCAGACGCTCGCCTGGTCTGTGATCTTCTTCTTCGCCTCGGCGGCGGCGAGCTCGGCCTATCTCACTGTCGGCGAGTGCTTCCCGCTGGAGATGCGGGCATTGGCGATCGCGGTCTTCTATGCCTTCGGCACCGCGGTCGGGGGCATCGCCGCCCCGGCGCTGTTCGGCGCGCTGATCGAGACCGGATCCAGGGTCGAGGTCCTGTGGGGCTACGTCTTCGGCGGCGGGCTCATGCTGCTCGCCGCCGGGACCGAGCTCTGGCTCGGCGTGCCGGCCGAGCGCCGGCCTCTCGAGGAGGTCGCGCGGCCGCTTTCCTGCGTCGACTGATTACTTCGCCTCCGGCTGGAACAGCTCGACGACGTTGCCGGACGGATCCTCGCAGAGGATCTGCGTGCCGCCCGGCCCGGTGACGATGTCGTTGCGAAAGCGGACGCCCTCCGCCTTCAACCGCTCGACCATCGCGGCAAGGTCGTCGACCTCGACCACGAAGCGGTTCCAGCCGCCGGGCTCCGGCTTCCGCCCGTCGGGCATCGGGCGGGCGGCCGAGGCGTTGGGCCCGGCGACCCAGAGGGTGAGGTCGCCGCGACCCAGGATCGCGATCGCCTGGCCGAACTGCTGGCGGACCGTGAAACCGAGCCTTCCGGTGTAGAAGGCGACCGAGGCGTCGACGTCGTTGACGAGGTAGCGAACCGTGGCCATGTGCCAATCCTCCGGCGGGCGGCCCGAAGGGCCCCGAAATGCCGAATACGATCATAACCTTGGCGCATCCCCCGGGTTGCCGGGCAGGGGGCGGGCCGGGGCTTGCCAAACCCCCCGGTTCCCTTTAAAAGCCGCGCCACTTCACACGCGGGCCTAGGCGCCCGGTCCGATCGGGCCGGCCGCTCCGGTGTCCAAAAGGACAATAGCCCGCGGCGGAACAACCGGAAAAGGACTTGCAGATCATGTCTCTGCCGACTTTCACCATGCGCCAGCTCCTGGAAGCGGGCGTTCACTTCGGCCATCACACCCGCCGTTGGAATCCGAAGATGCAGCCGTTCCTCTTCGGGGTTCGGAACGGCATCCACATCATCGACCTCGAGCAGACCGTGCCGATGCTGCACCGGGCGCTCGAAGCCGTTCGCCAGGTGGTTTCCTCGGGCGGCCGCGTGCTGTTCGTCGGCACCAAGCGCCAGGCCGCCGACCTGATCGCCGCCGCCGCCAAGCGTTGCGGCCAGTACTACGTCAACCACCGCTGGCTCGGCGGCATGCTGACGAACTTCCGCACCATCTCGCAGTCGATCAAGCGGCTGCGCGAGCTCGAGGAGCGGATCGTCTCCGACCAGTCGGTGATCACGAAGAAGGAGCTGCTGACCCTGACGCGCGAGCGCGACAAGCTCGAGCGGGCGCTCGGCGGCATCAAGGAGATGGGCGGGCTTCCCGACCTGATCTTCATCATCGACACCAACAAGGAATCGATCGCGGTCCAGGAAGCCACCAAACTCGGCATCCCGGTGGTCGCGGTGATCGACTCCAACTCCGACCCGGCCGGCGTCACCCACCCGATCCCGGGCAACGACGACGCGCTCCGCGCCATCACCATGTATTGCGACCTGGTCTCGTCGGCGGTGCTCGACGGCCTCCAGGCCGAGATGGTGGCCGCTGGCGTCGATATCGGCGAGTCCGAGGAGGCGAGCGAAGGCGCGCCGGCCGAGGCCCCTGCCGAAGGTGAGCAGCCGCAGGCCGAGGCGACCGCCTGACCGGAACTCTGCAGCGATAGCAGATACCGAGACGGCGGCGCCTTGAAACGCCGCCGTTTCGCCATGAACGACACGTAAGACTAAAGAAACGCGAAGGAAGAATACCGATGGCCGAGATCACCGCCCAGCTGGTGAAGGAGCTCCGCGAGAAGACCGGGGCCGGCATGATGGATTGCAAGAAGGCGCTCGCCGAGACCAAGGGCGACATCGAAGAGGCGAGCGACTGGCTGCGCAAGAAGGGCCTGTCGGCCGCCGCCAAGAAGTCCGGCCGCATCGCCGCCGAAGGTCTGGTCGGCGTCGCCGCCAAGGGCACCAAGGGTGCCGTGGTCGAGGTCAACGCCGAGACCGACTTCGTCGCCCGCAACGACAAGTTCCAGGACTTCGTCAAGGCGGCGACCGAGATCGCCCTCGATGCCGGCGGCGATATCGAGAAGCTGAAGACGGCGAAGATGGGCGCCAAGTCCGTCGGCGACACGCTGACCGACCTGGTCGCCACCATCGGCGAGAACATGAACCTCCGCCGCTCGACCGTGCTCAGCGTCGGCCAGGGCGTCGTCGCCTCCTACATGCACAATGCGCTGACGCCGGGCCTCGGCCGCATCGGCGTGCTGGTGGCGCTCGAGTCCGCCGGCAACGCGGCGAAGCTGCAGGAGCTGGCGCACAAGCTGTCGCTGCACGTCGCCGCCGCGAACCCGATCTCGGTCTCGACCGCCGAAGTGCCGGCCGCCACCGTCGAGCGCGAGCGCAACATCCTGACCGAGCAGGCGCAGGCCAGCGGCCGTCCGCCGGAGGTCATCGCCAAGATGGTCGAGGGTCGCCTGCGCAAGTTCTACGAGGAGAGCGTGCTGCTCGAGCAGGTGTTCGTCGTCGACGGCGAGACCAAGGTCGCGAAGGTCGTCGAGCAGGCGGCGAAGGAAGCCGGTTCGCCGATCAAGGTCGCGGGCTTCGTCCGCTATGCGCTCGGCGAAGGCATCGAGAAGAAGCAGGAAGACTTCGCGGCCGAGGTCGCGGCCCAGGTCAAGGGCTGATCCCCATGAAAGCTGCTCCGAAACAGGGCTATCGCCGGGTTCTCTTGAAGATTTCCGGCGAAGCGCTGATGGGGGAGCAGGAGTTCGGGCTCGATCCCGCCGTGGTGGAGCGGGTCGCCGACGAGATCCAGTCGGTCCTCAAGCTCGGCGTCGAAGTCTGCGTGGTGATCGGCGGCGGCAACATCTTCCGCGGCGTCTCCGGTGCCGCGAGCGGCATGGAGCGCGCGACCGCCGACTACATGGGCATGCTGGCGACGGTGATCAACGCGCTGTCGCTGCAAAGCGCGCTCGAGCAGAAGAACGTGGCGACGCGCGTGCAGTCGGCGCTGCCGATCGCCGCGGTCTGCGAGCCCTACATCCGCCGCCGCGCCGTCCGCCACATGGAGAAGGGCCGGGTAGTGATCTTCGCCGCCGGCACCGGCAACCCCTTCTTCACCACCGACACCGCCGCAGCGCTCCGCGCGACCGAGATGGGCTGCGACGCGCTGCTCAAGGCGACCAAGGTCGACGGGGTCTATACCGCCGACCCGGTCAAGGACCCGAAGGCCGTCCGCTACGACCGGCTCTCCTACATGGAATGCCTGTCCAAGGACCTGAAGGTGATGGATGCTTCGGCCATCTCGCTGGCGCGGGAGAACCGTATTCCGATTTTGGTCTTTTCGATCCACAATCACGGTGCCTTCGCCGAGGTCGTCCAGGGCCTCGGACGGTTCACAATAATCACGGAGGAGGCCAAGTCGTGAGCGACACCGATATGAATGCCCTGCAGCGCCGCATGGACGGTGCCCTCGACGTCCTGAAGAAGGAGTTCGGGGGGCTTCGTACCGGCCGCGCCTCGGCGACGCTGCTCGATCCGGTCCATGTCGACGCCTACGGGTCCAACGTGCCGCTGAACCAGGTGGCCGGCGTCAGCGTGCCCGAGCCGCGCATGATCGTGGTCCAGGTATGGGACCGCGGCGTCGTCAAGGCGGTCGACAAGGCGATCCGCGAGGCCGGCCTCGGCCTCAACCCGCAGACGGAGGGCCAGACCATACGCCTCCCGATGCCGGAGCTGACCCAGGAGCGCCGCAAGGAGCTGACCAAGGTCGCGCACAAGTATTCAGAGGCCGCCAAGGTCTCGGTCCGCAACGTGCGCCGCGACGGCATGGAAGGGCTGAAGAAGGCCGAGAAGAAGGGCGAGATCACCGAGGACGAGCATCGTCGCCTTTCCGAGGTAGTTCAGAAGAAGACCGACGAGCACGTGAAGAAGATCGACGAGATGCTCGCGCAAAAAGAACAAGAGATCATGAAGGTCTAGAGGACCGCTGGGAGCG
>JAEULB010000223.1 GCA_016792585.1 Rhodospirillaceae bacterium
GCGGCGTGGACGAGCAGGTCTTCCGGAAGCATCACGCGCCCTTCGGGGTCGAAGGCGAGCTGATGCGAGACCGCGAAGATGCTGCCGAGATCGTCGCGCTCGTCCGAGAACTGGTCGAGGCGGTCGTGGCCCTCGACCATCCTCGCCATGCGGTCGAAGCCGCAGCCCTCAAGCGCGGGGAGCTTGGGATGCGGATAGACGACGATGCCGGCAAAGGATTGATCGGAAAGGGCCGCGCGGAAAGGCGCGGGGACCGAGATGCGGCCCTTCTTGTCGATCTTGTTCACGAACCGGGACAGGAAAAGTCCCATCGGTACCCCCGCCGGCCCGGCCGGACCGGCTTTCATCCCGGATCAGGCCGACCGACCCCGCGTCGAGGCCCGTCTGGGATGGATTGGGATACCATGGGATCTTATGGGCGTCAATGGGAGGTCCTAGTAACCCCATGGGAGAAGCCAATAATTTCAGGCAGATCCCAGAGATTGTGCGGGCCGGCGGAGAAGAAACGAGAGCTTCGAATTGGTTCCTTAAGAATTGCCTATTTGTTCTTGAAATGTTCGATTTAGCGTCATCAGGATGGAACGGTGAAACCGGAAATGAAATGGGTCAGACGGCCTGTAAGCCGGGTTCTGTCCCCGCCTTTCGGGCGAGGGACGGTCATTCATCTGGGACGTCCGTTACCGGACGCCTCGCGCGACCAACCCGGGCGACAGCGCGGAAATGCGCCTCTCGGCAGCCTTTCGGCCCCGAGCGATCGCCCCTATTCGGTCTTGCTCCCGGTGGGGTTTGCCGTGCCGGCCCTGTCGCCAGGACCGCGGTGCGCTCTTACCGCCCCGTTTCACCCTTACCGGCGCGGACGCCGGCGGTCTGTTCTCTGTGGCACTTTCCCTGGGGTCGCCCCCGCCGGGTGTTACCCGGCACCGTATTCCCGTGGAGCCCGGACTTTCCTCCAGGCGCCCCAAGGCGCCCAGCGACCGTCCGGCCGTCTGACCCAGGCTGTCCCATAGGTTCTCGATGGCAGGCCCGTCAAGGACCGCCTCGGCGGCCCGCCGGGCTTATCCAGCCTGGGCGTCGTCTTCCATGAAGTCTTCCAGGCCCTCGATATCGAGCAGCTCGAGGGAGCGGCTGCCGCGCGCGACCAGCTTGCGCTTCTCGAGTTCGCCCAGCGTGCGGGCGACGGTCTCGCGGGTCGTGCCGGCCGACGCCGCGATCTCGCTCTGGGTCGGCGCCGGCTGGAGCTTGATCCGGCCGAGGTTGCCGCTGGTCCGGCCACGGCCGGCCAGCCGCAGCAGCTCGTGCACGATGCGCCCGGCGGCGGTCAGGCTGCGGAGGTCGTGGACCCGGACATTGGTGCCTCGGATCGCCCGTGCCATCGCCTTCAGGAGGTTGAGGGCGAGCGGCGGAGTCTCGCGCAGGAGCACCAGGAAGTCCTGCCCGGGAAGGCTCGCGGTCACCGTGTCGGTGACGGCAATGACGCTGGCCGAGCGCGGCCCCCCGTCGATCGCGGCCATCTCGCCGACATGGCCGCCCGGTGTGATCTCGGCGAAGCCGATCTCGCGGCCCGTCGAGGTGAACTGGACCACCCGGAGGCGGCCGCAGCGAACGAACAGCACCTCATGGCTGTCGTCGTCCTGGTTCAGGATGACGGCGCCCTTGGAGTGGAATTTCCAGGCGCAGCGCTGCTCGATGCGGCGGATCGCGTCGGGCGAGATGCCTTTCAGCAGCTCGATCGATATCAGCGATTTGTCGAACCCGCCCGATTTTAGGTAGGTCTCGGCATCCATTTTTTGGGCCCCCTTGGCAACCGATGATGGCGTATCGCCCTCGGCCGTGTCTACCGGGGGCTCTCGTCAGGCGAACCCGCGCTGAACCTTGAGCCGCTCATAGGCCTGGGTGATCGTCGCCAGCCGGTCGGTGGCGACCCGGATCGCCTCCTCGGGCATACCTAGCCCGATCAGCCGGTCCGGATGGTGCTCGCGGACCAGGCGGCGGTAGGCGGCCTTGATCTCCTCGACCGGGGCATCGGCCGGTACGCCCAGGAACAGGCACGGCTCGCAGGCCATGAATTCCATGTGATGGGCCGAGAGACGCTCGAATCCCTGCTCGTCGAAGCCGAATATCTCCGCGACGTTCCGCAAATAGGCATGCTCCCGCGGGTTGAGCTCGCCATCGACGGTCGCGACGTGGAAAAGGCAGTGCATCAGCTCCTCGAGGACCGTCGAGCCCGGCTCGAACAGCCCGGCGAGCTGGCGGGCATAGGCCTCGTAGGAATCCGGCTGGCGCTTGGCCATCTCGAAGGCCCGCTCGAAGTTCGCCATTTCCGAGTCGTCGACCTGGAAGACCTGGCGGAAGGCGCGAATCTCGTCGCCGGTGACCTCGCCGTCGACGCTGGCCATCTTGGCGCCGAGCGCGATGACGCCGACGGTGAAGGCGGTCGACCGGGTGGGGTCGGGCGAGGGCTTGAGCCGCTCGACGACCCGGCTGATCTCCTCCTCGTAGGCATAGGCGGCGAGCCCGCCGACCAGGGCGCCGATCGGGCCGCCGACGGCGAAGCCGGCGGCCCCTGCCAGGATCTTGTGCCACAGGGCCATGTCCGATGGTCGCCGCAGTGCCAAGATCGCGTCAACCTTTCGACACCGATCGATGCGAGATTGACCCTGGGGCGCGGTCGGCGATACTCCCGCACGCGTGCTCTTTCCAGGAGGAAAGATTGAGCCGCCGGGTGGTTCGCGTTCTCGCTCTGGTGCTGGCATTGGCATGGCCGGCTGCGGCTGGGGCCGAGACCTTGCGCGCCTCGCATCAGTTTCCGGGAGACGGCATCGACTTCCGGGACGTGGCGATGCGCATGTTCGCGCGCGAGATTGCGCAGGCCCGCATCGGCCTCGACGTCAAGGTGTACCCGGCTTCCCAGCTGATGCGCCCGAGGGCCCAGTGGAGCGCGCTCGGTAAGGGCCAGCTCGAGCTTTCGCTGCTGCCCTTCCATTACGGCGCGCTGAAGCAGCCCCTGCTTCAGCTCACCTTCATGCCCGGCATCGCGCTCTCGCATGCGCATGCGGCGCGGATCAACGAGTCGACCTTCCTTCGCAGCCTGCAGGACCACGCCGAGGATGTCGGCGTGGTCGTGCTTGCCGACATCTGGGTCGCCGGCGGCATCGTCTCGCGCGGCGACTGCATCCTCGAGCCCGAGGACCTGCGGGGCAAGACCGTCCGCGCCTCGAACAAATACTACGAGCGCATGGCGACCGAGATGGGTGCGGCGGTGGCCGAGATGGCGCCGGCGGAAATCGCCGGTTCGCTCGCGGCCGGGCTGATCGACGTCGCGACCGCGACCAGCGACAACCTCGTCCAGCTCAAGCTCTACGAGCAGGTGCAGTGCCTGACAGCCCCCGGCGACCATCCGCCGATGATGATCTACGAGCCGATCGTGATCGCCAAGGCGACCTGGGAGCAGCTGAGCCAGAGCCAGCGCCGCGTGCTGCAGAAGGCCGCCGACAAGGTCGAGGTGTGGGCGGCCGAGGCCGCGCGCGGCGCCGACCGGGCGATGGTCGAGACCTTCGAGCGCCGGGGCGTGCGCGTCGTGACGATGAACGCCGAGCAGGCGAGGCGCTGGCGCCAACTCGCGATCGACACGGCGATCGCCGACTTCCGCAAGGACAACCCGTCGACCGGTCCCCTGATCGACCTCGCTCTCAAAATCGACTAGCTATCCCTGCTCGCCGAGGCGGACGTTGTCGGCGAAATCGTCGATCGCGATGTTGGCGCCGCAGACGATCAGCCCGACGCGCTTGCCCTTGAGGCGATCCTTGAGCGGACCCATCAGAGCCGCGGTCGCTGCCGCGCCGGCCGGCTCGACCGCCAGCTTCATCTCGCGGAACAGCAGCGCCATCGCGCGGCGCATCGCCTGGTCGTCGAGCAGCACGATCTCGTCGATGTGCTTGCGGCAAAGCTCGAAGGCGAGCGGCGTGGTGAACGGCGGTGCCAGCGAGTCGGCGATCGTGCTGATCTTCTCCAGCCGCTCGGGCTTGCCCGACTTGAAGCTCCGGCTCATCGCGTCCGCGCCCTCGGGTTCGACGCCGTAGACCGCGCAATGCGGCTGCGCCAGCTTGATCGCGGTCGAGACGCCTGAGGCGAGGCCGCCGCCGCCGATCGGCACGATTACCGCGTCGAGCTTGCCGGCCTGGTCTGAGAATTCGAGGCCGAGCGTGCCGGTGCCGCGCGAAGTCCACGGCCCTTCGAACGGATGGACGAAGGCGCGGCCTTCGTCAGCCTCGATCTTCTTCACCAGCTCGAAGCCCTCGACCACGTTCTCTGCCGAGATGACCTCGGCGCCGTAGGCCCTGGCGCGGGCGACGCGCGCGGCGTTCGCGTTCTTCGCCATCACCACCTTCGCCGACGTCCCGACGGTCTTGGCCGCATAGGCGGCCGCGATCGCGTGGTTGCCGGCCGAGATCGTGACGATGCCGCGGCCAAGCTGCTCCTTGGAGAGGTTCAGCGTCACCGCGACCGCGCCGCGCGCCTTGAAGGATCCCGTGTGCTGGAAAAGCTCGAGCTTCAGCACGACCTCGGTGGAGCCCAGCGCCGCGCCGATCTCTCGGCCCCGCCAGGTATGGATCGGCGTGGTCAGGACATGCGGGTCGATCAGGGTGCGGGTCTGGCGGATCTCGTCCAGGGAGGGCACGTTGCTCATCTGCGTGGCTTTCGCGGGGGACAGGAACGGGCGCCAGGGGTACCATCGGCGCCGTCCGAAATGAAGAGCAGGGGCGTCGAGATGGCGGCAAGGTATGTGATGGACCGGAACGAGGTGGCGAAGCTGCTGAGCGAGTGCAAGGTGCTCGGCTGCATCGACAAGCTTGACGCCTCGGCCGACCGGATCCTGTTCGCCGCCAACGGCCAGACCGAGGCGGAGGAGATGGTCGAGGCCGGCGGCCCGGTCGCGCTCTGGGACCGGGAAGACAAGGGCTTCGTCGCTGTCGCCGACCTGAAGCCGCTCGACGGCGCCTCCGTCGAGTCGTTCGGCCGTTCGGGCAAGCCTTACGGGTTTCCGATCGAGCCGACCGCGCGTTTCGCCGCCGTCTCGCTGGCCAAGGCATTTCCGGAGGCCGATGACGCCAAGTGGAAGAAGCTGATGCGGCTGGGCGGCTGCCGGCGCGACCGCATCACCCGGGCCGAGTTGGACATCGAGGCGCTGCTCGCCAAGTTCAAGCCGGCGCCCTAGTCGCCTTGCCGGGCTGCGTTCCGGCGATTACCTTTGGTTCAAGCCCTTTCCGGAGCCGACATGACCGCGCAACCCGCCCAGCGTTCGGGCGCGCTCGACATCCTGAAGCAGATGCTCGGTGACCGCCTGTCGACGGCGATGGCCGTCCGCCAGCAGCACGGCAAGGATGAGAGCTATCACACGCCGCACGCGCCGGAGGCTGTTGCCTTCGCGCAGTCGACCGAGGAAGTCTCGGAGATCGTCAAGGTCTGCGCCCGCTTCAAGACACCGGTGATCCCCTTCGGCACCGGCACCTCGCTCGAAGGCGGCGTCGCGGCGCTCCACGGCGGCATCTGCATCGACGTCAGCCAGATGAACAAGGTGCTGCAGGTCAATGTCGAAGACCTCGACGTCACCGTGCAGGCGGGCGTCACGCGCAAGCAGCTGAACGAGTACATCCGCGACACCGGCCTCTTCTTCCCGATCGATCCGGGCGCCGATGCCTCGCTCGGCGGCATGGCGGCGACGCGGGCGTCCGGCACCAATGCCGTCCGCTACGGCACGATGCGCGAGAACGTGCTGTCGCTGACCGTGGTCGCGGCAGACGGACGCATCATCAAGACCGCGCGACGCTCGCGGAAGTCGGCGGCGGGCTACGACCTGACCCGCCTCTTCGTCGGCTCCGAAGGCACGCTCGGCGTGATCACCGAGGTGACGCTTCGGCTCTACGGCGTGCCCGAGGCGATGTCGGCGGCGGTCTGCGCCTATCCGACGATCGCGGATGCGGTGAACACCGTGATCCAGACGATCCAGGCCGGCGTGCCGGTGGCGCGCATCGAGCTCCTCGACGAGGTGCAGATGGGCGCCTGCGTCACCCATTCGAAGCTCGACTACAAGGTCGCGCCGACGCTGTTCTTCGAGTTCCACGGCAGCAATGCCGGCGTCAAGGAGCAGGCCGAGACGGTGCAGGCGATCTCGGCCGAGCACGGCGGCGCCGATTTCAAATGGGCGACCCGCCAGGAAGACCGCACCAAGCTGTGGGAGGCGCGGCATCGTGCCTACTACTCGGCGCTGGCGCTGCGCCCCGGCGCCAAGGGCTGGCCGACCGACGTCTGCGTGCCGATCTCGAAGCTCGCCGAGTGCATCATCGAGACCAAGAAGGACATCGAGGAGTCGGGTCTCCTGGCGCCGATGGTCGGCCATGTCGGCGACGGCAACTTCCATCTGGTCTATGTGATCGATCCGGAAAATCCGGAGGAGCTGAAGAAGGCCTCCGCGCACAACGACCGGATGATCGCCCGCGCGCTGGCGATGGGCGGCACCTGCACCGGCGAGCATGGCGTGGGTTACGGCAAGATGGCGTTCCTGCAGGCCGAGCACGGCGAGGCCGTCAGCCTGATGCGCTCGATCAAGATGGCGCTCGACCCCGACAACATCATGAACCCGGGCAAGGTCGTCTCGGTGTGATCGATCCGGCGACGATCGAGGGCTACCACGCGCACGTCTACTACGCGCCCGGGACGCGGCATGTCGCCGAGCGGGTGCGCGAGTCGATCGGCGCGGGATTTCCGAAAGCGCTGCTCGGGCGCTGGCACGACAAGCCGGTCGGACCGCACCCGATCTCGATGTACCAGGTGGCGTTCCCGGTCGAGGACTTCCCGCGGCTGGTACCCTGGCTGATGCTGAACCGCGCCGGCCTCACTGTTCTCGTCCATCCGCTGACCGGCGACGACTACGAGGACCATGCGACCCACCCGATGTGGTTGGGCTCGATGCTGCCGTTGAAGCTCGAGATCCTGAAGCGGCGGGGCGAGGTCAGCCCTTCGCCCGGTACGGCGGCGGGATGAAGAACAGGAAGTCCTGACGCCACGCGCTCTTGTGGCATTCGACGCAGAACTCGACCTTGTCGCCGTCGCGCCCGCGACTCTCGCCGACGATCGCTCCGGTGGCGGAGATCAGCGTGAACTTCCAGTCGCCGACCCGGTCGTCGTAGCCCTTCGGCATCCGCTCGATCGCGAATTGCGGGTCGATGACCACCGCGCCCGACTGCAGCACGCGGTAGCTCCGCTTGGTGACCACGGCACCGACAGGCAGCGGTGCCCCGTCTTCGAACTCGAGAAATCCCGCGGCGGCGGCGTTGCCAGCGACCTCCAGGTAGCGGCCATGCTCGGACGAATAGAACTGGCTGCTGAAACGTCGCCATTCGCCCGACCCTATGAGCCGGAGATCGCCGCTCGCTCTCGCGAGCGCTACCAGCCGGGGCCGCATGCAGTCGCCGACGGATGCTGCCTCCTGGTCGGTCAGCTCCGGCGTCGGCAGCAGGCTCGGGCGCGGCGGGACGTCGGCCGGCCGCTGGGGCGCGGGCATCCGTTGGTAGGCCGCGGCGATCCGCGGCACCGTGCAGTCGGGCGCAGACGGGGCGACGGTCGACGTTTGCGGCTGGCAGGCTGTGACGGCGACCACGGCCGCAAAGAACGTCGCAATCGCCTTGGCCTTCATTTTAGCTCTTCCTCCGCCGCGTCCTTCCCGATTCGTAGCAGATCGCCCGTTTCACTTGAACGTCGCCTGCCGGAAAGCGGTGCAACCGCCGGCAAATGCGCTATGTAAGAAGGGTCATGCGAGCGGAAGCGGCCAACCAGAGTGGGATGCCCGGCGAGATCGGCGCGGACGCGCTGCGCTCGGCGCTCGGCCGCTTCGCGACCGGTGTCACGGTCATCACCTGCCGGTCGGCCGAAGGCGTGCTGGTCGGGCTTACCGCCAACTCCTTCAATTCGGTGTCGCTCGATCCGCCGCTGGTACTGTGGAGCCTGTCGAAGCGCGCGCGGAGCCTGGAAGCTTTCCGGGCGGCGACGCATTTCGGCGTCAACGTGCTCGCCTGGGATCAGGTCGAGGTGGCGCAGCGGTTCTCGAGCCCGGTCGCCGATCGCTTCAAGGGCATTCCCTTCCATGAAGGCGAGGGTGGCGTGCCGCTGCTGGACGGCTGCGTCGCCCGGTTCGTCTGCGTGACGCATCATCAGTACGAAGGCGGCGATCACCTGATCTTCGTCGGCCGGGTGCACACCTGCTCGGCCGAGGACAAGCCGGCGCTGGTCTACTACGGCAGCCGCTACGCGATGACCGCCGATCACCCTAGCGGCCGGTGAACCTCGCCGGGCGCTTCTCGCGGAAAGCGGTGACGCCCTCCTTGAAGTCGTCGGTTCGGCCGAGCTCGCCCTGGAGGTCGCGCTCGAGGTCGAGCTGCTGATCGAGCGAGTTGGTCTCGGCGGCTGCGAGTGCCTTCTTGATCAGGCCGAGCGCCTTGGTCGGCTGGGTCGCGAGGTGGCGGCCGAGCTTCGTCGCCTCCTCCATGAGCTTGTCGTCGTCGACCGTCCTCCAGATCAGGCCCCAGCTTTCGGCCTGCTCGGCCGGCAGCTTGTCGCCGAGCATCGCCAGTGCCGCGGCGCGGGCGCGACCGACATGGCGGGGCAGTAGCCAGGTGCTGCCGGCATCCGGGACTAGACCGATCTTGCAGAAGGCCTGGATGAACGTGGCGGACTTTGCCGCCATCACCAGGTCGCAGGCGAGCGCGATGCTGGCGCCCGCGCCGGCGGCAATGCCGTTCACTGCGGCGACGATCGGCTTCGGCAGGTCGCGCATCGCGCGGATCAACGGGTTGTAGGTGGTGTCGAGCGCCTTCGCGAGGTCGGGCGCGCCGCCGGAGCTGAGCGCGGCGGAGTCGACGAGATCGGCGCCCGAGCAGAAGCCGCGGCCGGCGCCGGTCAGGATCAGGCAGCGAATAACAGGATCGGAGGCGGCGCGGTCGAGCGCTTGGCGGAGATCCGCATGAAGTTGACGATTGAGCGCATTCAGGCTGTCCGGCCGGTTCAGCGTCAGCGTCGCAACGCCGGCCTCGGCCGCGTAGAGGATTGTCTCGCTCATCGCTGGCCAGGGCAGCTGTAGGTGCGGGGGCTCGCGGTCGTGCCGTCGGGACAGGTGTTGGCACAGTTGCGCGCGGCCGAGCAGGCGGCGCGGGCGATGTTCTCCGCCGTCTTCATCGCCACTTCCTGGAAGGATGTGCAGCCGGATATGAGGAGGACCGCTGCAAGCACGGGAATTGAACGCATCATCGTTTCCGCCAAGCCTGGGTGCGCGAGAGTAGCCGCGAGAGGCCAAGCTGCGCCAGCTTGACCGCGGCCGAGGTGACGGCGATCACCGTCGCCATCCCGGCGGCTCCAGCGGTGAATCCGGACTCGTCCATGTTGACGATCGCGAGCGCGGCAAGCTTGGTCTCGCTCGAGTAGAGAAAGATCACCGCCGATACTGTCGTCATCGCATTCACGAACAGGTAGATCGCGACGTCCAGGATCGCCGGCAGGCAGATCGGCACCGTGACGCGGAAGAAGGTCCGCCAGACCGGAACCTTCAGCGAGGCCGAGACCGCCTCGAACTCGGCATCGAGCTGCTTGAGGGCGGTCATCGCCGTCAGATGGCTCACCGTGTAGAAGTGGGCAACGGTGTTGACGACGAGGATCGCCATCGTGCCGTAGAGCACGTTCAGCGGATTCCCCTTCATGTTGAAGAAGAAGATGTAGCTCAAGCCCAGCACCAGCCCGGGCACGGCGAGCGGGATCATCGCCAGCAGGTGAACGAACCCGCGGCCGATGCCGAAGCGGTTCGACTTCTCGACCAGATAGGCTCCGAGGAAGACCAGCGCGGTGCCGAACACCGCGGTCGCCGACGCCATCAGGAGCGAGTTCCAGTACACGCCCCAACCCAACGGATCGAAGTTGCCGAACTCGTAGTTCTTCAGCGTGAGCGTCAGGTTGTAGGGCCAGAAGGTGATGAACGATGCCCAGACCGCGACGGCGAAGACCGCGAAGATCATCAGGCCGATCACGAGGCAGAAGATCGTGAGCGCGAGGTCGCGGGCCCGACGCGGCTTCGGCTCGAACGGGACGGCCCGGGCGGAGAGCTGGGCGACCTGGCGGCGCGCGACGATACGGTCGACCGCGAAGGACAGCAGGGCAGGGACGAGCAGGATCACGCCGACGACCGCGCCCATCTCGAAGTTCTGCTGGCCGATCACCTGCTTGTAGATGTCGGTCGCGAGCACGTTGAAGCGGCCGCCGACCACCTTGGCGATGCCGAAATCGGTGATCACCAGCGTGAAGATCACGAAGGACGTCGAGATCAGCCCGTATTTGGCGCCGGGCAGGGTCACGGTCAGGAACTTGCGAAGGCGCGAGGCGCCGAGAGCGTCGGCCGACTCGTAGAGGCGCTGGTCGGCCATCGACAGCGCCGTCACCAGGATCATCAGCGCATGCGGGAAGCAGTAGAAGACCTGCGCGGCGATGATGCCGACCGGGCCGTAGACCGGCTGGCCGAATAGCCAGCCCTTGAGCAGGCCCTGGTTGCCGAAAAGGTAGATCAGCGAGAGCGCCGGAAGCAGCGACGGCGCCAGGATCGGGATCAGCGCCAGGCCCTGGAACAGCGCCTTGAAGCGCATGCAGCTCCGGGTCAGCGCATAGGCGTAGACGAAGGCCAGGGGCACCACGATCGAGGTGGTGATGACCGCGATGAAGAGGCTGTTCCAGAACGACTGGAAGAGGGCCGGCGTCTGGACGTAGCGGAGATAGTTGGCGAATCCGATGAAGTTGCCGTTGTGGTCCTGGAAGCTCTTAGAGAGCAGCGACCACAGCGGAAGCGCCACGATGACCAGCAGGACGGCCGCGAAAAGCACGAGGCCGCCGCGCATGATCAGGTCGTCGCGCGACGCCTTGGGGCGGACGAGCGGGGCGGTCGCCGTCGTCATTGCGGAAAGGCGCGGAGCCGATCCGGCGGCAGCGCGACCGGCAGCCTGATGCCCGGCTCGACGCGGAGATCGCGCAGCAGGTTGATCGAGAAGTCCGCGACGAGGTCCAGCTCGGCGCCGTCGGACGGCACGAGGCGGGCGCGGGCGAACGAGCCCAGGAACTCGAGCGACCGCACCTCGACCTCGAGCGCGTTCTCGGTGCCCGGTTCGACGTTACGGGTTTTCACGTCCTCGGGCCGGATGCAGACGAGTGCCGCAGTGCCGGGCGCCATGCCGTTCAGACCGTCGACGCGGAAGCGACGGCCGCCGATCGCGACCATGCCCGCCTCCGAGACCGCGCCCTTCAAAAAATTCATCGTGCCGACAAAATCAGCGACGAAGGGGCTCGCGGGCTTCCGGTAGATCTCGGTCGGCGATCCGACCTGGTCGATGACGCCGTGGTTCATCACCACGATGCGATCGGCGAGCGCCAGCGCCTCTTCCTGGTCGTGAGTCACCATGATCGTGGTGATGCCGAGCTTCCGCTGCAGCTCCTTCAGCTCCTGGCGAAGATGCTGGCGGACGCGGGCGTCCAGCGCGGACAGCGGCTCGTCGAGCAGCAGCAGTCCGGGCGAGATCGCCAGCGCGCGAGCCAGCGCCACGCGCTGCTGCTGGCCGCCGGAGAGCTGCGAGGGGTATTTCGCCCCCGAATCCGGCAAGCCGACCAGCGCAAGCAGTTCGGATACCCGAGCCTTGATCTCGGCCTTCGACGCACCGCGCGAAACCAAGCCGTAGCCGACATTGTCGGTGACGGAAAGGTTGGGAAAGAGCGCATAGGACTGGAAGACGATGCCGAAGTCGCGTTCGGCCGGCGGCAGCATCGAGACGTCGCGGCCGCCCTGGTGGATGCTGCCGGAGGTCTGGATGTCGAGGCCGGCGATGGCGCGGAGCAGCGTGGTCTTGCCGCAGCCGGACGGACCCAAGAACACCACGAACTCGCGGGCGAAGACGTCCAGCGACACGTCGTCGAGCGCGGTGAAGCTGCCGAAGCGCTTGGTGAGACGACGAATGGATAGGTACGGCGGATCGCCGGCGACGCCCATGAAGACAACTCCCCCTCGTCCGGCCTCCCCGGGCGACCCGTCTTAAGCGGGTTCGCCCGGGGGCCAGCTTACATCACTTGGGGGCGGATTTGCCGTCGTAGCGCTTGGTCCATTCGGCGAGAATGCGGTCGCGCTCCTTCGCCATCCATCCCAGGTCGTTCTTCACCATCGCCTGGTCGGCACCGGCCGGATAGTTCGGCGGGGCGGCGTTGATGCCGGGCATCGCGACGATCGCGTAGTACTTGCCGTAGAGCTCGTTCGCCTTCTTCGACACCGTCCAGTCGACCAGCTTCTGGGCGGCGTCCATGTTCTTGGTGCCCTTGACGATGGCGGTCGCCTCCATCTCCCAGCCGGCGCCTTCGCTCGGCAGGATCAGGTCGATCGGCGCGCCCTTGGTCTTCTCGGTGGCGCCGCGCATGTCGAATCCGATGCCCATCAGGCGCTCGCCGGTCGCCGCCTGCACGC
>JAEULB010000002.1 GCA_016792585.1 Rhodospirillaceae bacterium
TCGAAGCTCTCCGACGCGGTCAGCGAAGGTCTCGGCTCGATCGTCGATGCGGACCTGGCGAAGGAGTCCTCGCGTCTGCAGGCCCTGCAGGTGCAGCAGCAGCTCTCGGTCCAGACCCTCAACATCGCGAACCAGAAGCCGCAGGGCCTGCTCAGCCTGTTCAGGTAGACGGAGAACCCGCCCTTCGGCGTCAGGTCGGCTTGGTGGGACCGGCGTCGACCGCGCCGGAGGCCGCGCGTCCCTTCAAGGCGAGGGCGAGGCTGGCGCTGAGGGTTTCGGCGGTATACGGCTTGGTCACGCAGGCCTTGCCGGTGAAATCCGTGTTCGGCCGGTTGCGCAGGCTGTAGCCCGTCGCGAAGACCACCGGCATCCCGCGCGACATGGCGGCCTGGTCCAACGGAAAGCTCATCTGGCCGTTCAGGTTGACGTCGAGGATCACGACGTCGAAAGACCCTTCGGCGATACGCGCCTGGGCCGCCTCGAAGGTGGCGGCAACCTCGACCGACTTGGCGCCAAGCTCGCACAGTATCCGCTCGGCCTCGATGGCGACGAGGTACTCGTCCTCCACGACCAGGACCGACAGGTTCGCGACGATGGTCATGACCCCTCGAAACCTAGATCGGAGCGGTGATCCGGCACGTGAGGCCGTGCCGGTCCAGATGATGCGTGCATGAGCCGCGCAGGTCGTGCGCGACCACGTTCTTGATCAGGCGGGTGCCGAAGCTCTCCACCGGCGTGCCGATGTCGATCGGCGTGGCGAACCTCTCGAGCCAGGTGATCGTGACCTCGCGGCCGGCGCCGTCGGCCTTCACCACCCAGCTCACGTCCAGCGCGCCGCCGTTCTTCGACAGCGCCCCGTACTTGGCCGCGTTGGTCGCGAGCTCGTGCACGGTCAGCGTCAGCGAGATCGCATGCTTGGACGACAGATCGACCGGCGGGCCGTCGAGCCGGATCGTCCTGGTCTCGCCGAAGGGCGTCAGCTCGGAGTTCAGGATGTCGTGCAGCGAGGCGCCCTGCCAGTCGCGCGACATCAGGAGGTCGTGGGTCTTGGCGAGCGCGCTGATGCGCTTCTTCAGCGTATCCGCCAGGTCTGGATGGCCCTTCTTGGTCGCCGTCGTCTGGCTGATGATCGAGTTGACGGTCGCCAGCGTGTTCTTCACGCGATGCTGCAGCTCGTCCATCAGGTGGCGCGTCTCCTTCTCGAGACGACGGAGCTCGGAGACGTCCTTGAGGATGACGCCGACCGCGGTGACGCGGCCCTCCTCCTCGTAGGGGTAGATGTCGATCAGGAAGTCCTGGAGGGAACCGGCACCGACGCGCACCGTCACGTCGAGGTTGACGACCTCGTGGCCCTGCTCGAACACCTCGTCGATCGGCCGGTCCATCCGTTCCAGCAGAGCGGGTGCCATGTCGCCGACAGTGCGGCCGATATGCTCCTCGATCGGTGCGCCGATCAGGTCGGCGAAGTGCTGGTTGACCTTGAGGTAGCGGCGATTGCGATCGACCAGGGCCAGCCCGACCGGCGCGGTCTTGTACAGGGTCTCGATCTCGTTGCTGCGCTGGCGAGCGAGTTCCTCGTTGCGCGCCAGGTCTTCCTGTGTCTTCCGGATCTTGGTCACGTCCGAGAAGACCAGGACGATGCCGTCGATCTCTCCTTCCGAACCCCGATAGGGCAATACGCGCAGGACGTAGTGTTCCTCGCCGTTCTCGATCGAGAGTTCCTGCTCGACGGGCTGGCCCGATTCCAGGACATCCCGTGCGGTCTTCTCGAGATCGACACCGATGCGGGTGACGACGTCCGAAAGCGGCCGGCCTCTCTCCTTTTCCTGGTCCTGGAAGCGGAACAGCGACAGGCAGGCCGGGGTGAAGCTCCGGATCCGGAGCCTCCCGTCGAGGAAGATCGTCGGCACCTGGGTGCTCTCGATGAAGTTCTGCAGGTCCGAGTTGGCCCGGGCCAGCTGGTCAACCTTGTTCTTCAGCTCCTCGTTGACGGTGGCGAGCTCCTCGTTGGTCGACTGGAGCTCCTCGTTCATCGACATCATTTCTTCGTTGGAGCTCTTCAGCTCCTCGTTCGAGGTCTCCAGCTCCTCGACCGTGGTGCGGAGCCGCGTCCGGGCCTCGCTGAGCTCGTCCTCGAGCTGCTTGATGTTGTCCTCGAAGTCCGAGGCCGAGGTTTCGGTCTCGACGGCTTCCTCTTCCGCCGGGTCAGTTGCCTGGTCCTGAAACACGAGCAGGATCTCGCCGAAGCCGATCGGATCGGCGGTCACGGTGACGGTGCGATGGCCATCGTCCCCGTCGTCGATGCGGATCCGGCGCTGAATGCTGCGCTTGCCGGTGCGCCGCGCCTTGTCGAGCAGGGAGCGGATCGTCGATCTGAGCCCCGGCTTGGCGAGGTCGGTGATCCGGTGGGACGGAAGGCCGACCGCGAGCTCCAGGTACTTGCCCGTCCGGCTGGAGGACCTGACGACATCGTTGCTCTCGTTGACGACGACGTGACCGGGCGCATAGAGGTCGTTGACCCGTCGCATCGTGAACTCGACGCGGTCGACGGTGCTGGGAAACCGCTCCTTCTGCTCGCGCTCGGTCGTGGGCTCGAGCAGCGGAACGAACAGCGGCATCGCCACGGACTGACGCATTCCGCCCTTGCGCCGGAAGATCCGGGTCCCGGCATCCACGGTGTCGAACAGGTCGCCGCGGCTCGCGATGTTCTCGGCGGAGCCGAGGAACAGCCACCCGTCCTGCTTGAGCGCGTAGTGGAAGACCGGGATGAGACGCTGCTGCAGCGAGGGGTTCAGGTAGATCAGCAGGTTCCGGCAGACGACCATGTCGACCCGGGAGAAAGGCGGGTCCTTGATCAGGTTGTGGCTGGACACCCGCACCATGTCGCGGATGGACTGGTTCAGCACATAGGCATCGTCCTGCGAGAAGAAGTGCCGGTCCAACAGCTCGACCGGAACGTCCTTCACCGCGGCCGGCGGATACCGCGCCTCGCGCGCCTTCTGCAGCATCTGCTCGTCGATGTCGGTGGCGAAGATCTGGACGCGCGGCCGCGCGTCCATGCGCGAAAGCTGCTCGGCCAGCAGGATGGCGATGCTGTAGGCCTCCTCGCCGCTTGAGCATCCCGGCGTCCAGATGCGCACCGTGTCCGCGGCACCCTTGCCGCGCAGCAGCGCCGGCACGACCTCCCGCCTCAGGTAGTCGAAGGGCTCGGCGTCGCGGAAGAACGAGGTGACGTTGATCAGCAGGTCGCGGAAGAGCAGGCCTGACTCGCCGTCGCTGTCACGCAGGCGCTTCAGGTATTCGTCGCCGCTGGCCGCGCCCACGACCTGCATGCGGCGATGCGCGCGCCTCAGCATGGTGGAGCGCTTGTACTGGCTGAAGTCGTGGCCGAGCTTCCGCCGCAGCTCCTGGCAGACGCGCGTCAGGAACTCGTCCTCCTCGACCAGGTCGGGGGCGCCGGCCTGGGCGCGGTTGAAGTAGTCGCGCAGCGCCCCCGGCATGTCGTGGACCGGGAGCACCTTGTCGACCAGTCCGGTCGCCACGGCGCTCTGCGGCATGCCTTCGTATTTTGCGGTCTCGGGCTCCTGGACGAGGGTCAGCCCGCCCGCTTCCTTGACGGCGCGCAGGCCTTCGCTGCCGTCGCTGCCGGTTCCCGACAGCACGATGCACGCGCAGTTCGGACCCTGGTCGAGCGCGAGGCTGCGAAAGAAGACGTCGATCGGCCGGCGGAAACCCCGCGGCTCGGAGAAGTCGTGCAGGCGCAGGCGGGCCTGCTCGATGATCAGGCTCGCGTTCGGCGGGATGAGGTAAAAATTGTCGGGCTCGACGACCATGCCGTCGGTGACCTGGCGGACGCGCATCGTCGTCCGCCGGCTGAGGAGTTCCGCCAGCATGCTCTCGTGATTCGGATCGAGGTGCTGGACCAGCACGTAGGCGTGGCCGGAATCGGCCGGCAGGTGCGCCAGGAACGACTGGAACGCATCGAGACCGCCCGCCGAGGCCCCCAGGCCGATTACAGGACAGGCTGCGGGGAACCTGCCAGCATGGGGCTTGTCCGGCGCTAGGCCCGGCTTATCGGCATCAATTTCTTCTAAGGACATAGCTGGGGACTGACACTTCGGGGCTATCGCGCGGAAAACACGCGGGTCCCGCCCGGAGTTCCATCGAGTCCTCGACGGAAACAAAAAAAAGGGCGGACCTCTCGGTCCGCCCTTTGCCTTTCGGCCTGGAGAGACGCCTATTTCTCGGTGATGCGGCCCTCGACCTTGGGGCTCACCGTCTTCTTCGCGGCGATGTAGTCGATCACCTGGCTCGCCATCAGCTTGGCGGCGGACTCGTCGATCATCGACTTGCCCTTCTTCAGGACCTCGAAGCCGTCGCCGCCGGCGGCCACGTACTCGTTGGTCGCGACCTTGTAGGTCTTGTTCGGGTCGAGCGGCTGGCCGCCGACCTTGATCTCGAGCACGCGCTTGCCCTGCGGCGCCTTCGGATCCCAGACCAGCGTCATGCCGGAGACCTGCATGAAGCGGCCCTGCTTCTCCTCGACGCGGCCGACCGAGGTCTCCATCGCCTCCCTGAGGTCGGAGCCCTTGAGCTCGAGCAGCACGGTCTTGTTGCCGAACGGAAGCTCGCTCAGGATGTCGCGGCGCTTCAGCACCACGCCGGCGTCGTAGGTCTTGTCGCCGCGGATGCCGCCGCCGTTGGTCAGGCCGACATCGGCCCCGACGGCTTCCCGGATCGCATCCGAGATCAGGTTGCCGATCGCCGTCTCCTTGGTGCGCACGTCGTCGCGCTTGGACGACATCGCCACCGTCGAGGTGCCGATCTCGACGTTGAGCTCGGCATCGAGCTTGTCGTTGTGCTTCTTGACGATCGCCGCGACCTCGGCGTCCGGCTGCACGCCCATGGTCGGGATCATCTTCCAGGCGTGCATGACCTCGACCCGCGGCGGTCCAGACTGCTGCGCGCGCTTGGTGACGGCGAGGTCGATCACAGCGAGCCAATGCGCGTCGTAGCCGGCCTTGTGGATCAGCGTCGAGCCTTCGTAGGCGGTCAGCGGCTCGTGGTCGTGGCCGCCGAGGATCAGGTCGACGCCGCGCACGCGCTTGGCGATCTCGCGGTCCTCGGCGAAGTTGAGGTGGGTCAGCCCGACCACGACGTCGGCGCCCTGGTCCTTGAGCTGCTTCACCAGGCGCGTCGCCGCAGTCAGGTAGTTCTCGAACTTGAGGTCCTTGCCGGGGCTAGAGAGATGCTCTGTCTCCGGCGTGATGACGCCGAAGAAGCCGAACTTGAGGCCGCCGATCTCCTTCATCGCGGTGGCGATCGCTGTGTGGAACAGCTTGCCGTCGGCCTGCGTCAGGTTGCCGGCGAACCACGGGAACTTGGACTCGTTCATCCGCGCCTTGGCCACGTCGTCGCCGAAGTCGAATTCATGGTTGCCGAGCACGGCGAAGTCGGTGCCGAGCGCGTTGTAGAGCTCGATCATCTGCGAGCCCTTGGTCAGGCCCGACATCAGCGAGGGCGAGATCAGGTCGCCGCCGAAGGTGGTGATGTGGTGCTGGGCCTGGGCCCGCTCGCGCTTGAGCAGGGTGGCGAGCTCGGCGAGGCCGCCGCGGCCGCGGATCGGCGAGATCTCGTAGACGTCGTTGGTGTGCAGGATCGTGAGCTTGACGCTCTGCGCCAGCGCCGCGAGCGGTGCCAGCAGCACCAGGGCGACGGCGAGGCTCGAAAGGAGACGACGGAACAGAGTCATGTGGGGCTCCCCGGGGACGCAGTGATGGGTCATGTTAGCACCCGCCGCCCGCGGCGGAAGGGGCTCGGGCCCCCAAATCACGCATCCAATATGTCGCGGATCGGCGTCGGCCTGCCCAGCAGGTAGCCCTGGCCCAGCGTGGCACCCAGGGCATGGGCCGCCTTGGACTGGTCCTGGGTCTCGATCGATTCCGCGATCACCGGGATGCCGAGGTTGCGGCAGAGCCCGATCATCGCCACCAGGAACGCCTTGTCCCGGCCGTCGGTCGTGGCGCTGCGGACGTAGCGGCCGTCGATCTTGGCGAAGTCGACGGTGAAGGCGCCGAGATACTGGAACGAGGCGGCGCCGGCGCCGAGGTCGTCGATGCAGATCGGGTGACCGCGCCGGCGAAGCCGGTCGACCAGCTCGGTCGCGCGGCCGAGGCTGCCGATCGAAGCGGTCTCGGTGATCTCGAACAGGATCTCGGCGGCGTGGACCTTGTACTTGTGGAGCAGTTCCTCGAGCGATGCCACGAAGTCCGGAGACTCGACCGAGCGGCCCGAAAGGTTGATGGCGACCTTGACCTCGCGCTTGACCGGCGGGCGGGTCAGCTGGACGAAGGTCTCCTCGGCGACCATCAGGTCGAACTCGGGCGCCAGCGCCGCCTGCTCGGCCGCGGCGATCACCATCCCGGGATCGGAATTGTCGGGCAGCCGGCAGAGCGCCTCGTAGTGATGCACCTTGAGAGTATCCAGGAGGAGGATCGGCTGGAGCGCTATGTTGATGCGGCGCTCGCGGATGGTCTCGCGCAGCCTGGCGACCGCGCCGGCGGCGTCCGCCAGCAGCGCCGGCAGGCCGCGGCCGAGTGCGGCGATGCCGTCGACCGAGACCTGCGCCTGGGTGAAGCGCTGCACCGCGTAGAGCACGGCACGCCCGGCGTCGGCCCGCGACAGGCCAGCGGTCTCGAGCGCGATGGTGACCGCCTTGGCGGTCAGCGGCGGCCCCTTCGGCACCGCCTTCCGCGTCGCGTCGGTCAGGCTGTCGGCGAGCTTCTGCTCGTCGATCGGCTTCGCGGCGACCACGCCGAAGCGGCCGTCGCCGAGCCGTCCGGCGATGCCGCCCTCGCCGGCCGCCTGGCCCAGGATCTCGCCGATCGTCTGCATCAGGCGCTGGCGATGCTCGTGATCGGTGGTCGCCATCAGCTTGTCGAGGTCGCCAAGATCGAGCAGCGCCAGCTGGTCGCCGTCCGCGCCTTCGGCCATGCGCTCGGAGAGCGCGGTCGAGAACCCCTTCTCGGTCAGCGCCCCCGAGGCGCGGTCGCGTTCGCGCGCCGCGATCATGCCGGGCCGGACCACCGGCTGCGTCATCGAGACGAAAAGGCTGTCGCTGTCCGGCAGCCGGCAGGCGCCCAGCATGACCTCGCGCCCGGACGAGAGATGCACCAGCGCCGGGCTCATCCGCCCGCTCGGTCCGACCTCGCCGAGCAGCGTCTTGACGCGGCCGCGATCGGGGATCGCGATGATCGACAGGAACACCATGTCGTGCAGCTTGTCGGCGGAGCGCCGGGTCAGCGTCTCGATCGCGCCGGCGGCATAGGCGATCTTGCCCTCCGCCGACACCTCCATCACCGCGTCGGCGGCAGCGAAGGCGAAAGCGACGAAGCGGTCGCGAACCTTGTGGTCGTCGTTGGCCCCCCCGGACATCCCGCCGATCTTACGTGGTCAGGACGATCTTGCCGATATGCTCGCTCGATTCCATCAAAGCGTGCGCCTTCGACGCCTCGGCCAGCGGGAACGTCTTGTAGAGCACCGGCTTGATCCGGCCGGAGGCCAGCAGCGGCCAGACCTTGGCCTTGAGCTCGGCAGCGATATGGCCCTTCTCGACCGGGCTCCGCGGCCGGAGCGTCGTTCCGGTGACGATCGCGCGTTTGCGCATCATCTTGCCGATGTCGAGCTCGACCTTGTTCCCCTTCAGCGCGGCGATGTAGACGATGCGCCCGTCGGTGTTGAGCAGGTCGAGGTTCTTGGCGAAATAGGCGCCGCCGACCATGTCGAGCACGACGTCGACGCCCTTGGCGGCGCTCGCCTTGATCACCTCGGCGAAGTCTTCGGTGCGATAGTTGATGGCGCGCGCCGCGCCCAGCTCGGTGCAGGCCTTCACCTTGTCGTCCGATCCGGCGGTCGCGAACACCACGGAATCGAAGGCGTGCGCCAGCTGGATCGCGGTGGTGCCGATGCCGCTCGATCCGCCATGGATCAGGATCGCCTCGCCGGGCTTCAAGGCACCGCGCTGGAAGACGTTGGTCCAGACGGTGAAGAAGGTCTCGGGCACGCCCGCCGCCTCGTTCCAGCCCATGCCGTCCGGCACCGGCAGGCACTGCACGACCGGCGCCGTCGCATACTCGGCATAGCCGCCGCCTGCCAGCAGCGCCGTCACCTTGTCGCCGGCCTTGTAGGTCCAGCCCATCTTCTCCGGCACCGCGGGGCCTTGGGCCCCGACCGCGACCACCTCTCCCGCGACCTCGAGGCCGGGAAGGTCCGAGGCGCCGGCCGGGGGCGGATATCCCCCCTGGCGCTGCAGCATGTCGGGGCGGTTGACGCCGGCGGCCTTGACCCGGATCAGCACCTCGCCCGGGCCTGGCTCCGGCACCGGCCGCGTCGCGGCTTTCAGCACCTCCGGGCCGCCGGGGGTCGAGATCTCGACCGCGGTCATCGTCTTCGGCAGCGTCATCGTCCTCTCCGCATTCTTCGGTGTTGGTCTAGTATCGCCGAAAGTCGCCCGAGCGGAAGGAGGGCTTCGATGTCGGACTTCGACGATCTTGAACCGCGTGGGCCGAACAAGAAGGTCACGCCGAAGAACCTGGAGCCGATGGCCGTATCCGAACTCGAAGAATACATCGAGCGCCTCAAGGCCGAGATCGCCCGCGTCGAGGCGCAGATCGCCGCCAAGAAGAATCAGGCGAAGGGCGCGGCGAGCTTGTTCAAGTTCTAGGCGCGCCACCTCGGCACCGCGCGGGCCATCGTCCACATCACCCGGTCGAGATCGCGGGCGAGCTCGGTCTCCCGCGCCCGCGTATTGCAGAGTGCCGCCCAGGTGAGCCCGCTCGCCGTCCTGACCATGATCGTCGCCGTGCCCGGCAAGCTGCCGCCGTGCCAGGAATTGCCGCGCGGGTTCACGCGCCAGCCGCGCGCATAGGCCGGATTGATCGGGTCCGATTTCGTCATCGCGGCGATCGTCTCGGGCTTGAGCAGCCGCGGCGACCATCTTCCGTCGGAAGCGGCGGCGAAGCGGGCGAGCGAGGCGGCGCTCGCGATCCAGCCGCCATGCGAATCCATGCGGCGCACGTCCATTCCATAAGGGCTGCGGCCGGCATCGTGATAGCGCACCTCGCGAGGCTGCCGTTCGGCCAGCGTGTTGCCGGCGATCTCCATGTCGGCGATGCCGATCGGTGCCAGCAGCGTCTCTTTCACGTAGTCGACGTAAGCCTTGCCGCTGACCCGTTCGATCACGCGGCCAAGCAGGCAGTAGCCGAAGTTCGAATAGGCGAAGTAAGTGCCGGGCGCGCTCCGGGTGGGCTGGTAGGCGAGCGTGGTCTCGATCAGCGACGCATGGTCGGGCATGCCTGAGCGGAACATCGGGTCGGTGCCGTCGTTGGGCCAGCCGCCGGCGGTGTGGGTGAGCAGGTGGTCGACCGTGATGTCGCGCAGATGCGACCCGGCCGCGATCCTGCCGTAGGTCTCGCCGAGCAGGCCTTCGGGACCGAGCACGCGGTCGCCGAGCTTGAGGTGTCCGGCCTCGATCAGCGCGAAGATCGCGACCGCGGTAACCGGCTTCGAGATGCTGGCGATGCGGAAGCGATGCGCCGGCGTCAGCGCCTCGCCGGCGTCGCGGTCGGCGAGGCCGAAGGCCGCCTCATGCACCAGCTTGCCGTCGCGGGTGAAGGCGACGGCGAGGCCGGGCACCTCGTGCGCCGCGCGGAAGGCTTCCGCCGCCTCGGCCATCTTCGCGCGCTCGGCTGGGGAGGGAGGCTCCTGCGCCCGCGCCGGGAGCGCCAGCAGCGTCGCCGCCATCGCCGCGCTTCCGGCCAGGACCCGTCGCCGATCGAGGGCCATGAATGCCCGTCAGCGTCCGCGCGTCGGGATCTTGACCGGCTTGTGCTTGAGGGCGGGCGCGGTGGTGGCGTTGCCGAAGCCCGCGTCCTCGCTCAGCGCCTCGCCCCAGTAGGCGACCAGCTCGCCCTGGCGCTTCTCGATCTCGCCGATCTCGCGCGTGATCCGGCTGCGGACCACCATCGAGACGATCGGCGGCGTCGCGAAGTAGATGACGCAGCCGACACCGGCAGCGCCGAGGATCACCGCGCCGGTGTTGGGGTCGCCGAGAGCCTTCATCGCGTTTTCCATCGTGTGGCCGCGGGTCCAGAGCGGCATCAGCACCGGATAAAGGCCGGCGAGGTTGAGCGAGCCGATGCAGAGCACGCCGAACTTCTCGGGCGTGCGGTCGAACAGGAAGGTCAGCAGCGTCGGCAGCAGTCCCACGCCGAGGATCACCGCGGTCGGCCGGAACAGGACCGCGATGACGCCGATGCCGAAGAGCCAGATCAGCGGCTTCAAAACCCGACCCCCATCAGTGCCATCATCGCGATCGCGGCCAGGCCCGAGGCCATGCCGATCATGCCGGCGATCTGCGGCCCCAGGCCCGTCGCGCGCCGTTCGGCCTTGGTGAGCTCGTCCTTGAGCTCGGAGAGCTTCTTCTTGCCTTCCATGTACTCGGCGCGCGCCGCCTCGAAGCCGCGGCGGTCGGCCTCGAGCGCGCCGGACTCCTCGAGCGTCTTCAGCAGCGCGTCGATCTTGCCGAGCGGGGCGGCGGCCTCGAGGTCCTTCAGCACCAGCTCCTTGAGCTCGCTGCCGCGGATCTCCTGGTCGGCCGTCGCCTTCAGGAGGTTGGCGAGATTGGTGGTCAGGTTCGGCACCAGGATCTTCGCCGTCGACTGCACCAGCGCCAGCATCTTGATCTGCTGCACGAGGCGCTGCAGCGCGCTCCGGCGGCCGACCGCCTGGCGCAGCACCTGGTCGGTGATCTTGGACGAGCGCGATGCCAGGAACGCCAGGATGTGCCGGTCGGTCAGGAAATCCTCGACGAAGGATTCCTTCGGCAGCCGGTCGAGGGCGATCATCAGGTCGTTGAGATCGACGACGCAGCTCTCGATCACCAGCGGGCTCAGGCACGGCATCGCCGGCGAGAGCTCGTAGAGGCAGCGCTCGATGCCGGCGCCGGGATCGCGGGTGGTGACGACGGTGCGCTGGCGCTCCAGCATCGAGCGGACCCTCGCCGCCTCGTTGCCGAGCGTACCCTGCATGATCGCCCAGCCGCTCCAGAGCCCGTTGGCGATCAGGGTCGAGAGGTCGGCGGCGCGGTCGCGCTCGCTCTCTCCCTCAGCCAGCACGTTGCCCACCAGGTTGGGCAGGCCCTCGAGCTGGAAGGAGAGGTCGCGGTAGCGCATCGGCCCGGCCGGATCGAGCGCCAGCAGCGAATTCAGCACCAGCCGGTCGGAACGCTCGCGCACCGTGGTCTCGGAGCTGCCGCGCGTCACCTTGGTGACGCGGTCGACCACCGCCTCCTCGGCGAGGCTGCGGCGGATCCAGGTCTGGAACTCCTCGCTGGTGAGCAGCTTGCCGGCGTGGTCCCAGTGGCGCGAGATGTGGAAGGCGAGGCTACGCGCCGACGACGCCTCGTCCGAGCCGATCTTGATCGGCCGGCCGGCGACCTTCGGCTGGGTCACGCGCGGCGGGTTCGGGCGCCGGCCGTCGACCGCCCATTGCGCGACTTCGGCCAGGCCCCAGCGCTCGCGGCGCGAGTCGACCAGCAGTCCGCGCACCAGCTCGGTCATCGTCGTGGTCAGGCGGAGCCCGCCGACCATCGCCTCGAACGAGCCGACTTCCAGCCTCTTGGCGGTCATCGCCTCCGGCTTCATGTCGCGCAGCGGGTTGCGACCGGTGGCGAGCATCAGCAGCGTGACGCCGAGCGCGAAAAGGTCGTCGTAGAAGACATGGCCGGCCCGTGCGAGCGGATCGGTCATCGCGCTTTCGAGCGGCTCCAGGTAGGCCGGCTGGTCCTGTCCGGGCGGCGAGGTCGCCGGCGGGCCCAGGATGACGTTGGTCCTGGACGCATCGGCATAGAACAGGTTGGTCGGCCGGATCGCGCGATGCGCGGTGCGCCGCGATTCGATCTCCTTGAGCGCCGGCAGGATCGGGCGGACGACGCGGGTCGCGATCGTCTCGTCCGACATCGCGTCGAACTGCTGGACCAGGCTCGGCGCCACCATCTCGCCCATCGGCTGGACGATCAGCGCGAAATCGCGACCGCCCTCGCCGTCGCGGGCGGCGACGCCGTAGTCGGCGATCTTGACCATGCCGGGCGCCTGGAACCTGTCGAAGGCGCGCAGCTGCTCGAGCGGCAGCACGTTGCCCGGCTGGTAGAGATAGGCGATCACCGGCCGGGCGGCGCCGGCACCCGGCGTCGGGTCGACGTCCATCGCCTTGTAGGCGCGAGCGGCCGACGTATCGAGCGCGGCCAGTCGGGCGTCGCGCTGGATCTGGTATCGGGGGCTCAGCTCAAGCATTCGGGTGCACGGTGATCGTCTTGGAAGATCACCTTATGTGGCGCCCGCGTCAATCGAGTGTGCGCCCGCTCACGCCCGGAGCGGCGCCGGGCGAATCAGGTCCAGGTCCAGCGGCCGATGACGCGGCCGCGGATATGCGCCTCCTCGAGCGTGCGCTCGTAAGGCTGATAGCGCGGGTTGTCCGAGGTGAAGCGGATCTTCGGCGGGTCGGAGTGGGGCACGAACTCGACGCGCTTGATCACGGTGGCAAGTCCGTCCCAGGCGACGAAGACCCCGGGCGGGCTCGGCATCTGGTCGGAGGTGTCGACCATCACCCGCTGGCCCGGCCGGAACTCGGGCTCCATCGAGTCGCCATAGACGGTGAGGATCTTGAGCGCGGTCGTGGGCGCGGTGGTGACCGAGCGGACGAGGTCGCCGGGAAGCTGCCAATGGCCGGCTTCCAGTTCCTCGGAGTTGAGCGCGCCGCCGCCGGCGCCGGCGCGGACGTCGAGCTCGACGATCGGCACCATCGGGCCGTCGGCGACTGAGGTGGCGCGCGCGCCGTTGGCCTGCGCCGGTATCGGCCCGTCGTCCGACGCATCGAGCAGGTAAGACGCCGAGACGCCGAGCACGCCGGCGAGCGCTCTGAGCGTGCTCGCCCGCGGGTGGTTGCCGCGGCGGATGGTGCGGATCGCGTCGACCTTGAGCCCGGCCTTGAGGCAGGCCTTGCGCTCGGACAAGCCCGTCGCCTTCAGCCGCGCCTCGATCCGCTGCAGAAGCAGGTCCTGGGACATGCGGCGATAGTTCCGCAACGGCGTTGCGGATGCACTAGGAAAATTATCCGTTGACTATGAGGAATAAAATCCTCGATACTCCGATGCGGCCGCGGTGCCGGCAACGGCCCAAGGCCTTATCCGATGCAATCTTTGCGGGAGACTTTCGTCATGTCGTCGAGCCTCAAAACCAGCCTCGGCCGGGCCCAGCCGGCCGGCGCCGGGACGCCGGAGGAGATCGGGGCGCTGCGCCGGCGCGCCTTCGTCGAGCACGGGGTGGCGATGATCCATCTCTCCGACGTGCTCGACCCCTGGACCAAGCAGGCGGTGATCAACGAGGCGCGCCGCCAGCTCGAGCAGAAGGTCGAGCCGGTCGCCGCCGCGCCGCGCCGGAGGCAGCGCCGATGAGCGCGCCGATCACGGGGGCTACGGTCGTCCGCTGGTATCGCCAGCGGGACGGCAGGACGCCGCTGCTGGTGACCGAGAGCGTCCGGTCGTGGTCGCCTGCCCTGCCGGATCCGGGCATGGCTGCGGATTCCGCTCCGGCGCCGGAGACGACGCCGGAGGTGTGGACGCCGCAACTGGTGCGGGCCCGCCTCGCCGAGGCGATGAGCGTGATCCGCCGGCTTCCCGACGATGCGTGGTCGCGTCCCTCGACCCAGCTCGCGCGCTGGCCCGATGTCGTCCACGACCTTGCCGAGGCTTATGGCTACGGCCGGGCCCGCGCCCCCGCGCGGCCGACACCGGCGGAGATCGGCCGCCTCGACCAGACGCTTCCCTGGCTGTTCCTGATCTCGTGCGGCCAGCAGCGCCTGGCGGTGATTGGGGTCGCCATGGGGCTCAACCTCCGCGTCATCGGGCGCACCTTCGGCTGCAGCCACGAGACCGTCCGCACCCGCGAGCGCGCCGGCATCGCGGCCCTGGTCAGGGCGCTCAACTCGTGAGGACGACCATCCGATGAGCGGCAGCCGCGACGGGCGCGACAGAAATCCGCAACCGCCCCCGCCCGCCCTCGATGCGGGCGGCGATCCGGTCGCCTACATGCTGGCGGTGATGGAGGACGGGGAGGCGGATCCCAGCCGCCGCGACGGCATGGCCAAGGCGGTCGCGGCCTACCTCCGGCCCAAGGCCCGCGCCGGCGGCGCCGACGGCCGCGAGCTCCTCGACCAGGCGGTTGCCGGCTCGCGCGCCAGCCTGGCGCGGAAGCTCGGGAAGCTCGCGGACGCGGCAACAAAGAAGCCGTGATGCCTCAAACCCCCTCCCTCGCGTCGTACGCGGGGAGGGACGGGGTGGGGGCCTGGCTCGCTCATCGATCGACGCTCCCCGTCTGCCGCGTTTACCTCGCGCGTGCCCCCACCCTAACCCTCCCCCAAGCTGCGCATGGGGGAGGGGACACGAAAGGTGAGCGATGAGTTTCTCCTTCGACGCCCGTTCCTTCGCGCGTCTCCGGCCCGAGGAGCGTGCCGCGTTCCTCGCCGACCTCTCCGAGCTCGAGGCCGCCCACCTGCTCTACGACTGGCGCTTCTGGGCGAGGCCCGAGCAGCTGCCGCCGGTTGCGCCGTGGGAGACCTGGCTGGTGCTCGCCGGTCGCGGCTTCGGCAAGACCCGCACGGGTGCGGAGTGGGTGCGGGCCGAGGCCGAGAGCGGGCGGCGGCGGCGCATCGCGCTGGTCGGGCCGACGCTCCGCGACGTGAAGAAGACGATGGTCGAGGGCGAGGCCGGGGTGGTCTCGATCTCGCCGCCCTGGTTCCGCCCGCTGTTCGTGAAGTCCGAGCTTCGTCTCGTCTGGCCGAACGGCGTGGTCGCGGATCTCTATTCGGCCGAGAGGCCCGACCGCCTGCGCGGGCCCAATCACGACGCGGCGTGGGCCGACGAGCTGGCGGCGTGGACGCACGAAGAGACCTGGGACAACCTGGAACTGACGCTGCGCGGCGGCTCGGATCCGAAGCGCGTCGTCACCACGACACCGAAGCCGCGGCAGATGCTGAAGCGCCTGATCGCCGATCCGACGACGCTGGTCACGCGCGGCTCGACCCAGGCGAACGCCGACAATCTCGCCAAGGGCTACGTCACGCGACTGGAGCGCCGCTATGCCGGCACGCGTCTCGGCCGCCAGGAGCTCGACGCCGAGATGCTGGAAGACGCCGAGGGCGCGCTGTGGAACCTGAAGCGGCTCGACCAGCTGCGCGTCGCGGTGCCGCCCGGCCTCAAGCGCGTCGTCGTCGCCATCGACCCGGCGGTCTCGACCGGATCGCGCTCGGCCGAGACCGGCATCGTCGTCGCGGGCCTCGGCGAAGACGGAATCGGCTACGTGCTCAAGGATCTCTCCGGCCGCCATCGCCCGGAGGAATGGGCAGAGCGCGCGATCGCCGCCTTTCGCGCGCATCGCGCCGACCGGGTGGTGGGCGAGGTCAACAACGGCGGCGATCTGGTCGAGGCCACCTTGCGCGCCGTCGATCCCAAGATCCCTTTCCGCGCCGTCAGCGCCAGCCGCGGCAAGCGCGTCCGCGCCGAGCCGATCGCCGCCCTCTACGAGCAGGGCCGCGTCCGCCATGTCGGTGCGCTGCCGAAGCTCGAGGACCAGATGGTCTCCTGGGCGCCGGGCGAGGACACGGGCTCGCCCGACCGCGTCGACGCGCTGGTCTGGGCGCTGACCGAGCTCATGCTGGCCGAGACGTCGTTCTTCTATGTCGGCCGATAGACGGAAGGTTCGGTTCATTTGGTATGCGGATTTTTAACCTTGACAGATTCCGCAGTTTTTGACAGGATCCGGACTACTGGTTCGGATTGGGTGAAGCGCTCCGGCGCCCCACGAACCGCCCTGTAAAGGACACTCGATGACCGAACGGACGCTCGCCACGGTGGCGCGCGCGCTCGAGGCGCGTGCCGATCATCCCGGTGTTTTTTCCGGATACGCCAGTCTTTTCGGAACTGCGGATTCCCAGGGCGACGTGGTCGAACCGGGCGCCTTCCGCACGAGCCTGGAAGCCTGGCGCACCAAGGGGCGCCGCCCGGCGATGCTCTGGCAGCACGATCCGAACGAGCCCATCGGACTCTGGACACATCTGGAGGAAGACGCGGTCGGGCTCCGCGTCGAAGGCCGCCTGCTTCTCTCGGTGCAGGCCGGCGCGGAGGCGCACGAGCATCTCAAGATGGGGACGGTGCTCGGGACCTGCCTCGACTACGTTCCCGGCACTGGAGCGCTCACGATCAGGCGCTCGGAGTCGTTCGGCAGCGGCACCTATTCGGACTGGACCGTGAGCGTCGACGGCGGCGCCGGTCCCGAAGGCCCGGCCGGCCCGATCGGCTCGACGCCGCAGATCGCGACGTCGACCGCGGCGACGCTGACGATCCAGCCCGGCACGACGTCCTCGTTCACCACCGCCGCCGACTTGCCGCTGCTGGTCGGCGCCTTCGTCCTGATGACCGCGAATGCCGACCCCTCGGCCTGGATGATGGGACAGATCGCCGGCAAGGCCGGAACCAGCGTCGCGGTCGATGTGCAGGCGCTCAACGGGAGCGGCACTCATTCCGGCTGGACGCTCCAGCTCGTCGGCCCGCGCGGCATCCAGGGGCCGACAGGGCCCGCCGGCGGTCTCTCGCTGGCCGATATGCATGCCGCCGTCTACTCGTTCTGACCAGGAGAGATCATGACTGTCACCAACACCGCCGCGTTCGGCCAGGTGCCGAATGTCGGCCACGCGGTCCTCACCACCGCCAAGTCCGCGCCATTGTCGGGCGGAACGAACACCGTGCCGCTGTTCACGGCCGGCGCCAACGGCTCGCTCGTCAACGGCATTGCGGCGATCCCGCGCAACACGTTGTCGAATGCCGCCCACATCGGCGTCTATGCCTCGACCGACAACGGAACGACCGTGAGTCTCGTCGCGATCGGCCTGCTCGCGGCGTGGACGTTCGCGGCGTCGACGTCACCAGTGCCACTGAATCTCGTCAACCTGAACGGCGCCGTCATTTCGGTGACGAATCCGCTCTACATGCCGGCCGGCATGAAGCTCTACGCATCGTCGTCCCAGGCCCTGGCTGACGGGATCCTGGTCACGGCCAACGGCGTCGATCTCTGAGGAGCGCGACATGGCTGCAAACGGTCTTCGAAACGCGCTTCCTGGCCTTTCCGCTCTGCCGCCGCTCCCGATCGAGCTGAGCGGTGCCCGCTTCGGCATCCAAGTCTTTACCAGCAACGGTACCTTCACGCGGCCACCCGGCGTCTCGTCCGTCACGGCGATGGTGATCGCTGTTGGCGGCGGAGGGGGTGGTGGCGGTGGGTATGAGACCATCAGTGGAAGTGCTGGGAATGGTTCAGCGGGCGCTGATGGAGGGACTACCTCCATGGGCGCGCTAGTTACTGCTGCTGGTGGTTTAGGGGGAGCCGGAGGTTCGAGTAGCGCGCCAACTGAGCAAGGGGCGCAAGGTTATCAGCGAGGTGCTTCCGGGCATATTGCTCGCACAGAAACCACTCCGTTTATTACTGTCACTGCTCCTCCTGCCGCCGGGGGGCAGGGCTTCAGTGGATTCGGAAATGGTGGCGATAGCGGAAATGGCTATGGAACAAACGTCTCGGGCACAACTGTGTTTGCGGGGAACGGTGGTAACTCCGGTTCGGTTAGTTCGTACTTCGGCCCGGTATCCGCTGATGAGTCTGTGACAGTTGGCATTGGCGGGGGACCTGGTAGCGGCGCGATTGCAGGTGTTAGCCGTGGACAGCGCGGTTCGTCTGGCGTGCTCATCGTTCTTTATTGGTGGTGACCATCCAAGCCCAGGCAAAAGTCTGTTCGTTATCACCGGATTCTATTCGTGACGACGCTGTCGAGGACTCCCGAGTCTCGATCGCGTCCCGCCTCGAGAACCTCCCAATGACGCCCGTCATAAGGGCCGGCGATGCTCGACGATACTCTCTGAATCTCAAATCCGGCTCCATTGAGGTACCTCCGATACGGATGTGCAAACATCGGGAAATGCTTGTGATAGAGGATGATTGCTGCTTCGGATGCCCCTTCGCGATTCCCGAGGTAGTCCCTTACGATTATGCGCTCCGCCATCCCGCGCAATGATGAGAAGAGCATCCTCGTCAGGTGCGGGTGCACGTAGCAAAGAGTTCCGAGAGCGAGAAAAAGATCCGTCTTTGTCTCTCCCCACGGCCTATCGAGCTTGAGGGCGGAGTCAGCATCTTCTGACCGGATGGTCGCATCGAACGAAACCTGGCTCGCAACGGCTCTTGCTCTTTCGGCAAAGTCGCGGTTTGGCTCGAAGCCCAGATAGCTAAACTGCGTGCCAGGAAAATTCTCAGAAAGATAAGTGATCGTCGCACCGGGACCGCATCCGAAGTCAACAACCCGCATCACTTTCTGCTCGCCAATGGCCCGTACGAAGGCCTCTCGGACATAGCGGTACGCAGTCATGTTATAGGCGGTATCATAGTTGTCGGCTCCCGCCTTCTTTTCGGCCGCCTTATCGAGCCAGTGACGGCGCTGCACTTCTGCAACATTCGCAAGATCGGGCTCCCCGACATCAAAAATTGTGTGGTCGTAGCAAACTCGATCGCACTCGGGGCAGTCGATCAGTCTCATGATCTGATCCCAATGAGGCGAGATGACTACCGATGACCTTTCGACCTCGTTGAAGCACTGAGCGTTGCAAGTTTCGCATGTAAGGCCGCCAGAGGCCGGAATCGCGATGTCTTGGGTCATGCGGTATGCATCTCACAGATCGAGAGTTAGTCGAGCAACTGCGCGTGCTGGCGTCTCGGTCACCCATCATAGATCAACAGCGCGCTAGAGGGTATTCCGCCCCGCTACTGCGTTCCGCGTCCAGCTTGATCCTTGTGAATCTGTACTTTCTAACGGAGGTCCCTATGAGGCTTTCCCGCTTCTTCATCATGTCTGCGGTAGTCCTGGCTGCGAGCGTATGGGCGTTTGAGATACGTGCCCAGTTCTGCCCGATGACTCTTGCCGCGGTCGAGTTGCGTATTCGCGAAGCGGTGCCAGCTGAGGCGCTGGAGATTGAGCGCCATGCCGGGCCCGAGGTGTCGGCCGTCGTGGCGCGGCTCAACGCCGAGCCGCCGGTGACCGACTTCGTCGCCGACTCGGTGCTGATCGCCTACTGGCTGGGCCAGCCCGGTGCGGTCGTCGTCCTGGGCCGCGACGGATGCGTTGCCGGGCAGATCACGCTGCCGGCGATGCGGGCCCGCACCCTGTTTGGGCAGACGTCGTGAGCGAGCCGGCGCCGCATGTCCTCGTCGACATCGGCGAGCTCGAGGTCCTGCTCGATCGCGCCGCGGAGGAAGGTGCTCGCCGCGCGCTCGCGGCGATCGGCCTCGAGGACGGGCATGCCGCCGCCGACGTGCGCGATCTCCGCGAATTGCTGGGATCGTGGCGCGTCGCAAGGCGGGCGGTATGGCAGACGGTGGTCCGTTTCCTGACAACCGTGCTTCTGGCCGCTCTTCTCGCCGGGCTCGCGCTGAAGACGAAGCTCGGCCTCACCTGATCCAATCGGAAGGAGCTTCCAATGCAGATCGTCTCCTATCTCGTCAGCCGAGCCGGCGAAGCGTCATCCTGGGCCGGCCTCGCCGCGGTAATGGCCGGGCTCGGCGTCCAGCTCGATCCGGGGCTCTGGCAGAACCTCGTCGCGGTCGCCACCGCGCTTGCCGGACTCGCGGCCTACCTGATCCGCGATCGGTGAGCGCCCTTGGCTCGGCGCTCGCTTTGGCGGTGGCACTGGCCCGGCTGGTCCTGGTCTGGCTCGCCGGTCGCCCGGCCCGCGTGGCGGAGCGCGACGCCGGGCGGATCGCGCGCCAGCGGGACGAGGCTGGCCGGCCTGCTGCTGCTCCTCGCGATCTCGTCCAGCGGATGCGCGACGACCGGCTCTGAAGCGGGCCGGATCTGCCCGGCCTGGCCACATGCCGGTGGCGAGGTGGCGGACGAGCTCGAGCGGACTTGCCTGCCCGAGCAACGATGCCCGGGACTCTGGTCTTGGCTGCAGCGGCTCGATCTCCTGAAACGCCAGCTCGACGCCTGTCGCGCCTGAGGCGACGCCGGCGTCTTTTTCGTTTGCGCTCGCCGGCCATGATTCCGCAAATGGTCGGCCATGAAGAATCCCTGGACGACGCTGACCACCAAGCCGCAATACCAGAACCCGTGGATCCAGGTGGTCGAGCACGACGTGCTCAGGCCCAACGGCAAGCCGGGTATCTATGGCGTCGTGCGCTTCAAGAACCTGGCGATCGGCGTGATCCCGATCCACGCCGACGGCACCACGGTGCTGGTCGGCCAGTACCGCTATCCGCTCGAAGCCTATTCCTGGGAAATTCCGGAGGGCGGCGGCTTGCTCGCGGTCGACCCGCTGGACTCGGCCAAGCGCGAGCTGGTCGAGGAGACCGGCTTGAGCGCCGGCAGATGGCACCCATTCCTCGAGCTTCATCTCTCGAACTCGGTCAGTGACGAGCGCGCGATCAACTATCTCGCCTGGGACCTGACCGAAGGTGTTGCCCGTCCCGACGACACCGAGCAGCTTCAGATCCGCCGCGTTCCCTTCGCCGAGGCGGTGCGCATGGCGATGGCCGGCGAGATCACCGACGCGATGGCGGTCGCGGGCCTCATCAAGGCCCAGCTGCTGCTCGATCGCGGCGAGCTGCCGGAGGACCTTCTCAAGATTCTCCGCAAATGAAAAAGCCCCGCGGGATCGCTCCCGCGGGGCTTTTCGTGTCCTGGCCGCGCCCTTTTACGCCGCCTTCATCAGGCCGCGCAGCACGTACTGAAGAATGCCGCCGTGGCGGTAGTACTCGATCTCGTCGGCCGTATCGATCCGGCAGAGCACCTGGATCGTCTCCGACTTGCCGTCGGCGCGGGTGATCTTCACGTTGACGTCCATGCGCGGCTTGATGCCGGCGGCGATGCCCTCGATGTCGACGATCTCGTCGCCGACCAGGTTCAGGCTCTTGCGGGTCATGTCGCCCTTGAACTGCAGCGGCAGCACGCCCATGCCGACCAGGTTCGAGCGATGGATGCGCTCGAAGCTCTCGACGATCACGGCCTTGATGCCGAGCAGGATCGTGCCCTTCGCCGCCCAGTCGCGCGACGAGCCGGTGCCGTATTCCTTGCCGCCGAATACGACCAGCGGCACGCCCTCGTCCTTGTACTTCATCGCGGCGTCATAGATCGACATCACCTGGCCCGACGGGAAGTGCTTGGCCATGCCGCCCGACGTGCCGGCGGCCGCCTCGTTCTTGAGGCGGATGTTGGCGAAGGTGCCGCGCATCATGATCTCATGATTGCCGCGGCGGGCGCCGTAGCTGTTGAAGTCCGCCGGCCGCACCTGGTGCTGCAGCAGGTAGTCGCCGGCCGGGCCGTCCTTCTTGATGTTGCCGGCAGGCGAGATGTGGTCGGTGGTGATCGAGTCGCCGAGAAGCGCCAGCACTCGCGCCTTCTTCACGTCGGTGATCTTGCCCGGCTCCTTCGGCATGTTCTCGAAGTAGGGCGGGTTCTTCACGTATGTGGAGCCCGGCGACCACTTGTAGGTCAGGCCCGTCGTGGTCTTGACCTTCCGCCACTCGGCCGGCCCCTCGAACACGTTGGCGTAGCGCTTGCGGAACATCTCCGGGGTCAGCGAGCGGTTCATCTCCTCGGCGATGTCCTGGTTCGACGGCCAGATGTCGCGGAGATAGACGGGCTTGCCGTCCTTGCCGGTGCCGAGCGGATCCTTGGTGAGGTCGACTTTCATCGAACCGGCCAGCGCATAGGCGACGACCAGCGGCGGCGAGGCCAGGTAGTTCGCCTTGGTCTGCGGGCTGACGCGGCCTTCGAAGTTGCGGTTGCCCGAGAGCACGGCGGCGACAACCAGGTCCTTCGCCTCGACCGCGGCGATGATCTCGTCGCTCAAGGGGCCGGAGTTGCCGATGCAGGTCGTGCAGCCATAGCCCACGAGGTTGAAGCCCAGCTTGTCGAGCTCGACCTGAAGGCCGGCCTTCTCCAGGTAGTCGGTGACCACCTGGCTTCCGGGCGCCAGCGAGGTCTTGACCCACGGCTTCGTAGTCAGGCCCTTGGCGACCGCGTTCTTGGCGAGCAGGCCGGCCGCGATCAGCACCGCGGGGTTCGAGGTGTTGGTACAGCTGGTGATCGCGGCGATCACCACGTCACCGTCCTTGAGCTCGTAGTTGGTGCCGGCCACCGGGACGCTGCGATCGCCGCCGCCCATCTCCTTGAGCGCCGCGCCGAAGGCGCCGGAAGTCGCCGACAGCAGCACGCGGTCCTGCGGACGCTTCGGGCCGGCGAGCGAGGGCTCGACGGTGTTGAGGTCGAGCTCCAGCGTGTCGGTGAACACCGGGTCCGGCGTCGAGTCCTCGCGCCACATGCCCTGCGCCTTGGCGTAGGCCTCGACCAGCGCCACGCGGTCGGCGTCGCGGCCGGAGAACTTCAGGTACTTGATGGTCTCGCCGTCGATCGGGAAGAAGCCGCAGGTGGCGCCGTATTCGGGCGCCATGTTGGCGATCGTCGCGCGATCCGCCAGCGTCAGGCCGGAGAGGCCCGGGCCGTAGAACTCGACGAACTTGCCGACCACGCCTTTCTTGCGAAGCATCTGCGTCACGGTCAGCACCACGTCGGTCGCGGTCGTGCCTTCCTTCGGCTTGCCGGTCAGCCTGAATCCCACGACTTCCGGAATCAGCATCGACACCGGCTGGCCCAGCATCGCCGCCTCGGCCTCGATGCCGCCGACGCCCCAGCCCAGCACGGCCATGCCGTTGACCATCGTCGTGTGGCTGTCGGTGCCGACCAGCGTGTCGGGGTATGCCACGGTCGGTCCGTCGGCCGAATTGGTCCAGACCACCTGCGCCAGGTATTCGAGGTTGACCTGGTGGCAGATGCCGGTGCCCGGCGGCACGACGCGGAAGTTCGAGAACGCGTCCTGGCCCCAGCGGAGGAACTCATAGCGTTCGCCATTGCGCTCGAACTCGAGTGACACGTTGTCGGCAAATGCCTTCGGCGAGCCGAAGCTGTCGACCATCACCGAGTGGTCAATGACGAGATCGACCGGCGACAGCGGATTGATCTTGGTGGGATCGCCGCCGAGGGCGACCATCGCGTCGCGCATCGCTGCCAGGTCGACCACTGCCGGAACGCCGGTGAAGTCCTGCATCAGCACGCGGGCCGGACGATAGGCGATCTCGCGGTCGGAATACTTGTCCTTGAGCCAGGCGGCGAGCGCCTTCACGTCGTCGACGGTGACCGTGCGGCCGTCTTCCCAGCGAAGCAGGTTCTCGAGCAGAACCTTGAGCGAGAAGGGGAGCCGGGACACGTCGCCGAGGCCCGCCTTTCCGGCCGCCTCCAGCGAGAAGTAGTCGTAGGACTTGGAGCCCACCTTGAGCTGGCGGCGGGTCTTCAGCGTGTCATGTCCGGTGACGGCCATGGTCTATCCCCCTCGATACAGAACAGGAGCCGCTCGGCGTTCGGACCGGCAGGATCGGCCGGGAGACCGGGCGAGGAACGTGTGTGCGCCAAAATACCGTAAGCCCCCGGCAAGTCTAGGCTTTGGACGGCCCTTCCCAGGCGGAAGGCTGGCGCAGGCATGAGGTAACGATATACCGATAATGATTACGATTGGTTTAAGTTTTAGGCTTAATAGATGTATAAAACATCTTCGCACCGCAATATTCCCAAATTACTGTTCATCTCCGGGAGGGCCTATCCCGGACCTCCATACCACTCGGAAGGGTTTCCCATGGCTTCGCGTTTTGCGGCGGCGCTCGTCGCTGCGCTCGTCCTGTTCTCGGCGTCCGTCTTCGCTGATGATCGCGACTTCACCGTGGTCAACGGCACCGGCTACGACATCAAGGGTCTCTTCATCAACCCGCCGGGCGACAACGTCTTCAACGAGAACGAGCTCAAGGGCGTTCTCGGCGACGGCAACAAGTTCGACGTGAAGTTCACTGGCGCCGACAAGGGCTGCACCTGGAACATGAAGGTCACCTGGACCGACGACAGCTGGTCGATCTTCCGCGGCCTCGACCTCTGCAAGATTTCCACGGTCACGCTGAAGTACAACAAGGCGACCGACACCGCCTCGTATACCTGGGATTGATCGTCGCTTAGGCGCCCGGCCCTTCGGGGCCGGGTGCTATCCGAGCACGCGGGCGAAGATCGTCTCGACGTGCTTGGTGTGATAGCCGATGTCGAACAGCGCTTCGAGCTTCTGAAGGCCCAACGCGTCGACCACCGCCTTCTCATTCTTCAGCCGATCGAGGAACTGGCCGCCTTCGCGCCAGGTCGCCATCGCGTTCTTCTGCACGATCTCGTAGGCGGTCTCGCGCGCCATGCCGGCCTGGGTCAGCTCCAGCATCACGCGCTGCGAGAAGACGAGGCCGCCGAGGCTCTCCAGGTTCTGCTTCATGCGCTCGGGATAGACGACGAGCTCGTCGACGACGCGCGCGAGGCGATTGAGCGCGAAGTCGAGCGTCACCGTCGCGTCTGGCCCGATGCCACGCTCGACCGAAGAATGACTGATGTCGCGCTCGTGCCAGAGCGACACGTTCTCCAGCGCCGGCACCACCGCCGAGCGCACCAGGCGGGCGAGCCCGGTCAGGTTCTCGGTCAGCACCGGGTTGCGCTTGTGCGGCATCGCCGAGGAACCCTTCTGCCCCGGCGAGAAATACTCCTCTGCCTCGCGCACCTCGGTCCGCTGCAGATGGCGGATCTCGGTCGCCAGCCGCTCGACGCCTGACGCGACCACCGCCAGCGCGGCGAAGAACGCGGCGTGGCGGTCGCGCGGGATCACCTGGGTCGAGACCGGTTCGACTGCAAGCCCGAGCTTGTTCGCGACGTATTCTTCGACCTTCGGATCGATATTGGCGAAGGTGCCGACCGCGCCGGAGATCGCGCAGCTCGAGACCTCGGCCTTGGCTTGCATCAGGCGCTGACGGTTGCGCTGGAACTCGGCGTAGTGGCCCAGCAGCTTGATGCCGAACGTTGTCGGCTCGGCATGGATGCCGTGGCTGCGGCCGACCGTGATCGTGTGCTTGTGCTCGCGCGCCCGGCGCTTGAGGGCCGTCAGCACCTTGTCGACATCGGCGATCAGGATGTCGGCGGCCTGAACCAGCTGCACCGATAGGCACGTGTCGAGGACGTCCGACGATGTCATGCCCTGGTGCAGGAAGCGCGCTTCCTCGCCGACATGCTCGGCGACGTTGGTCAGGAACGCGAGGACATCGTGCTTGGTGGTCTTCTCGATCTCGTCGACGCGGGCGGGATCGACCTTGCCGCGGGCGCGGATCGCCTCGACTGCGGACCTCGGCACAATGCCCTGCTCGGCCATCGCCTCGGCGGCGAGGATCTCGATCTCGAGCCAGATCCGGTAGCGGTTCTCCGGCTCCCAGATCCGGGCCATCTCCGATCGTGTGTAGCGGGGGATCATCGGCGGCCGGTCCTTGGAAGCGGTATCAACGGACAGTCGTTGTAGCACCTGCGAACGGAAGATCGATGCGGAAGATGGTGCCTTCCGGCCCGCTCTCGACCAGCCGCAGCTGACCGCCATGGGCCTCGACCAGGTCGCGGGCGATCGCGAGCCCCAGGCCGGTGCCGCCGGGCCGGCCGGTGTTGAAGGGCTGGAACAGCCGCGGGCGCACCGCGTTCGGGATCCCCGGCCCGTCGTCCTTGATCGTGATCGAGATCCCGCCCGGACCCAGCACCGCGCCGATCTCGCTCAGTCGCGCGCCGGCAAGCCTGGCGTTGCGGATCAGGTTGCCGAGAACGCGATAGAGCTGGTTGCGGTCGGCGTCGACGGCGAAGCTCGGCTGCAGGGTGGAATCGAGCCGGAAGCCATCCTCGCCGATGACGACCTGGTCCTGGGCGATCTCCTGGATCAGATCGGCGAGCGGGAAGCGCACGGGCTTCACCGCCGGACGCTCGGTCGCGAAGTCGAGGGTCGCCTGGGTCAGCGAGACGGCGCGGTCGACGGCGCGCACGAGGCGGGGCGTGGTCCGCCGCACCTCGGGATCGGTCGAGTCGGCGAGCCGGTCGGACAGCACCTGCACGGACGAGAGGATGTTGCGGAGGTCGTGGCCGAGTTTGGAGACGCCGCTGCCGAGCGCCGCCAGCCGTGCCTGCTGGCGGAAGGAATAGCGGAGCTCGTCCTGCATCGCCGTCAGCTGCATCTCGGCGAGGCCGAGCTCGTCGGTGCGCGGCTTCGGCGGCACATCGGTGGCCGGCGCCTCGGGATGGAATCCCACCATGCGCTGGGTCAGCCGCCGCATCGGCCGGACCAGCAGGAACTGGAGCGAGAAGTAGAGCGCGCTCGCGGTCGCCAGCGCGATGACGATCGAGAGGCCGAGGATGCGCTTGGAGTAGCCGAACATCTCCTCCTGCAGCGGCTGCTCGTCGAGGACCACGACCGCCAGCACCGAGGCGTCCTTCGGACTCTCGCCGATCACGCGGAGGATCCGGTTGCGGCGCTGGATCAGGGTGTCGAAGGCATCACGGACCAACTCGATCGCGGTGTCGTCGCGGAGGTCGATCTCGCGGTCGACCGCCGGCATCTCCGGCACCATCAGGTTGTGGGTGAGCTTGCCCTCGCCGTACAGGCCGGCGGCATAGGCGCCGACATGGCGGAGCAGGGTCGAGGTCAGCTGGGCGGTCACCATGCGGTCCGGCGTCGCCTCGAGCGACAGGCCGGCCAGATGGGCCGCCGCCAGCTTTTGTTCTAGATAGACCAGTCTGTATCGTGCTATCGAGGGCGCGAACAGCAGCACCTCCGTCAGCATGACGAAGGCGATCGTCAGCAGCAGGAGCCGGCCGGAAAGGCCGGCCCTACGCGGCAGAATTCTGAGACGCCGGAGTTCCACCGCCGGCCCCCTTTCGGGCCTCTTTACGTGTTTCCCGCCGCTCCCGGATCACCGCCCCCGGCCCGGTCCACGGTCGGTTGACTTGACCTACCCGAGCCACTATACAGCGGGCCTCTTTCGCGTGCAGCCCGGCTAGCGGGCATACGGAGTTTTCTCGTGAAGCGCACCTATCAGCCGAGCGTGCTCGTCCGCAAGCGGCGGCATGGCTTCCGGTCCCGCATGGCGACGGTCGGCGGCCGCAAGGTCCTGAATTCCCGCCGCGCCAAGGGCCGCAAGCGCCTCTCCGCCTAGAAGGCCAGTTCAAGCCATGGCGATCCGGCGGCTCAAGCGGCGGCCGGAATTCCTTCAGGTCGCGTCATCAGGACAGAAGGCAGCGATGCCTGGTCTGGTCCTGCAGGCGCGTCCGCGTGCCGACGAGCCATCGCTTCTTTCCGACGAGATCCGCGTCGGCTTCACCGCGAGCAAGAAGGTCGGCGGCGCGGTCGCGCGCAACCGCGCCAAGCGTCGCCTTCGGGCAGCGGCGGATGAGCTCCTCAAGACCCAGGGCAAGGCGTCCCACGACTACGTGCTGATCGCGCGTGCCGAGACGGTGCGGCGCCCCTATGCGCTGCTGAAGGACGATCTCCAGCGCGCGCTGAAGCGCATCGGCGACAGGCGATGACCGGTCCGACCAGCTCCGCGCTTCCGACTTTGGCGCTCACGGGCGCGGTCCGCGCCTACAAGCTGCTGGTCTCGCCGCTGCTCGGAACCAACTGCCGTTTCCTTCCAAGCTGCTCCTCATACGCGATCGAGGCGATCGAGACCCACGGGCCGCTCGCCGGCAGCTGGCTCGCCGCCAAGCGTCTCTGCCGCTGTCATCCCTGGGGCGGCGACGGCTACGACCCGGTGCCGCCGCGCACCTGCACCTCACGCTGACACCCGTATCGGAATCATGATGGGCGACCAAAAAAACCTGGTGATCGCGATCGCACTGTCGCTCGCCATCCTTCTCGGCTTCCAGTTCTTCTACGAGCTGCCGAAGGTGCGCGATCAGGCGGCGCAGCAGGCGACCCAGGCCGAGCTCTCGAAGCCGATCGCCCCTGCCGCTCCCGGCACCGCGCCGGCGCCTGGCGCCGTTGCGCCCGGTACCGTTGCGCCCGGGGTGCTCGCGGGGCCGGCGACGCTCAGCCGTCCGGGGGCGCTCGCCGAAAGCCCGCGCATTCCGCTGGACACGCCGTCGCTCCGCGGCTCGATCGCGCTCAAAGGCGGCAGGCTCGACGACGTCGTGCTCAAGGGCTATCGCGAGACCACCGATCCGAACTCGTCGAACATCGTGCTGCTGTCGCCCGCCACGGCGCCCGAGCCCTACTACGCCGACTGGGGATGGGTCCCGGCCGCCGGCACCGAGATCAGGCTGCCCGACGCGCAGACGGTCTGGACCGCCGACAAGGACAAGCTGACCGCAGAAAGCCCGGTGACGCTTTCCTGGGACAACGGCCAGGGCTTCGCCTTCCAGCGGCGCTTCGCCATCGACAACCGCTACATGGTGACGGTGACCCAGCGCGTGCTGCGCACGGCGCCGGGCGAGCCGATCACGCTTCATCCCTACGAGCTTGTCACCCGATCCAACACGCCGGTCGTGCTCGGCTACTACATCCTTCACGAGGGCGCCTACGGCGTCTTCGACGGCAAGCTCAAGGAGCTGACCTACTCCGACATGAAGGACGCCAAGGGCGGCGTCATCGAGACCACTTCGACCGGCGGCTGGATCGGCTTCACCGACAAGTACTGGATGGTCGCGGCGGTGCCCGATCAGAAGGACTCCTACAAGGCCCGCTTCGCCCATGCGCTGTCGGGCAAGACCGACAAGTACCAGGTCGACATCCTCGGCGGCGGCCAGCCGTTGGCGCAGGGACAGGCGATCGAGTCCGTCAGCCGCGTCTTCGTCGGCGCCAAGGAGGTCTCGACCCTCGACGGATACCAGGAGCAGCTGGGCATCGTCCGCTTCGACCTGGCGATCGACTGGGGCTGGTTCTACTTCCTGACGCGTCCGATCTTCTTCGTGCTCGACTGGCTCGCCCACGTGCTCGGCAACTTCGGCGTGGCGATCCTGGTGCTGACCGTGCTGGTGAAGGCGCTGTTCTACCCGCTCGCCAACAAGTCCTACGTGGCGATGAGCCGGATGAAGGCGCTGCAGCCCGAGATGATGAAGCTGCGCGAGCGCTTCGAGAACGACAAGCAGCGGATGAACCAGGAGCTGATGGCGCTCTACAAGCGCGAGAAGGTGAACCCCGCGGCGGGCTGTCTTCCGATCGTCGTGCAGATCCCGGTGTTCTTCGCGCTCTACAAGGTGCTGTTCGTCACCATCGAGATGCGGCACGCGCCGTTCTTCGGCTGGATCAAGGATCTATCGGCGCAGGATCCGACGACGATCTTCAACCTGTTCGGCCTGATTCCCTGGGATCCGCCGCACATGCTGATGGTCGGCATCTGGCCGCTGATCATGGGCGTGACCATGTGGTTCCAGCAGAAGCTGAACCCGCAGCCCGCCGATCCGGTGCAGGCGAAGATGTTCATGATCCTGCCGATCGTGTTCACGTACATGCTGGCGAGCTTCCCGGCAGGCCTCGTCATCTACTGGGCCTGGAACAACGTGCTCTCGATGGCCCAGCAGTGGACGATCATGTACCGGATGGGCGTGAAGGCGACGTGAGCCCGCGTAGATGAGCGAAGGGCCGGCGAACGAGGTCGACGCCCTCGACGAGGAAGCGGGGCGTCTCCTCTTCGCCAAGGAGTGCACCTTCGTCGCGGGCTCCGAGCGGCTCGACCACTTGCCGCCGTTCACGCTGCCGGAGATCGCCTTCGCCGGCCGTTCGAATGTCGGCAAGTCGAGCCTGCTGAACGCGCTCACCAACCGCGCGACGCTGGCGCGCGTCTCCAACACGCCGGGCCGCACGCGCCAGCTCAACTTCTTCGATCTCGGCGGCCGGCTCCTCCTCGTCGACATGCCGGGCCACGGCTATGCCGAGGCCTCGAAGGCCGACATCAAGCGCTGGGAGAAGCTGATCGACGCCTATCTCTCGGGCCGGCCGACGCTGGCCCGCGTGATGGTGCTGGTCGATGCCCGCCATGGGTTCAAGGCCGGCGACCGCGACCTGATGAAGCGGCTCGACGAGCGCGCCGTCTCCTACCAGGTGGCGCTGACCAAGGCCGACCAGCCGAAGGCCGCCGAGCTCGCGGCGACCACGGCCAAGGTCGCGGCCGAGCTCGCCAAGCACCCGGCGGCCCACCCCGATATCGTCGTCACCTCGGCCGAGACCGGCGCCGGCATGCCCGAGCTCCGGGCGCGGCTGGCGAAGCTGGCAGTGCCGCCGCCTTCCCGCTAGATTTCGCGCGCCCGTTCCAATCCCCGTTCAATCGGACCGAGAAGCCATGACCGACAACGCTGAGATGCTCGCGAAGGCCAAGGTGCTCTCCGAGGCGCTGCCGTATATGCGCCAGTTCTCGGGCTCGACCTTCGTCGTGAAGTACGGCGGGCACGCGATGGGCGACACCGAGATGGCGAAGATCTTCGCCCGCGACATCGTGCTCCTGAAGCAGATCGGCGTGAACCCGGTGGTCGTCCATGGCGGCGGGCCGCAGATCGGCCAGATGCTGGAACGGCTCAAGATCAAGAGCGAGTTCATCGACGGGCTCCGCGTCACCGACAAGGCGACCGTCGAGATCGTCGAGATGGTGCTGGCCGGCACCATCAACAAGCAGATCGTCGCCCACATCAACGAGGCGGGCGGCACCGCGGTCGGCGTCTCCGGCAAGGACGGCCGCCTGATCCGCGCCGAGAAGATCAAGCGCACCAAGATCGATCCCGGCTCCAACATCGAGAAGGTGCTGGACCTGGGCTTCGTCGGCGAGCCGGTCGAGGTCAACCCGATGATCCTCACCAAGTTCGCGCAGGCCGACATCATCCCGGTGGTGGCGCCGGTTGGCTACGGCAACGACGGCGAGACCTACAACATCAACGCCGACACCTCGGCCGGCGCGATCGCCGGCGCGCTCAAGGCGACCCGCTTCCTGCTGCTGACCGACGTCGCCGGCGTGCTCGACAAGAACAAGAAGCTGATCTCCGAGCTCTCTGCCAGGGAAGCCCGCGCGCTGATCAAGGACGGCACGATCTCCGGCGGCATGATCCCCAAGGTCGAGACCTGCCTGCTCGCCGTCGACGGCGGCGTCGAGGCGGCGGTGATCCTGGACGGCCGCGTGCCGCACGCGCAGCTGCTCGAGATCTTCACCCAGGGCGGCGCCGGTACGCTGATCCGGCGGAGCTAGATCGGGCGAAGCTAGATCCGGGTCGTCAGCGTCTCTGCGACGATCTCGCGCAGGCGCATCGCTGCCGGCGACAAGGGCGCGGTCGAGCTGCGGAGCGCGAAGCCGATCTTCGGCAGGCGTGGCAGACCCGCTTCGATCGGGACCAAGCCGGGCGGCAGCGCATGGGTGGTGCGCACGCCGACGCCGAGGCCGGCGGAGACCGCCGCCCACAGGCCGGCGAGGCTCGGGCTGGTAAGCGCGATGCGCCAAGGGATGCCGGCGGCGTCGAGCGCCTCGATCGCGGCCTGGCGGCAGAAGCACGGTGCCTCGAACAGCACAAGCGGCAAGGGCTGATCGCGCTCGCGCACGAAATCCGGCGTGGCGATCCAGGCGAGCGGCAGCTCGATCACGGCATCGCTGCCGGCACGCGTGAAGGTGACGGCGAGATCGAGGCGTCCGTTCGCGAGGTGATCGAGCAAGGTCACGCTACGCTCGACGCGGACCTCGACATGGGCGGCCGGGTGCGCGCGGGCGAAGCGCGCCAGCACTGGCGCCAGCGTCGAGTCGGCGAGGTCCTGGACCACGCCGAGACGGACCGAGCCTTCGACGGCGGAGCCGCGGACGGCGGCGACCGCTTCGTCGTTGAGCGCGAGCAGGCGACGGGCATAGGCGAGCACCGTGTCGCCGGCGTCGGTCAGCGCGAGGCGCCGGCCCTCCTTCCGGAACAGCGGCCGGTCGAACTGGGCCTCGAGCCGCTGCATCTGCAGGCTGACCGCCGATTGCGAGCGGCCGAGCTTCGCCGCCGCCCGGCCGAAGCCGCCGAGGTCGATCGCGGCGACCAGGCTGCGCAGCACGTCGAGGTCGAGATTTGGCGACAACATATATGAAAAACTAATCTTTCAGTTCAAGAAGATCAAATTCAATAATCAATAGCCGACGCCATCTCCAAGGAGACCACCCACAGGAGTTCCCCATGCCTCTCGTCCGCATCGCCGTCCGCCAGGGCAAGTCCGCCGCCTACCGTCGCGCCGTCGCCGACGCCGTCCATGAGGGGATGGTCGAGGCGATCCGGGTCCCGAAGGAGGACCGGTTCCAGATCGTGACCGAGCACGATGCCGACGGGCTGATCGTCGATCGCACCTTCCTCGGCGTCGATCGTTCCGACGATGCGGTGATCGTCCAGATCTCGCTCCGCCGCGGCCGCTCGGTCGAGCTCAAGCAGGCGCTCTACAAGCGCATCGTCGAGAAGCTCGCCGACGGGCCGGGCGTCCGACCCGCGGACGTGCTGATCGTGCTCTCGGAGAACGATCTCGCCGACTGGTCCTTCGGCAACGGCGAGGCGCACTATGTGCTGAACCCGCCCCAGCCGATCGCGGCAGCGGCGTAGGCAGCGAGTGCTGCATCGACGCCCCCCACCCTAACCCTCCCCCCGCTCTTGCGCGGGGGAGGGATAGGGTAGGGGACTGGCTCTAGGCTGCCGCCTTCGCCGGCATCGAGCGCGCGACGGACTCCAGGATCGCGAGCGCCTCGTCGATCTCCTTTTCGTCGACGATCAGCGGCGGGATCAGGCGGATGATCTTGTCCTGCGCCGGCACGACGATCAGGCCGGCATCGCGCAGCCGATCCACCACCTCGTCCTGGGAGGCGGCGCAGCGCAGACCCTGCATGAGGCCGACGCCGCGCCGCTGCTCGAACACGTTCGGGTGGCGCTTCACCAGCGCATCCAGGCCGGCCGCGAGCTTTTCGCCCTTGCGGGCGACATCGGCCAGGAACGCCGGCTCGGCGATGATGTCGAGCACGGTGGAGGCCACCGCCATCGCCAGCAGGTTGCCGCCGAAGGTGGAGGCGTGGCTGCCGGCGGTCATGCCGGAGGCGGCCTTGGCGGTGGCGACGCAGGCGGCGACCGGGAAGCCGCCGCCCAGGGTCTTCGCCAGGCTCATCACGTCCGGCACGACGCCGAAGCGCTCATGGGCGAAGAGTCGGCCGGATCGGGCGAGGCCGCATTGCACCTCGTCGAACATCAGCAGCGCGCCGTGCTTGTCGGCGAGCGCGCGAAGCCCTTTCAGGAAGTCCGGCGGCGGAACCCGGATGCCGCCTTCGCCCTGGATCGGCTCGACCAGGATCGCCGCGGTGTCGGGACCGACCAGGGCCGCCGCCTTGTCGAGATCGCCATAGGGCGCATGGTCGAAGCCGGTGACCACGGGGCCGAAGCCGGCGAGGTTCCTCGGATTGCCGGCGGCGGCCAGCGTCGCCAGCGTCCGGCCGTGGAAGCTGCCTTCGAAGGCCAGGATCCGCCACTTCTCGGGATTGCCGCGCGAGGCCTGGTAGCGCCGGGCAAGCTTGATCGAGCATTCGTTCGCTTCAGCGCCCGAATTGGCGAAGAAGACGACGTCGCCGAAGCTCAAGGCCGCGAGCTTGGCCGCGACCTTCTCCTGGCCCTCGACCCGGTAGAGGTTGGAGGTGTGCCAGAGCGTGTTGGCCTGCCTAGTCAGCGCTTCGATCAGCTTCGGGTGCGCGTGGCCGAGGCCGCAGACGGCGATGCCGGCACCGAAGTCGAGATAGCGGCGGCCTTCGGTGTCGATCAGGCGGCAGCCCTCGCCCTTGGCGAAGGTGACGGGAGCCCTGGCATAGGTCGGCATAACGGCGCTGGTCATGGCGCGTCTCCTGATCGAGTGCGACGGACCCGATAGAGACCACCTGATCGCAACGGGCGGAACGGACGGCGGCGCAAGACGGTGCCGCGCCTATGCGGCAACCCGTTCCAGCCTCACGCCCTTCAGCCGGTCGAGGGTGACCTGCATGCCGGTGACCGCGCCGGCACCATCCCGCTCGAAGCGGAAGACATGCCGGTGCGCGACGCCCGGCGCAGTGGGGCGGACGAGAAAGATGTCGGGGGCGACCGGCTGCATGGCGAACACGCGGTCGCGGTCGAAGCCAAGTCCGTACCGGATCGAGAGTCCGCCGCCGGCGAGCCGCACCTCGTGGTGGCTGGCGATCGCCGCGCTCGCGTAGTCGCCGGCGAAGGCGGCGAGTTGTGCCGGCGTGTAGATGACGGGCTTCTGCTTCACCATCGCGTTGACGTGCCCGCCGCGGTGAAGCCGGCAGCCGTCGTGCGAAAAGACGGCGTCGGCGGGCGTATCGCAGCGGTAGTCATCGCCGTGGCGGAAGATCCCCGGCGCCTCCTCGTAGAGCCAGAGCGAGTCGCCGAGCGTCTCGCAGGTGAGGACGCCGTCGGCGCCGAGCGTGACCTGCATCCACTCGCCGGTTTCCGGCTCGACATAGACGCCGGGAAGACTCTCGGCGCGGTGCGGCGCCTTGCGGGAAGTCTTCGCCGGATGCGGCGAGGGAAAGCCGCCCGCGACCGCATCGAGGATCTCGACGGCGAGGGCCGAGGCGCGCGTGTCTTCGCGGTTGGATAGGACGACCACGCCGACGTTGAGTGCCGGCACATAGGCGATGTGCGTCTTGTATCCCGGCTGGCTTCCGGTATGGCCGAGCACAGTCAGCCCGCGATAGGGGCGGATGCAGAGGCCGAGGCCATAATGGATCGCGCGGCCATCTGCGAGCCGGGCGGGCTCGGCCATCGGACGCAGATCGAGATCGCCGACCTGGCCGCGCCCGAATGCCGCGACCCAGCGCGCCATGTCGTCGAGGCTGGTGGTCAGCGTATCGCCGGAGATGCCGAGGAGATCGGTCGCGCGCGTCCAGCCATCCTTTCCGTCCGCGACATAGGGCTGGGCGAGGTTGGCCAGGACGATCCCTTCATGGGGCCGGTCGGCGGTGCCGGCGAGGCCGAGCGGCCGGTAGATCGCGTCCCGGCGGAGCGCATCGGCGTCGCCCGCGAGCCGGCGGAGGATCTCCTCCAGCAGCACGAAGTTGACGTTGGCGTACATATACTGCGCGCCGGCCGGCGCGCTCGTCTCGGTCTGCGCGAAGGCGAGGTCGAGCAGGTCCCGGACGCGCGACGGCGACGGCTTCCACTCGCCGCGCAGCCGCGCGATCTCCAGCACGTCGCGAAGCCCGCTGGTCATCGAGAGCAGGTGGCGGAGGGTCACCGGCCGCGGCCGGTCGATCGTCTCCGGCAGCTCGGGCAGATGTCGGCGAGCCGGATCGTCGACGGAGATCTGGCCGCGTGCCGCCAGCGCCAGAACCGAGGCGGCGACGAAGGTCTTAGAGGCGGAGACGATGTGGAACCGCGTTTCCGGCCCGATCGCCACGCGGTGGGCGAGATCGGCGAGGCCGACGCAGCGTCGCTCTACCACCTCGCCGCTGCGCAGGATCGCCGCGGCAATGCCGGGCTCGCCCGGGCGGTCGGCGATCAGCCGTTCCAGCACGCTGGTCATTCCCTGCCTCTTCGCCGGATACTGGGAGGACAAGGTGGCAGAGCTGAGCGGGGGAAGGAAACCATGGCGGCGCAAGACGGTCCTGCATCGCCGGGGGCACGGCTCGACTGGGACGACCTGCGCTTCGCGCTCGCGGTCGCGGATGCCGGCGGGCTGTCGGCGGCGGGGCGTGCGCTCCGCGTCGATCCGGCGACGATCGGCCGGCGGCTCGACGGGCTCGAGGCGAGCCTCAGGTGCAAGCTGTTCCATCGCCGCCGCCAGGGCCTGGTGCCGACGCCGGCCGGGGCCAAGCTGATCGCCCATGCCCGGCGCATCGAGGAAGAGGTGCGGGCGGTCGGGTTCGAGATGTCGGCCGAAGATCGCGGGCTCGCCGGCACGGTAGTGATCACCACGACCGAGCCGATCGCTGCCGGCTTCGTGGCCCCGGCGCTGCCCGATTTCGAGGCGAAGCATCCCGGGATCGCGGTCGAGGTGAAGACCGACATCCGCACGCTCGATCTCGGCCGCCGCGAGGCCGACATCGCGCTGCGCCTGGCGCGGCCGACCCAGGGCGACCTGCGCGGCCGCAAGCTGGGGCAGGTGGGATACGGGCTCTATGCGAGCCGCGACTATCTCGATCGCCGCGGCAAGCCGTCGGCCGGGTTCGAGGGACACCTGCTGATCGACTGGCCGGTCGACTACACCGTGATCGCGCAGGTGCCGTGGCTTCGGAAGACCGCAGCATCGGCGACCGCGGTGCTGCGCTCCAACAGCGCGATGACGCGCCGCGCCGCAGCGGCCTCAGGTGCCGGGATCGCGCTGCTTCCCTGCATCCTCGCGGATCTCGATCCGGCGCTGGTCAGGATCCAGAGCGAGGCGCCGCCGAAGCAGGACCTGTGGCTGGTCACACATCGCGACCTCGCCCGCGTGCCGCGCATCCGCGTCACGCTCGAGTATCTCGCCGAAACGGCGAAGCGGTCGGCAAAGCGGCTCGCCGGCGGCTAGAGCTGGTTCGCGCCGAAGGTGTCGCAGGCCTTCAGGTCGCCCGACTCGAAGCCGCGCTTGAACCAGCGCATGCGCTGGGCCGAGCTGCCGTGCGTGAAGGAGTCGGGGACGACGCGGCCCTGCGCCTGACGCTGGAGACGGTCGTCGCCGATGGCGCTGGCGGCATTCAGCGCCTCGTCGATGTCGCCCGGCTCGAGCACCTTGCGGAAGCGGTCGGCGTGATGGGCCCAGATCCCGGAATAGCAGTCGGCCTGCAGCTCCATGCGGACCTGGATCGCGTTGGCTTCCGTGCGCGAGACGCGCTGCTGGGTCGCGCGGACGCGGTTCGACGTCCCCATCAGCGTCTGCACGTGATGGCCGACCTCGTGTGCGATCACATAGGCCTGGGCGAAGTCGCCGGGGGCCCGGAAGCGCTGCTGCAGCTCGGCGAAGAAGCTGAGGTCGAGATAGACCTTCTGGTCGGCCGGGCAATAGAACGGGCCGACGGCGGCCTGAGCATAGCCGCAGGCGGATTCGACCGCACCGGTGAACAGGACCAGCTTCGGCTCGCGATAGGCTTGGCCGTTCTTGCGGAAGATCTCGCCCCAAGTCCTCTCGGTGTCGCCGAGGACGGCGGCGACGAAGTCGCGCGCGCGATTCTGCTCCGGCGAGTTCGTGGCCTGGCGGGACTGAGGCTGCTCCATCGGGATCGGCACGCCGCCGTCGAGCAGGATGCGCGGATCGAAGCCGAAGATGGCGCTGGCGATCAGCACGACGATGACGCCGCCGATGCCGAGCCCGCGGCCGCCGCCGATCCGGATACCGCCGCCGCCGAACCCGCCGCCCATGCCGCGGCGATCCTCGACATTGGTGCTGCGCGTCAGATCTTCCCACCGCATGGCGACACCTGCTCCGTCGTGCTTCGGTAAATAACGGAGAGGGGCCTGAGCCGTTCCGGCCCCCCACCCTAACCCTCCCCCACGGAGGGGGAAGGGGACACAAGTCGTATTCCCTCACCCCGCGAAGCGTGGGGGAGGGCTAGGGTGGAGGGTGATTGCGACGAGACGGAGTCAGAAAGTGAGGCTTCCGCCTCAGTCGTTCTTCCTGATGTCGTCGATGACCTTGCCGTCGTTGAGAAGGCTGCCGGGTGCCACCAGCTCGACCTTGCCCGAAAGCTTGCAGACGGCCTGGATCGACTCGGCGATCCTCGCGGCGAGGGCGGCATCGCCGGCGGCCTCGCATTTCAGGGTCATGACGTCGTTCTGGTCCTGGCGATCGACGACCAGCCGGGCCCTTGTGATTTCCCTGTGGCGCTTCACCACCTCGGCGATCTGAGCGGGGTGGACGAACATGCCCCTGACCTTGGTGGTCTGGTCGGCGCGGCCCATCCAGCCCTTGATCCGCATGTTGGTGCGCCCGCAGGGGCTGACACCGGGGAGGACCGCAGAGAGGTCGCCGGTGCCGAAGCGGATCAGCGGATAGTCATCGTTGAAGCTCGTCACCACGACCTCGCCGACCTCGCCTTCCTTGACCGGGTCGCCGGTGCCGGGGCGGACGATCTCGACCAGGATCTTCTCCTCGACGATCAGGCCTTCCTTCGCCTTCGACTCATAGGCGATCAGTCCGAGATCGGCCGAGGCGTAGACGTTGACGACGCGCATGCCGCGGCCTTCGAGCTCGGCGCGGAGCGAGGGCGGCAGGTACTCGCCGGAGACGACGCAGTGCTTGAGCGAGGCGATCTCGACGCCCAGCTCCTTGGCCTTGTCGAGGATGATCTTCAGGAACGACGGCGTGCCGGTGTAGCAGACCGGCTTCAGATACTGCATCGCCTTGACCTGCAGCTCGGTGTTGCCGACGCCGCCGGGGAACACCGGGCAGCCGATCGCATGCGCCGCGGTCTCCAGCATCGCGCCGGCCGGGGTCATGTGGTAGGCGAAGCAGTTGTGCACCAGCTCGCCCTTGCGCAAGCCGGCGGCCCAGAGAGCGCGGGCGAGCCGCCAGTAGTCCGAGCGCTTGCCTTCCGGATCGTAGATCGGGCCGGGCGAGGCGAAGACACGCAGCAGGTCGCCGGTCGGCGTCGCGGTGAAGCCGCCGAACGGCAGGGAGGATTTCTGGCGCTCGATCAGTTCGCCCTTGCGCAGCACCGGCAGCTTCGCGAGCGCGGCGCGATCCGTCACCGAGTCCGGGTCGACGGACTTCAGCAGCTCCGTGAACCCCGGCGCCCGTTCCTTCGCATGGCGGATCAGCGACGGCAGCACCGCGAAATGCGCGCGCTCGCGCGACTCGGGCGCGCGGGTCTCCAGGTCGTCGTAATGCTCGGTCATTCCTAGGCCAGCCAGCGCTTGCGGCGTTTGTAGTGCTTGACCTCGCGGTAGCTCTTGCGGCCGGTGGCCGAGAGGCCGAGGTAGAATTCCTTCACGTCCTCGTTCTCGCGCAGCGCCTGGGCCGAGCCCTCCATGACGACGCGCCCGTTCTCGAGGATGTAGCCGTGATGCGCGTAGCGGAGCGCCACGTTGGTGTTCTGCTCGGCCAGCAGGAAGGTCACCCGCCGCTCCTCGTTGAGCTTGCGGACGATCTCGAAGATCTCCTCGACCAGCTGGGGCGCCAGGCCCATCGACGGCTCGTCGAGCAGGATCGTGGTCGGCTTCGCCATCAGCGCGCGACCGATCGCGACCATCTGCTGCTCGCCGCCGGAGATGTAGCCGGTGAGGCTCGTCCGCCGCTCCTTGAGGCGTGGGAAATAGCCGTAGATCAGCTCCATGTCACGGGCGATGGCGGCCCGGCCGTCCCGGCGCGTGTAGGCCCCCGTGAGCAGGTTCTCCTCCACCGTGAGATGGCGGAAGCAATGCCGGCCCTCCATCACCTGGATGCAGCCGCGGCGCACGAGAT
>JAEULB010000042.1 GCA_016792585.1 Rhodospirillaceae bacterium
GGTTCACCTGCAGGTCGTAGACCGAGGACTCGACCGGCTTCAGAGTGCCCGGGTCCTTGCCCAGCAGCACCGGGATCGCGAGCTCCTTCGCCCAGCCCATGCCGGCCTGGTACTGGTTCTGCGCCATAGCCGCGATCGCGCCGCGCTCGACCACCGAGACGTCGAGCGCGAACAACGGCTTCTTCGCGTCGCGCGTCGCCTTCACGATCGCCTCATAGGCCGACGACACCGTGTTGTCCTGCGCTGTCAGCACCGCGTCGACCTTGGTCACCAGCGTGTCGATCGCGGTCTTGACCTCGGCCGACGAGGCGACCGTCGCCTCGACCCAGGTGAGGCCGCGCTTTTCGGCCTCGGCCTTGGCGATCTTGTTCAGGTTGATCGAGTTGGTCTCCGACGCGTTGTAGATCGTGCCGATCGTCTTCATGCCGGGCTTGATCTGCATGTAGAGATCGAGGCTGCGGCCGACCGGCGGGATCGAGTAGTAGCCGGTGACGTTGGTGCCGGTCGGCTTGTCGACCGCCGGCACGACGCCGGCCTCGACCGGGTTGGTGACGCAGCCGAACACCACCGGCGTCTTGCCACCCTTGGCTAGCTGGATCGTCGCCATCACGTTCAGCGTGGTGCACGGCGCCAGCAGGTCGACGTTCTCGGTCAGGAACTTCTGCGCGATGTTGCGCGCATTGCCGACGTCACCCTGGGCGTTCTGGTAGTCGAGCACCAGGTTCTTGCCGACGACGAAGCCGGCCTGGGCGAGCCCGTCGATGAAGCCCTGGCGCGTCGCGTTCAGCGCCGGGTGGTCGACGATCTGCGAGAACCCCACCTTGTAGGTCTTGCCCGGAACCGGCTGTTGCGCCGAGGCCGGCATCGCGATCGCACCTGCGAGCAAGGCGAGCGTGATCAGTTTCATCATGGTCGTTTCCTCCGGTTGTTCTTAAGCCAGCAGCAGTCGGTCGTCGGCGAGGTCGCTCCCGGCCTCGTGGAATTTGCGGACGAGCCCGGCAACGGTCAGCTCGGACTTCGCCGATCCAGCCGCCTCGAAGATGATCCGGCCCCGATGCATCATCACCAGCCGGCTTCCCCAGCGGATCGCATCCGCCATGTTGTGGGTGATCATCAGCGTGGTCAATCGGCGCTCGGCCACCAGCCTGTCGGTGAGCCCCATGACGAGCTCCGCAGTCTTGGGGTCGAGCGCCGCCAGATGCTCGTCGAGAAGAAGCAGCCGCGGACCAGCCAAGGTTGCCATCAGCAACGCGATGGTCTGACGCTGGCCTCCAGAGAGGAGGCCCATGCGCGTGTCGAGCCGGTTCTCGAGGCCGAGTCCCGTCTCGGCAAGAGCCGCGCGGAAGCTCTCGCGAAGCTGCGGCGTGACCGCTTGCCGGAGCCAGCGCGGCTGGCCGCGCTTGGCCGCCATCGCCAGGTTCTCCTCGATCGTCATCCCGGCGCAGGTGCTGTCGTTCGGATCCTGGGCGATGCGGCCGAACAGGCCGGCGCGGCGATGTACCGGCTCGCGGGTGATGTCGCGGCCGTCGAGCATGACACGACCGGACTCCGGCATCGCGAGGCCGACGATCGTCTTCAGCAGCGTCGACTTGCCGGCGCCATTGGATCCGATCACCGTGACGAAGTCGCCGTCTGCGACGGTGAGGTTCATGTCGTCGAGCGCCCTCACCTCGGCCGCCTGCCCCGCCATGAAGGTCTTGGTGATCCGGTCGAGCGCCAGCATCAGCGGGCGCTCCTGAGCTTCGGCAACGCCAGCGCCAGCAGCAGCAGGACCGCGGTGATCAGCTTGAGATCGGTCGGCTGCAGACCGACATAGAGGGCCAGCACGACCAGCAGGCGATAGATCAGCACGCCGACGATCGCGGCGAAGATCCAGACCGCGATCGTGCGGTCGCCGAAGATCGCCTCGCCGATCAGCACGGCGGCGGCCCCCGTGACCAGGATGCCGATGCCCATACCGATATCGGCGAAGCCGTGATTTTGCGCCACCAATGCGCCTGACAGCGCGATCAGAAAATTTGAGAGCGCCAGGCCGACGATCTTGGTCCAGCCGGTATCGACGCCGAGCGCCTGGATCATCGTCTCGTTCTCGCCGGTCGCGCGGACGGCGAGGCCGAGATCGGTGCGGAGGAAAGCGGCCATCAGCATCGCGACGACGGCGACGAATACGGCCAGAATGACGATGTTGGAGACGACGCTCTCGCGGATCGGCAGTCCCAGTGCATTCGCGGCGGCGACGATGTCGCCGAAGACCGACGGCGTCGAGAGCAGCGGCGTGTTCGCCCGTCCCATGACCCGGAGGTCGACGGAGTAGACCGCGGTCATCACGATGATGCCGGCGATGATCGCGTTGATCTTGAGGCGCGTGTGGATCAGCGCGGTGACGATGCCGGCTGCGGCACCCGCCAGCGCTGCCGCCAGGGTCGCCGCGAATGGATTGATGCCGGAGACCAAGAGGGCAGCGACCACGGCACCGCCGAGCGGATAGCTGCCCTCGGCCGTCAGGTCGGGGAAGCGGAAGAAGCGGAAGGTCAGCAGCACGCCGAGGCCAAGGAAGGCGAACAGCAATCCCTGCTCGAAGGTGTTTCCGATCAGCGTCTGCAGGACGTTCATGCGTCAGCGGCGGAGATAGTCTTCGAGACGGATCTTGTCTTCGCCAGGAATGCGACGCCGCTCGAACTCCGCCTCGCGGCCGAGCGGCTTGGTCGCATCGATGATCAGCTTGCCCCAGTGATCCCTGTGCGGATCGCGATAGAAGCCGGGCACATCGGGGATGACCGTGGTGCGCGTATCGGCGCGCCCGCGCGTAAGGAACGCCCACCAGACGTCGTGCAGGTCGTGGATGTCGACGTCGTCGTCGACCACGATCACCGACTTGTTGTAGTCGAGCTGCGAGCCGATCGCCGCCATCGCGACGTGGCGAGCCTGGCCAGCATACTCCTGTCGGATGCTGATCACCGTGCAGAGCAGGGTCGAGTGCACCGCGACGTCGACGACGCCCCTCACCTGCCCGACCAGCGCCTTGTAGATCCGTGCCGCCGTCGCCTCCTGCAGCAGCACGATGTCTTCGGGCGAGCCGCAGAGGAGACCGTGGAAGTACGCACCCTCGCGATGGCTGACATGCGTGACGCGAAACACGTGCTGGTCGCCGACCGGCACGTAGTAGCCCATGAACTCGCCGAATGGCCCTTCCGGCCGGCGGACATTCGGCAGGATCTCGCCCTCGACCACGATCTCGGTGTCGGCCGGCACCATCAGGTCGATGGTCTTGCAGGGGCGCATCTCGACCGGCCGGCCGCGGATCTGGGCGGCCGCCGACAGCTCGTCGGTCTCGATCGGCAGCGACGCGGCCGCGGCGAGGAAGATGTCGGGAGCGGTCCCGATCAGGAGGGCCGCCGGCAGCGGCTTGTTCTCGGCCTCGGCCTTCGCCTGGTATCGCGTCAGGTCGTGGGTCGTCCCGAGCCGGATACGCAGCTCCTCGTCGCTGACGTACATCGAGCGATGGAACGAGAGATTGGCGATACCGGTCTCGGGGTCCCTGGCGAGATAGATCGCGGCAGTGAAATAGGGCCCTGCATCCTTTTCCCAGTACGTCAGCTGCGGCAGTGCCGACATCCTCGAGTCGCGGAGGTTCGACGGCACCGGCACCTTCCTGAGGAAGGTCTCGGCACCCGGCTGCATGCCCTGGCAGAGGTCGAGCCAGCGCTTGGGAAAGCTGCCCTCGGTGCCTACCATCTCGCGGATCCGTCGCCGGCTGCCGTAAAGGTTGCTGACGACCGGCATCGAAGCGCCCCTGACCCGGCGGAACAGGATCGGCAGGTCGTCACGGGACTGGGAGGCCTTGATCACCGCAGCGAGCTCGTGGCGCGGGTCGACCTCGCGCTCGACGACACGCATTTCGCCCCGTCCGATCAGCGTCTCGACATAGTCCCGCATGGTCCCTCCGGCCCGGACCCTATCGGCCGCCCGGCGTTCCGGCAACGGCCCGCCAAAGGTGACGGAACCGCCGGTTCGTGCAAGGCTTCCGACGGGAGAAAATGCCATGCCGAAGATCCTGTCGGACGCGGCCGTAAAGGCCTATCACCGCGACGGCTACTACGCCCCGGTGCGAGTGATGAGCGAAGCGGACGCCGCCCGCTATCGCGCCAGCCTGGAGGCCCATGAAGCCAGAACCGGCGCGCCGCTCCAGTCGAACTGGCGGCACAAGACCCACCTGCTCTTCACCTGGGCCGACGAGCTGGTCCACCACCCGAAGATCCTGGATGCGGTCGAGGACGCGATCGGCCCGGATATCCTTTGCTGGACCACGACCTTCTTCATCAAGGAGAAGAAGAGCCCGGGCTTCGTCTCCTGGCATCAGGACTCGACATATTGGGGCCTCGATCCGGCCGACGTGATCACGGCCTGGGTGTCGTTCACGCATTCGAACCCGGTCAGCGGCTGCATGAAGGTGATGCCGGGGACCCATATCGGCGATCAAATCCCGCACAACGACACCTATCACAAGGACAACCTGCTCTCGCGCGGCCAGGAGATCGCGGTCGAAGTCGACGCCTCCAAGGCGGTAGACTTGGTGCTGAAGCCGGGCGAGATCTCCCTTCACCACATCAAGCTGGTTCACGGTTCGGAACCCAACACCAGCGACGATCGCCGCATTGGCATGGCGATCCGCTACATCCCCCCGCATGTGCACCAGCTGAAAGTCACGGACTCGGCGATCCTGGTCCGCGGCAAGGACAAGTACCGGAACTTCGAGTACGAGCAGCGCCCGAAGGCCGATGTCGACGAGGCCGCGCTCGCCGCCCACAAGTCCTCGGTCGAACGCCAGGTCGCCGCGCTCTACTCCGGCACCGACAAGAAAGTATTTCGCGCGTGAGCAAGATCGCCGTCGTCACCGGTGGCGCGCGCGGCATCGGCCGCGGCTGCGCGCTAGCCTTGGCCCGCAAAGGCTTCGACATCGCGCTGGTCGATCTGCTCGAGCCCGAGATGGAGCGGACCGCGGGCGAGATCGCTGATCTCGGCCGGAAGGCGCTCCGCTTCGCCGCCGACGTCGCCGACCACAAGCGCGCCAAGGAGATCGTCGACACGGTCGTGAAGGAGTGGAGCCGGATCGACTTCCTGCTCAACAACGCCGGCAAGTCGATGCCGAAGCCGATGGTCGAGATCACGGAAGAAGAGTTCGACCGGACGATCGCGATAAACCTGAAGAGCTGCTTCAACTACATCCACGCGACCGCACCGGTGATGCTACGCCAAGGCGGCGGGCGCATCGCCAGCATGTCGTCGCTGAACGCCTATACCGGCGGCGTCACCAGCGCCGTCAGCAAGTTCGCCTATGCCGCGGCCAAGGCCGGCATCCTCGGCATGACGCGCTCGCTGGCGAAAGAGCTGGGTCCGACCATCGCGATCAACGCGATCTGCCCCGGTGTCATCAAGACCGAGCTCGGCAATTCGCTGACCCAGGCGCGCGAGCCGGAGCTGATCAAAGGCATCGCCCTGGGTCGCCTGGGAACGCCGGCGGACGTGGCCGAGCTGGTCGTCTTCCTGGCGACGGTCGAGTCCAACTTCATCACCGGCCAGGACTTCAAGGTCGACGGCTTCCAGTGGGTGATCTGACGGCGACCGCCGGCGTGCCGGGCTGGGCCAAGGCGCTCGCCGCGACGCTCACCATGCAGACGACCGCGTCGCTGGCGACCCGCGTGCTGCCGGTGCTTGGGCCCGCGATAACCTTCGCCGCCGGCGTCCCGCCCGAAAGCGTCGGCCACCTGGCTGCCGCTGTCGCTCTCGGCACCATGTGGTTCCTCGTGAGCGGCGTGCCGCTGTTGAACCGGCTTGGCCCCGTACGCCTCCTCCAGCTCGGCGGCGCGATCGGCGTCGTGGCGCTGGTCCTGGCGACCAGCGGCTCCTGGCCGCTGCTGCTGGTCGCGGCCTTCCTGATCGGCGTCGCCTACGGTCCCTCGCCGCCCGCCGGCAGCGACATCCTGAACCGCCACGCGCCGAAGGGACATAGAAGCCTCGTCTTCTCGGTCAAGCAGAGCGGCGTGCCGCTGGGCGGTGCGATCGCCGGCCTGCTGGCACCGGCCGCCGCCGGGCTCTGGGGCTGGCAGGCGGGACTTCTTTCTGCAGCCCTGGTGATCGCCGCCAGCGTCGTCACGGTGCAGCCGCTTCGCGCTGAGCTCGACGCCGGACGGCGGCGCGAAGAAAGCGTCACCTTCGCGACGATCTTCTCTCCAAGGCGGTACGTCGAGCCCTTCCGGGCGTTCGGCATGGTGCCGGGCATGGTGGCGCTGACCGTCGCCGGGTTCTCCTTCGCCATGGTGCAGGGCGCCGTGTTCAGCTTCTACGTGACATACCTCGCCGCCGATCTCGGCTTCGGCCTGGTCGCCGCCGGCGCCGCTTTCGCGGTGATGCAGGGCGTCGGCGTCGGCTCGCGCGTGCTAATCGGCTGGATCGCCGACCGCATCGGCTCGGCCCGGAAGACGCTGATGGTCCTGGCGCTGGCGTCCGCGACGATGGCGGCCGTGGTCGCCTTCCACGGCGCCGACTGGCCCCTGCCCGCGATCATGGTCGCGGCGGGTATCTCCGGCGTCGCGATCGCCAGCTGGAACGGCGTCTATCTCTCCGAGGTCGCGCGCATCGCGCCGCCCGACAAGGTCGGCGAGGCGACGGCGGGAACCGGCTTCTTCTCGTTCCTTGCGTATGCGATCAGCCCCTCCCTCTGCTCGCTGATCATCGGGTCGACCGGAAGCTACCGGACCGCATTCCTGGTGGTCGGGTCGGCACCGTTGGTTGCCGCCTTCCTGCTCGCCCGCATCCGTGGAGACTGAGCATGTCCGATGACATCTATGCCCGGCTCGGCGTCAGGCCCTTCATCAACTGCTGTGGCACCCGCACCGTCCATGGCGGCAGCCTGATGCTGCCCCAGGTGACCAAGGCGATGGTCGAAGGCGCCGGCCGCTTCGTCAGCCTGAACGAGTTGATCCTCGCCGCCGGCCGCCGCATCGCCGAGCTGACGGGCTCGGAGGCGGCCCTGGTCACCTCCGGCGGCGCCGCCTCGCTGGTTGCCGCATCTGCCGCGGCGATGACCAAGGGCGATCCGGAACGGATGCTGCGCCTGCCCGACTCCGCCGGCCTTCCGGCCAAGGTCGTGATGCCGGAGGGAGCGCGCTTCACCTACGACCACGCGATCCGCACCGCCGGCGCCCGCATGGTGCAGGTCCGCGACCGCAAGGCACTCGACGAGGAGCTGCGTTCGGGCGTCGCGATGATCGCGACCATCGGCACCAAGGATGCCGACCTGCCGCTGCGGCTCGAGGATTGTGTCGCAGCCGCGGCTCCGCACGGCATTCCAGTGCTGGTCGACGCCGCGTCCGAGCATCTGGAGAAGCCCTCGCCATACCTCGCGCGAGGCGCCACCTTCGTCGCCTACAGTGGCGGCAAGTACTTGAAGGGACCGCAATCGACCGGCCTCCTGCTCGGCAAGCGGCCATGGATCGAGGCCGCGCGCCTCAATGCCGCGCCGCATCACGCGATCGGCCGGCCGATGAAGGTCAGCAAGGAGGAGGTTCTTGGCCTCCTCGCCGCAGTCGAGTTCTGGGCCGACGGCCGCGATCACGCTGCCGAGAAGGCGAAGTGGACGCGCGACCTCGAATCCATTGCCGGCCATGTGCGACGTATCGCCGGTGTGAACGCCGAGCTGCTGCCGCCGTCGAGATCGCACGAGCAGGCGCCGCGGCTGAAGATCGCATGGGACCGGGCGAAGACAGGCCTTGACGGCCTCGGCCTTCGAGAGCTGCTGCTGGCGCACGACCCGAAGGTCATGCTCGACGACCGGGGTGCCACCGAGAATTCGGTCTTCATCCTGCCGTTCAGCCTGGAACCCGGCGAAGCGGAGATCGTGGGGTCCGCGATCGCCAAGGCGCTGGACACGACGCCGGCAACAAAAGCCGTTGCCGTCGAGCCGCCGGCCGGCGATGTGTCCGGCCTCTGGATCGTGGATATCGCCTTCGCCGCCGAGACCACGCCACATCGGGTCAGACTGCGCCAGTCCGGCGGCAGGCTCGACGGCGTGCACGCGACACTCGACCTGGTCGGGCCGGTCGGCGGTACGATCACCGGAAACCATGTCGCCTTCTCGAGCCTGCACCCCTACGAGGGCAGCAACCTCTCCTATGCCTTCACCGGCACGCTCGCCGACGGCCGCATGTCCGGCACCGTGCTGCTTGGGACATCCGGCGACTCCGCCCCCGGCCCCCTCAATATGCGCGAGTTCGGCAGCGCCTCCTGGCAGGCCCGCCGGCTCGTCTGATCTCTTCGATATGTTTGCAAAGATATAACGGCCTGCTATTCTTGATCGGTGTATCCACGGAGATATATCGGCGGCCTGCTCGCCGCCGCCTGGGTCGCACTGGCGATGCCTGCCGCGGCTCAGACCAATGTCCTGGTCTTCGCGGCCACCAGCATGAAGGAAGCCTTGGACGGCGTCGCCGCGCAGTGGCAGCGAGAGACCGGCAAGAAGGCCGTCATCTCCTATGCCGCCAGCTCGGCGCTTGCCCGCCAGATCGAGCAGGGCGCGCCGGCGCAGATCTTCATCTCGGCCGACCTGGACTGGATGGACTACGTAGAAAACAAGAAACTGATCAAGCCGGCAACGCGGACCAACCTCCTCGGCAATCGTATCGTCCTGATCGCGCCGAAGAGCTCGGCCGCGACGATCAAGATCGAGCCCAACTTCCCGCTCGCTACCGCACTGGGTAGCGGCCGTCTGGCCCTCGCAGACGTCAACGCGGTGCCCGCCGGCAAGTACGGCAAGGCCGCACTCGAGAAGCTCGGAGTCTGGAACTCGGTCCAGGACAAGATGGCGCAGGCCGAGAACGTGCGCGCTGCCCTCCTCCTGGTCTCGCGCGGCGAGGCGCCTCTCGGCATCGTCTACCAGACCGACGCGACGGCCGATCCCGGCGTGAAGATCGTCGGCACCTTTCCCGAGGAGACCCATCCGCCGATCGTGTATCCGGCCGCGCTGACGACCAGTACGAACGACCCCGATGCCGAGGCTTTACTCGCCTATATGAGCTCGCCGAAGGCGCGGCCGCTGCTCGCGGCGCAGGGCTTCGTGATTCTCGACTGACGACCGTGGATTGGTTCGCCCTGACATCGCCGGAGTGGACCGCCGTCCAGCTCAGCCTCAAGGTCGCTACCATCGCCACGGTGGCGAGCCTGCCCTTCGGGCTTCTGATCGCATATGCACTCGCCCGCGGGCGCTTCTGGGGAAAGACGATCCTGAACGGAATCGTCCACCTCCCGCTGGTGCTGCCGCCGGTAGTGACCGGCTTCCTGCTGCTGGTCGTGTTCGGGCGCAAGGGGCTGGTCGGCGGCTTCCTTGCCGACCATCTCGGCATCGTCTTCTCGTTCCGCTGGACCGGTGCGGCGCTCGCGGCCGCGGTCATGGGCTTCCCGCTGATGGTGCGCTCGATCCGACTCTCGATCGAGGCGGTAGACCGCCGGCTCGAAGCGGCGGCGTCCACGCTCGGCGCCAGCCCGACCTGGGTATTCGCCACAGTGACCTTGCCGCTGATCCTGCCCGGCATCCTCGCCGGAATGATCCTGACCTTCGCCAAGGCGATGGGCGAGTTCGGTGCCACCATCACCTTCGTCTCCAATATCCCGGGCGAGACCCAGACGCTGCCGTCCGCGATCTACACGCTCACCCAGGTGCCGAGCGGCGATGCCGGCGCCTACCGGCTGACCCTGATCGCGGTGGTCATCGCGATGGCGGCGCTCGTCGCGTCCGAATGGCTGGCGCAGCGGGTCGGACGCAGGATCGGCCCTGAATGACAGTCGATATCGACATCGGCCACCGCCAGGACGACTTCGAGTTGGATGTCCGTCTCTCGGCGCCTGCCGGGCTCACCGCACTATTCGGCCCCTCGGGCTCGGGCAAGACCTCGCTCGTCAACATCATTGCTGGGCTGACGCGACCGGATCGCGGCCGGGTTGTCGTCAACGGCGAAGTACTGGTCGATACGGGGAAGTCGATATTCCAGCCGCCGTATCGCCGCCGCATCGGCTACGTTTTCCAGGAAGGACGCCTGTTCCCGCACATGACCGTGCGGCAAAACTTGCTCTACGGGCGCTGGTTCTCCCGACCCGGAGAAAAGGCTGAAGTCGAACGGGTGATCGACCTGCTCGGCATCGGAGACCTCCTCGAGCGTCGCCCAGGCCTGCTGTCCGGCGGCGAGAAGCAACGGGTCGCGATCGGCCGAGCGCTGCTCTCCAATCCGCGCGCAGTGCTGATGGACGAGCCGCTGGCCTCGCTCGACGAGACGCGGAAGGCCGAGATCCTCCCCTACATCGAGCGGCTGCGCGACCAATCGCGGGTTCCGATCGTCTATGTCAGCCACTCGGTCGCCGAAGTCGCGCGCCTGGCGACGACGGTCGCCGTGCTCGCGGCCGGACGGATCGCCACGGTTGGACCGACGGCGCAGGTGATGCAGAGCCTGAACCTGCTGCCGGCCGCCGCCCTCGCCGAAGCCGGTGCGGTGCTGGAAACCGAGGTCGAGGCTCACGATGCCGCCTATGGGCTGACCGCGCTGCGTTCGCGCGCCGGTCTCTTCCGCGTGCCCCGGCTAAACCTTGCCATCGGCGCCAGGGTCCGCATCCGCGTCCGCGCCCGCGACGTGATCGTCGCCACCTCGCCGCCTCGCGATCTCAGCGCGATCAACATGCTCGCCGGCACGATCGCCGAGATCCTGCCCAGCGGCGGGGCCGCTGCCGACATCCGCATCGACTGCTCGGGCGAGATCGTGACGGCGCGCCTGACCCGCCGCTCGGTCGACACGCTGGGCCTGAAGCCGGGCCAGCCGGTCCACGCGGTGGTGAAGAGCGTCGCCTTCGACGGCGGCAGCCTGGGCGCGCCCCTAAGGATTACCGAGACCGAGCTCGACGCCTAGGTCCGCTCGAGCGGCCGTCCGGGGATCGACTGCGCGCCGTATTGCCGGTCCCAGTCGTCCTGCGCTGCTTGCAGCACGCGCATCGCCGGCAGCACCGACGGGCCGGAAGCGATCGGCTGGCGCCCCTCCCTGATCGCATCGAGGAAGTCAAAGATCACCCGCGCGCAATTGTCCTGCTCGTTTTCCATCGCCACCGTGCCCGCCTGAGTCTTGAGCGTGCCGGCAAGGATGTCGAAGAGATAGGTGTCCTTGTCGGTGACGATCACCTTGTCGTAGAGCCGGTATGTCGCGTGATAGGAGCCGTGCACCATCAGCGTCTGGTCGGCCTCGGTTTCGACCAGCAGCACGCACTCCATCGGGATGCCGGTCACCGGGTGCAGCTTGCTCAGCGAGCTCTGGACACGCTTCACCGGCGCGTCGTCGAACAGATACATGCCGAGATCGACGAAATGGCAGAAATGGTGCCAGAGGATGTTGTCGATCCAGCTCCGCTTGTAGCCGGTGGCGCCGATGTTCACGAGGCGCTTGATGAAAAAACGTCCGGCGATGTGACGGATCTTCTCTTCGCCGGACCTGAGCCGGGCGCGGAGCGCCTCGCGCTCGCGGCGGAAACGCATCGGATGGCAAAGACCATACACCTTGCCGCTCTTCTCGCCGGCGTCAACGACGCGCTCGGCGCCCTTCAGGCTCATCGCGATCGGGATCTCCAGCAGCATGTGCTTGCCGGCTTCCAGCGTCCTGATCGCCTGCTCCTCATGCACCTCGCTGGGGCTGCCGACGATCACCGCGTCGATCGCCGGGTCCGCCAGCGCCTCTTCCAGCGAGACCGTCCATTTCTTGTAGCCGTATCGCTCGGCGAACTCCTTGGACGCATCCGGCCGGCGGCCGACGACGGTGTGGAGGACGGCATTCGTCTTCTTGAGCGCCTCCGAATGCCAGATGCCCATCATCCCGTAGCCGACCATGCAGATGTTCATGCCGCTCCCCTCCGGTATGTGCCTTCCATACCGCAATCGCGGCGGTCGATGGTAGGTTGATCCGCGTGCCACCCCGATGGACTGCCCCCATGAAGATCGAGCGCTTCCGCGCCTACATGTCGCGCGACAAGGACCGCCCCCGCCTCCTGGTCGCGATCGACACCGACCAGGGGATCACCGGCTGGGGCGAGTGCTACAACCATGGGCCCGACAAGGCGCTGCCGCCGCTGCTCGACTATCTCTTCACCTTCATCAAGGGACACGATCCCCGCCGGATCGAGTTCCTGATCCTCTATCTGCTGCAGCAGACCCGCTTTCCGCCCGGCGCGCTGGGCCTCGCCGCGATCTCGGCGATCGACCATTGCCTTTGGGACATCTCGGCGAAGGTCCTCGGCGTGCCGGTCTACATGCTCTTGGGCGGCAATGCGCGCGACCGGGTCCGTGTCTATGCCGGCGTCTACACCGCGCCCGATCCGGCCGCGGCCCGCGACCAGCTCGATGCGCTGAATGCGAAGTGGGGCCTGACCGCGTTCAAGCTGAGCCCGTTCCGGGTCGACCTTCATGCGCATCGCTGGGGTGAGGTCGTCAGGACCAGCGCCGAGTACTTCCGGAAGCTCCGCGAGACCGTGCGCGCCGACTACGAGATCGCCTTCGACGCGCACGCCAAGATCTTCGAGCCGAAGCAGGCGATCCAGCTCGGCAATGCGCTGGCACCCTACGATCCGTTGTTCTTCGAGGAGCCGATCAGGCCCGAGAACATCGAGGCCATGGGCGAGGTGAACCGCGAGACCGCCTGCACGGTCGCGACCGGCGAATCCTTGTACAGCCGCTTCGAGTTCCTGCGCCTGCTCACCGTCAAGGGCGCCGACATCATCCAGCCGGACATCTGCGTCGTTGGCGGCCTGCTGGAGATGCGGAAGATCGCCGCGATCGCCGAGGCGCACTACGTGACAGTGGCACCGCACAACCCGATGGGACCGCTGGCGACGGCGGTGAACCTGCATTTCTCGGCATCCCAGCCGAACTTCCGGATCCTCGAGTACCGCCTGCCGGATGGGGCGTCCTACGTAAGGGATCCCTACCTGCCGAAGGACGGCTATCTCAACCTCCGTCCCGACAGGCCCGGCTGGGGCGTCGAGATCGACGAGGAGGTCCTGAAGCAGGACGGCTACATCCATTGGGAGCGGAAGGTGCCCTTCCGGCCCGACGGATCGTCGGCCTACGTCTAGCGCCCCCTCTTCGCCTTCGGCACCGCCGGACGCATCGCCTCGATGCCGGCCTGGAGGGCCGCCTGCATCAGCCAGATGTCGCCCATATAGGCAATCATCCGGAAGCCCCTCCTGATCCAGGTCTTGCCCCAGGTGGGATTGCCGACCAAGTTGCCGGCGATCTTGCCGTGGCGACGGCAGGCGGCGACCACCGCGTCGCGGGCCTTCACGAACTCCGGATGCTCGAACTCAAGGGGCCGCTGAAGCGAGACAGAGAGGTCGGTGTGGCCGACAAAGGCGACATCGATGCCCGGCACCGCCATGATCTCGTCGACGTTCTGGACGCCTTTCTTCGTCTCGATCTTGATCATGACCAGGACGCTTTTGTTCGCGGCCTTCATCGTCTCCCGGGCATCGCCGATGATGTAGTCGTCGTGGGCGACACCGAAGGCGGAGCCCCGGCGGCCGTGCGGCGGGTAGCGGGTGGCGCGCACGATCGCCTCGGCCTGGGCCTTGGTCTCGACCACCGGCACCAGGATGCCCTTGGCGCCGAGGTCGAGGGAGCGGGTGATCAGGTTGAAGTCGTCGCCGGGCGGGTTGACAAGCGGCACGATGCCGGCGCCGCGGGCAAACTGGATCTGGTCCTTGACCGTCTCGAAGCCCCAGCCCGAATGCTCCATGTCGAAGATGATGTATTCGCATCCCGCCGACTTGGCGATGCGGGCCATGCCCGGCGAGGCGAACTCGAAGACGAAGGTCCCGAATACCGTTTCGCCACGGGCGAGTTTGGTCTTGAGCGGATTGTCGCGCATTTATGTCCCCCTTCCCGGTTTCCGATCGGGAAAAACCGTCTAGACTGAGGGTCCCGTTCGAGGCCTGAGAGAGCAAGCGAAATGGACAATTGCCGGGTCAAGGGCCAGCCGGTCCCGTCATCTCTGATCCACGAGATGGTCGACAGTGCCTCGCTGCTCGACAGTCCGACGGCGCTCCGCGCCCGTCTTGCCGAGGACGGCTATCTCTATCTCAAGGGCGTGGTCGACAAGGACGCGATCATGGCGGCCCGCCAGGAGGTGTTCGAGCGCCTGGTCAAGGTCGGCGAGATCAGGGAGCCGGCGATAGACGGCATCGCCACCGGCGACAGCAGGCGGAAGGAGCTCGAGCCCGACCTCGGCGCCTTCTGGCGCTCGATCAGCGAAGGAAAGAAGCTCAGGGCCGCAAGCAACGGCCGCGACATGCAGCGGATCATGTCGCTGATCTTCGGCGAGCCGGCGCGAAACCAGGACTACATCTTCCTTCGCGCCGGCGCCCAGGGGCGTGCGACCGGACTCCATTTCGACTATCCGTTCTTCACCCGCGCGCATGACAAGGTCTGCACCGTTTGGATGCCGATCGGCGACGTGCCGGTCGAGGACGGGCCGGTGGTCGTGGTCGAAGGATCGAACAAATACCGCGACCTGATCGACCCGATGATCGGCTTCGACATCTCCAAGGACAACACGCGAAAAGCTGATTTCGGCGCTGACGCGATCTCCTTCGCCCAGTCCCGAGGCACGCGTCTCCTGACCCGCAACTTCGCGGCCGGCGATATCGCGTTGTTCGGCATGTACACGGCACACGGCTCGCTCGACAACCATTCGTCGGTCAATCGCGTGCGCCTCTCCTGCGACCTCCGCTGGCAGCCGGCGTCGCTGCCGCTCGACGATCGCTACTTCGGCGATCCACCCAAAGGCACGACCGGCGCCAGCTACGGGGAGCTCAACGGCGCTAAGCCGCTGACCCAGGAGTGGCACGTCCGGTGACTGAAGCCATCCCCGCCAAGCCCCGCGACAAGGACGCGATCCGCGCCCGCTGCACGCGGTTCCTGACGCGCCAGAAGGCGCCGACGCCGAAAGAGATGCTGCAGGCGCTGGCCGACGAAGCCGGCGCCGACGAGGCCGTCGACAACTACGGCAAGGGCAAGCTGATCGAGAATTTCGAGGCCGAGATCGCGAGCAAGCTCGGCAAGCCGGCCGCGGTCTTCATGCCGTCGGGCACAATGGTCCAGACCATCGCGCTCCGCCTCTGGTGCGACCGAGGCGGCATTCCGACCGTCGGTCTTCATCCCTTGAGCCATCTCGAGCGCAACGAGTCCCAGGCCTATCGGGAGCTGCACGGGCTCGGCGCCAGCTATCTCGGCGACGACTCCCGCCAGTTTCGCCGGAAGGACATCGAGGCCGTTGCCGAGCAGCTCGGCGTCATCGTGCTGGAGATGCCGCTCCGCCCGCTCGGCTGCGTGCTGCTGCCGTGGGAGGAGATCGCCGCGATCTCGGCGCTCGCCAAGGAACGCGAGATCCCGCTCCACCTCGACGGCGCCCGGATCTGGGAAAGCCAACCCTACTACGGCAAGAGCTTCGAGGAGATCACCTCGCTCTTCGACAGCGTCTACGTCTCATTCTACAAGGGCCTCGCCGGCATCTCGGGCGCGGCGCTTGCCGGGCCGAAGGAGCTGATCGACGAGGCCCGGCTCTGGCAGCACCGCTATGGCGGGCGGCTGTTCCAGCTCTATCCCTATGTGCTCGCCGCGCGGAAGGGATTGCGCGAACGGCTCGACCTCATGCCGACCTTCCATCAGGAGATAAGGCGCGTCGCCGACGCGATCCGCGGCCTGCCGGGCGTGCATGTGACGCCTGACCCGCCACAGGCGACCTCGATGCACATCCAGCTTCCCGGAACCCAGGAGAAGATCGAGGCGGCCATCCTCGACCTCGCCGAGGAGACCGGCATCTGGCTCCTCGACCGGGTCTTCGCGAGCCCGGTGCAGGGCCTGGCGATGACGGAGCTGACCGCCGGCGCCGGCACGCTCGGCTTCCCGTCCGATGAGATCCGCGGCCTGTTCGAGCGCCTGCTCAAGCGGATTGCCTGATGCGCGTCATCGTCGTCGGCGCCGGGATCCTCGGTGCCAGCACCGCCTACCACTTGGCCAGGGCCGGCGCCGAGGTTGTGGTCGTCGACGCCATCCACCAGGGCAAGGCGACGCTGGCCGGTGCCGGCATCATCTGTCCCTGGGCCAGCAAGCTCGACGAGCCGGCCTGGCTTCGCCTCAGCTTCGCCAGCGCCAGGTACTATCCGGATCTCGCCGCGGCTCTCGCGGAAGCAGGTGAAGCAAACAACGGCTATCGCCGGGTCGGCGCCCTGATCACCGCAGACGATCCGGCCGAGTTCGACGCCGCCGAACAGCGCATCCTTGCCCGTCGCGGCAACGCGCCGGAGGCCGGTGACGTCCGGCGGCTCGCCAACGCCGAGGCACGCGCCCTATTCCCACCGTTCCGCGACGACCTGCCGGCGATCCACATCGAGGGCGCGGCCCGGGTCGAGGCCCGCGCCTTTTCCGCGGCGATGATGAACGTCGCGACCACCAACGGCGCCATCTATCGCAACGAGCGCACCAGCCTGCGCCTCGAAAAGGATCGCGCGACCTGCCTCGGCGCCGACGGCAGGCCGATCGAGGGCGACGTTGTCATCGTCACTGCCGGGGCCTGGGCGCCGGAGATCCTCGGGCCCCTCGGCGTGAACCTGAAGATCGCGCCCCAGAAGGGACAGATCCTCCATCTCGGCCTCGGTGGCACCGACACGAAGGACTGGCCAGTGCTGCTGCCGATGAACAGCTACTACATGCTGGCCTTCGACGACTCGCGCGTGGTCGTCGGCGCGACGCGCGAGAACGGATCCGGCTTCGACTACCGCGTGACAGCCGGCGGCCAGAAGGAGGTGCTCGACTTCGCCCTCGCCTACGCGCCAGGCCTCAAGCACGCGACGCTGATCGAGACCCGTGTCGGCTTCCGCCCCGCCGGCCCGTCCTTCCTACCGATGCTGGGCCCGGTCGAAGGCGTGCGTGGGCTCCTGGTCGGCAACGGCCTCGGTGCCGGCGGCCTCACGCTCGGGCCAATGTCCGGCCGCCTGCTTGCCGAATGCGCGCTCGGGCAGAAGACCGCGCTCGACCTCGCCGACTACGCGCCGCGCGCGTAGAGCTACTGCATCAGCCTCGGCAGCCAGAGCACGATGTCGGGCACGTAGGCCACGAGGAAGATCACCGCCATCCAGATCGCGGTGTACGGAAACAACATACCGAGTGCCGAGTTGTAGCTGATCCCCGCTATTCGGCAGGCGACCATCGCGAGCACGCCGACCGGGGGCGTCACCGACCCCACCACCAGCAGCATGATGGTGACGACGCCGAAATGTACGGGGTCGTAACCCAGATGCTGGATCAGCGGCCCCATGATTGGCACGACGATGATCAGCGCCGGCACCGGCTCGAGGAAGGTGCCGAGCAGGAAGAAGAAGACGATCAGCAGCGCCATCGCCAGCTTCGGGTCGCTGGTGATCGAGAGCATCGCCTGCAGCGCCACCTGGCCGACGCCGGCACGGCTCAAGACCCAGCTGAACAACGCAGCACCGCCGAGCGTCACCAGCGCGCTCGCTGTCACCTCGGCGGCCGAGGCGAAATTGCGGTAGAGCGACGGAAATGTGTGACGGCGCGCGATGAAGCCGTAGATCAACGCGTAGAGCGCGGCGACGCTACCGGCCTCGGTCGGGGTGAAGGCGCCGGAGAGAATGCCGCCGATGATGATCACCGGCATGAACATCGCCGGAATCGCGCGACCGGTGGCGCCGACGACCTCCGGCAGCGTCGCTCGCGGCATCGTCTTCGCGCCAGCGCGCGGCGCCAGAAACCACGTGACGCCCATCATCGCGACGCCGGCGAGCAGTCCGGGCGTGGCGCCGCCAAGGAACAACGCGCCGATCGAGACGCCGGTGACGGAACCATAGATCACCGCGACAATACTGGGCGGAATGATCGGAGCCATCATCGCGGCACAGGCGGTGACGGCGACCGCGAAGGCCGGCTTGTAGCCTTCCTTCTTCATCGCCGGGATCATCATCGAGCCGATCGCGGCGAGGTCGGCCAGCGCCGACCCGGAGATCGCAGCCATGAACATGTTGGTCAGGATGTTCGCCTGGGCGAGACCGCCGCGGAGATGACCGATCATCGCCTTCGACATGCCCACCAGGCGCTCGGTAATGCCTGCGACGCTCATCAGCTCGCCGGCCAAGATGAACAGCGGGACCGCCAGCAGCGAGAAATTGTCGAGCGAGTCGTAGAACTGCTGGGCGAGGATCAGGACCGGCAACTGGCCGTCGATCAGGATCACCAGGATTGCGGCGAAGGCCATGCAATAGGCGATCGGCATGCCGAGGCACATGAACACGAAGAACAGCGCCAGCATCAGTCCGACGCTCATAGCGTGCGATCCGTCGGCTCGCCTGAGGGAGCGTGGCTCTGCCAGGTCATGATCATGAAGAGAGCCTCGACCGCGGCGCCGATCGGGACCGCTAGGTAGACGGAGTATTTCGGCACGTCGAGCAGCGGTGAGCGCTGGAACCAGGTACGGTCGACCAGCTCGATTCCGGCCCAGACCAGGGTCAGGCAGAAGGCCAGCGTCAGGATGTCGACCAGCATCATGACGATCCGCCGGCCGGCCGGCGGCAGCATCAGCTCAAGGACCTCGATGCGGATATGCGCCCTGCCGGCGGCGACCAGCGCCGAGCTCAGCATGACACCCCAGAGCATCAGGCCGCGCACGAACTCCTCGGCCCAGAACAAGGACTCGTTCAGCACGTAGCGAAAGAAGACCTGCAGCAGAACCAGGACGAAGTACGAAGCGAGCAGCACGACAGAGACGAAGGTCAGCGTCGCCCGAAGCCGGCCGAAGATCGGCCTGGCTGCGACCGAGAGGGGATCTGATGCGGAATTCATCGAGGCCTCAAAAGAAACACCCCCGGCGCCGGCCGGGGGTGTTCGCATCCACTCACGTTGGCTCAGGCCGCCTTCTGGACGGCTTCGATGTAGGCCTTGGCCTTCGGGCCGGCCTTGGCGACGAAGCTGTCAATCACCGGGCCCATCTTCGAGCGGAAGGACGGGATATTCGGCGAAGCATTGGCGGTCGCCTTGGTCGTCAGATCGGTCCAGGCATCGGTCTGCTCTTTGAGGTTGGTCTCCCACATCCACTTGCTGGTGGCGTCTACCGCCGCCTCGCGGATGACCTTCTGAACGTTGGCCGGCAAGGACGCCATCTTCTTGACACTGCCCATCATCGACACCTCGGTGAAGATGTGGTGGGTGCGCGTCACGAACTTGGCGACCTCGTACTGCTTGCCGGTCTGGACGAAGTCGGCCGGGCCTTCGAAGCCATCGATCACGCCGGTCTGCAGCGCGGTGTAGATTTCGCCAGCCGGGATCGGCGTCGGGTTGGTGCCGAGCGCGCGCGCCATCTCGACATAGACCGGGATCTCCGGCACGCGGAGCTTGATGCCGCGGAGGTCGTCGGCCGACTTGATCTCCTTCTTCGAGCAGAAGATCCGGAAGCCCGACGCGCCGAGACACAGGATGTCGACGCCGAGGGTGGACTTCACGTCGGCGACGATCTGCTGGCCGATCTGGCCGTAGAGCACCTTCTTCACGTGGTCGTAGTCGTTGAACAGGAACGGCACGGAGGTGAATCCGAACTGCGGCTGCCAGTTGGCGAGCGTGCCGAGGTCGGTCCACGCGAAGTCGAGCGTGCCGAGCTGGAGTGCCTCGGCCGAGGTCCTGAGGTTGAACAGCTGGGACGCCGGCCGGATGTCGATCGTCACCTGCCCGTTGGTGCCCTTGTTGACGTCGGCCGCGAACCTCTCGGCCGTCCGGTGGGCCAGGTGGTTCGTCGGGATGTGGTGCGAGAAGACGAGTCGGATCGGTTGCGCCTGCGCCTTCGCGACATAGGGCATCGCCAGGACGCCCGCGGCGCCGTAGCCCAGGAGCTTCCGCCTTGTGATGATCATTCTTCCCCTCCGTGTTTCGGCTCTGCTGGGCCTTATTTGTGCATTCTAGGCCGCTACGCCTTCTGAACAGCCTCGATGTAGGCCTTCGCCTTCGGACCTGCCTTGGCGACGAAGCCGTCGAGGACCGGTCCCATCTTCGAGCGGAACGAAGGGATGTCCGGTGATGCATTGGCCTTGATCTTGGAAGCCAGGAAGTTCCATGCGTCCTCCTGCTCCTTGAGGTTCGCAGCCCACATGTGCTTCTGCACCTGCTCGACCGCCGCGTCCCGAACCGCCTTCTGCACGTTCGGCGGGAGCGCCGCCATCTTCTTGGCGCTGGCGAACATCGAGACTTCGGTGAAGATGTGGTGCGTCCGCGTGACGAAGCCGGCAACCTCATAGCTCTTGGCCGAGACGATGAAGTCGGCCGGCACTTCGATTGCGTCAACGACACCGGTCTGCAGCGCGGTATAGATCTCGCCCGCAGGAATCGGCGTCGGGTTGGCGCCGAGCGCCTTCGCCATCTCGACCCAGGTCGGGATCTCCGGCACGCGCAGCTTGATGCCTCGGCAGTCCTCAGCCCTGGCGATGGCCTTCTTCGACAGGAAGACGCGGAAGCCCGAGGCGCCGAGGGACAGGACCTCGACGCCGAGCGTGTCCTTGGTCTCCTTGGCGATCTGCTCGCCGATCGGCCCGAACAGGACCCTCTTCACGTGATCGTAGTCGTTGAACAGGAACGGCATCGAGACGAAGCCGAACTGCGGCTGCCAGTTGGCCAGCGTGCCGAGATCGCTCCAGCAAAGATCCAGCGTACCAAGCTGAAGCGCCTCCGCCGACGTGCGCAGGTTGAACAGCTGGGAGGCGGGCTTGATGTCGATCGTGACCTGGCCGTTGGTGTTCTGCTTGACCTGTTCGGCGAACTTTTCGGCCACGCCATGGATCAGGTGCGCGGTCGGCACGTGGTGCGAGAACACCAGCCGGATCGCCTGCGCCCGCGCGACGTGGGGCATCGCCAGCACGCTCGCAGCCGCCCCGTACCCCAAGAGTTTCCGCCTGGAAATCCTCATGACGCCTCCTCCTTGTGGCCGGGTCCCGGCCGCTTCCCGATCGAGGGGTTCCTTGAGATCCGTTTCGGACCACGAAATCCCGCTTTTATTTAGACGAAGTCTAGCGATGCTCCATCGTTGAAGGCAAGCAACTCCGGCAGTAAGCTGAAATCCGTTCAAAATGGGCTGTCGTTTCGGAAATGTTACCGCTACCATAGGGCAACCGAGACCGGCGCCCGAGGCGCCCAGCGGAGATGAATCCATGATCAGCGACAAGGACGTCGAAACCTACAACCGGCGCGGCTACCTCGTTGTGCCGAACGTGCTGTCGGAGGAGGAAGTCGTCGAGCTCCGCCAGGTGACCGAGGAATTCGTCGAGAAGTCGCGTGCGGTCAGTCAGCACACCGACGTCTACGACCTCGAGCCCGGACACACCAAGGACGCGCCGAAGGTCCGTCGCATCAAGACCCCGCATGCCTGGCATCCGGTCTACGAGAAGATGGTCAAGCACCCGAAGATCCTTTCGGTGCTGCAGCGCCTGTGGGGCCCGAACATCCGCTTCGACGTCTCGAAGCTGAACCTCAAGTCGGCCGGCTTCGGCTCGCCGATCGAGTGGCACCAGGACTGGGCCTTCTATCCGCACACCAACGACGACCTCGCCGCCGTCGGCATCATGATCGACGACTTCACGCCGGAGAACGGCGCGATGATGGTGATCCCGGGCAGCCACAAGGGCCCGACCTACGACCACCACACCAACGGCTATTTCGTCGGCGGCATCGATCCGTCGAAGTCGAACATCGACTTCTCGAAGGCGGTGCAGTGCCTGGGCAAGGCTGGGTCGATCACGATCCACCATGTCCGCTTGCTGCATGCCTCGGCCGCCAACATCTCCGGCGCGCCGCGTCGCTTCCTGCTGCATCAGTACCGCACGGCCGATGCCTGGCCGCTGATCTACAAGCCCGAGTCCTACGAGAAGTGGGAGCAGATGCTGGTGTGCGGCGAGGACACCCTGGCGCCGCGCATGAAGGAACTTCCGATCCGCCTCCCCTATCCGCCGGCACCGAACCAGGGCTCGATCTACGAGAACCAGCGCGATCTCGAGACCAAGTTCTTCAAGACCGCCGACGAGCTCGCCGAAAAGAAGCTGGAGCCGGCCGAGTAACGGCTCCTCCGCTCGCGTCCCAATCAAGCCGTCCGCGACACAAGTTGCGGGCGGCTTTTTCATGTCCGGAGTCGCCATGAGCGTCATCGACCTGGTCGAGATCCACGAATTCACCTTCGACGCCGAGAACATGGGCGTGGAAGCCTCAGGCTCGAGCGCGATCGGCAACATCGGCTACGTGCCGGGCAGCAGGCTCACCATGTCGAAATACGCTGTGGTGATCGGCACCAAGGACGGCGCCCGCGGCGAATACGTGGCGCTCTGGGGCGGGCACAAGGCGGCGCTGGCGCAGACGCTGATGCTGGCCCCGAGCCTGATCGGCCGGAATGCCGATGAACGGGAAGCCATCTACGACGACCTCAAGCGTGAGATCCGGCAGCTCGACCACATGGGCCACGGGCCGCTCGACATCGCGCTCTGGGACCTCGCCGGCAAGAAGTTCGGCGCCTCGGTGACGCAGCTCCTCGGCGGCTACCGCAAGCGCCTGAAGGCCTATGCCTCGACCTACCACGCCGACCGCAACGGCGGCCTCGACTCCAAAGAGGCGTTCGCCGCCTTCGCCGAGGAGTGCTACGACCTCGGATATCGCGCTTTCAAGATCCATGGCTGGCATGACGGCGACGTGAAGGAAGAGGCCGACAACGTCCGCTACATGGGCAAGAAGGTCGGCGACCGGATGACCTTGATGATCGACCCTGCCTGCGAGCTTCGTACCTTCGCCGATGCGCTGGCGGTCGGCCGCGCCTGCGACGACGCGAACTTCTTCTGGTACGAGGATCCGTTCCGCGACTCGGGCGTCTCCGCCTTCGCCCACAAGAAGCTTCGCGAGATGATCCGGACGCCGCTGCTGCAGACCGAGCATGTGCGCGGCGTCGAGCCTAAGGCCGACTTCCTGATCGCCGGCGGCACCGATTTCCTCCGCGCCGATCCGGAATACGATATGGGCATCACCGGCACGATGAAGATCGCGCATCTGGCCGAGGCCTTCGGCGTCGACGTCGAGGTTCATGCCTCAGGCCCGGCGCATCGCCACTGCATGGCTGCGATCCGCAACACGAACTTCTACGAGGTGGCGCTGGTCGGGCCGAACTGCCCGAACGCCCAGCCGCCGGTCTACGCCTGCGGCTACTCGGACCAGCTGGAAGCGGTCGGCAAGGATGGCTGCTTCCCGGTGCCGGAAGGCGCCGGGCTCGGCGTCACCTACGACTGGGACTTCATCGAGAAGCGGCGGACGCAGGTCCACCGCTTCGGCGGCGAACGGAAGTCGGTGCCCGTCAAGAAGAACGACCGCGCCAAGTCGAAACCCCGGCGCGGTCGCTAGATCGAGCCTCTCGTCAGCGCATGACGAGACGCGTGGTGCCCGTCCGGCAGGAAAAGGCGCCGACGACCGAGGCGATCGCGCCGATCGCGAGCGACAGGAAGGCAAGCAGCGCGCCGAGCGCCCCGGCCTTCGCCGCCTTGTCGGCGGCCTCCTTCGCCTGCGCCTCGGCCTGGGTCCGCGCGGTCTTGATCCGCTGCTCGGCCTCCCCCACCCGCTGCTCGGCGTCGGCCTGGCTGATGCCGTTGTGCCGCGCGAGCAGGCCCGCAAGATAGGTCTTCTCCGACGCCGCGAGGCCGTTCCGGTCCCAGGCTCGGGTCAGGATATTGCCGGCCTCGTCCATCGCGTCGTCGCCGTAGTCGGCCTGCGTCCGCTGACCGCCTTGAGTCGCCGGCGCGATCGGGGTGGCCGGTGCTGCAGAGCCCGAGGCCGTCGAGGTCGAGGGAGCGGGTGCCTGCGTCGACTGTCCCTGCCCAGGCGCGACCTGCGGGCCGAAGAGCTGGCGGACATGGAAGCCCATGTCCATCTGGTCTTCGCCGTCCGCCGTCGCGACTCCGCCGGCACCAAGTCCAGCAGCCGCGCCGGCTGCTGCCATCTGCGCGGTATTTGCGGCGAAGCCGACGACGCTGCTCAAGGCCGATAGGCCGAGAAGGCCGGCAGCGACCGTGGCGATAGCCCAGACCGTCAGGCCGTGCGCGGCGCAGCGAAAGCGGAAGTCCCGGACATCCATCGTCGTCTCGTTCATCGCCGAGCGGCCGGCGACATAGCCGCCGATGCCCATGCCGACGATGTTGACGATGAAGAGCCAGATAAGGGCACCGACGCCGATCGACTGCGCGGACGGACCTTCGTAAGGATCGGCGAGGGTGAACCCCAGCGCCGCGCCGGCGACGCTGAGGCAGATCGATGCGGCGAGGCCGATGAAGGCGCCGGCAATCACGGCGTCCCAGGCGATGGCGCGGCGATTCTCGACCAGCACGTCGGGAGTATCGGCCGGCACCCCGGAAACCGTCTGGGTGGGAGCTGTCATAAATTGCTATCTCCGAGGTTTGAGGCGTACCCGCACTTCGGGCGTCGTCCGCTCAACCCGGAGGTCTCAGAAAAGTTCCTCTTGAGGGGAACTTGTCACTGGCTCGCTCTACTCGGCGGCCTTGGCTCCCCGCTCTTCCGCCTCGATCCGCTTCCAGAGGGCGCGGATCATGTCCTTCATCATGATCGCTTCCTGCCAGCGGTCGGACAGATCCTCGTCGTTGCGGTCCACGATCGCGTAGGGACGCGGGCCCAGCTCGCAGAGGAAGGTCAGCGTCGCATCTTTCGGCGCGCGCCTGCGCCAGGAGCGGAAGCCGTACTCCCACCAGCCCATGAACAGGTCGAGCCATGGTTTATGGGCCGGGAAGCTGATCGGCACCTGCACCTGCTCGCGGCTGGCGACGCGGCCGTGGAAGCCCCAGCAATTGTCGAGGATCCGATGCATCAACCTGTGGTTCTCGTCGCTGATCGGCGGGCCGGCGAACTCGCGTCCGACAAGGTAGTGCGAGATGTCGCCGGTCAGCTTCAGGTCCGGGAAGCAGTCGAGGAGGTGGAGGGTGAAGAACAGGTCGGTCGTCATGCGGTCGCGATGCGTCTCGATGTGCATGCGCACGCCGGCCTCGTTCGCGAGCCTGCGCCAGCCCTCGATGTAGGGGATGCATTCCTCGATCCGGTACGGCCGCACGTCCGGCTGCAGGTTCAGGTGCTCGGCGCCGAGCTTGGCGACGTTGTCGAGGATCGGCTTCAGGTCGTCGACCGACTGCGGATAGCACTGGGCCTGCCAGGTGAGGCCGTAGTCCTTGAGGATCGTGACATGCGCCTTCGCCTGCTCGAAGTCGAAGAAGCGGACGCCGGCGCCGTCGAAGCCGGCATCGCGGATCATCTTGAGCTTCTCCTCGAGCGTCCACTCCTTGCCGTCCGGGCCCCGGCGTTCCATCGCCCACATCGACTGGTAGACGAGAAGCTTCTGCATGGCCGTCTCCTCCGATAGCCGCTTCAGCCAAGGCCGGCGGCGTGATGCTTCAGGTGATCTTCGACGAAGCTCTGGATGAAGTAGTAGCTGTGGTCGTAGCCCTCGTGCCGGCGCAGCGTGAGCGCCTGGCCGGCATGCTTGCAGGCCATTTCGAACAGCTCGGGCTTGAGCTGATCGTTCAGGAACTTGTCCGCCATTCCCTGGTCGATCAGGATCGTGCCCGGCACCTTGTGGTGGCGCACCAGCTCGCTCGCGTCGTAGTCGCGCCAGCTCGCCTGGTCGGGGCCAAGATATCCTGAGAACGCCTTCTGCCCCCAGGGACAGCGCATCGGCGCCACGATCGGCGCGAAGGCGGAGACGGTCCGGTACTTGTCGGGATTGCGGAGTCCCAGCACCAGCGCGCCATGACCACCCATCGAATGGCCAAAGATACCTTGCCGATCCGCCCTGGACGGAAACGAGGCATCGATAAGCGCGCGCAGTTCGCTCGTAACATAAGTGTACATCCGGTACGCCTGCTTCCAGGGCTCAGCCGTGGCGTCGACGTAGAAACCGGCGCCGATGCCGAAGTCCCAGCTCGCGTCGTCGCCTGGAAAACGCGACGCACGCGGGCTGGTATCCGGCATCACCAGCATCAGGCCGAGCTCGGATGCCACCCGCTGGGCGCCTGCCTTGATGGTGAACGTCTCCTCCGTGCAGGTGAGCCCGGCGAGATACGTCACCACCGGCACCTTGCCCCTGGCCGCCTGCGGCGGCTTGTAGACGGCGAACCGCATCGGACCGCCGACGGCCTTGGACTCGTGCCTGTAGAAGCCCTGCGTGCCGCCGAAGCAGGCCTGCTCGGAGATCGTCTCCATCAGTACTCGACCACCGTGCGGATCGACTTGCCCGCATGCATGAGGTCGAAGCCCTCGTTGATGCGGTCGAGCGTCACCTTGTGGGTGATCAGGTCGTCGATGTTGATCTTCCCGTCCATGTACCAGTCGACGATCTTCGGCACCTCGGTGCGGCCGCGGACGCCGCCGAAGGCGGTGCCCTTCCAGACGCGGCCCGTGACCAGCTGGAACGGACGGGTCGAGATCTCCTTGCCGGCGCCGGCGACGCCGATGATGACCGAGACGCCCCAGCCGCGATGGCAGCATTCGAGCGCCTGGCGCATCAGGTCGGTGTTGCCGACGCATTCGAAGCTGTAGTCGGCACCGCCCTTGGTCAGCTCGACCAGGTGGGGGACGACGTCGCCCTTGAGCTCCTTCGGGTTGACGA
>JAEULB010000148.1 GCA_016792585.1 Rhodospirillaceae bacterium
CGCGAGAGCCGCAAGCACATCAGCGACTGGCAACTCGCTCGATATTTCGAGATCATCTGAGGATGACCAAGCTCAAGACCATCTCGCCCGGCGACGGGCGGACCTACGTCGAACGTCCCCTCGCAACCCAGGCCGACGTCGACGCCGCCCTCGCCAACGCCCGCGCTGCCGAAAGAGGCTGGCGCTCGACCCCGATCGTCGAGCGCGCGGCCATGGTCGAGACGTTCGTCCAGTACTTCGAAGGCCACTCGGCGGCGATCGCGGAAGAGATCACGCGCCAGATGGGACGCCCGATCAAGTACACGCCCGGCGAGATCCGCGGCCTCGCCGAGCGTGCGCGCTACATGGCCTCGGTCGCGGTCGACTCCCTCGCCGATCTCCAGATCGAGCCCAAGGAGAACTTCACCCGGTTCATCCGCAAGGAGCCGGTCGGCATCGTCTTCGTCATCGCCCCCTGGAACTACCCCTACCTCACCGCGGTCAACGCGATCGTCCCGGCCCTGGTCGCCGGCAACGCGGTGATCCTCAAGCACTCGCACCAGACGCCGCTCTCGGCCGAGCGCTTCGCCGCGGGGTTCAAGGCCGCGGGCCTGCCCGATGGCCTGTTCCAGTATCTCCACATGGACCACAGGCTGACCGAGAAGCTGGTGGCCTCGCCCGAGGTCGACTTCGTCGCCTTCACCGGGTCGGTCGCCGGCGGCCAGGCGGTCAGCCGCGCAGCATCCGGCCGCTTCATCGGCCTGGGCCTCGAGCTCGGCGGCAAGGACCCGGCCTATGTGCGGGCCGACGCCAACTTCGACCACGCGGTCGAGAACCTCGTCGACGGCGCCTTCTTCAATTCGGGCCAGAGCTGCTGCGGCATCGAGCGGATCTACGTGCACGAGGATCTCTACGACCGCTTCGTCGATGCCTATGTCGACCTCACGCGCAAATACGTGCTCGACGATCCGATGAAGCCGGACACGACGCTGGGCCCGATGGTGCGCGGCCAGGCGGCCGACTTCGTCCGCGGCCAGATCGCCGAGGCGGTCGCCCGCGGCGCCAAGGCGCATATCGACGTGAAGCAGTTCGGACGCGCGCATGCGGGATCGCCCTACTGCGCGCCGCAGGTGCTGACCGGCGTCGACCACACGATGCGGGTGATGTCGGAGGAGAGCTTCGGGCCGGTGATCGGCATCATGAAGGTCGCCTCCGACGACGAGGCCGTCCGCCTGATGAACGACAGCCAGTACGGCCTCACCGCCGCGATCTGGACGATGGACGAGGATGCCGCGATCCGCATCGGCGATGCGATCGAGACCGGCACCTGGTTCATGAACCGCTGCGACTACCTCGATCCGGCGCTGGCCTGGACCGGCGTCAAGGACTCGGGCCGCGGCTGCACGCTTTCCCGTCTCGGCTTCGACGCGTTCACGCGGCCGAAGTCCTTCCATCTTCGTACCAGGATCTGAGAGTCCCCATGGCGCTGACCGTCGATTTCATGCGTGGCAACTGGTCGTTCCCGACCTCGGTCCGGTTCGGCGTCGGGCGCATCGCCGAGCTGGCTGATGCCTGCAAGGCTTCCGGCATCAAGCGGCCGCTGCTGGTGACCGATCCCGGCCTCGCCAAGCTGGCGATGGTCAAGGACGCGGTCGCCGCCAACGAGAAGGCCGGCGTGCCGACGGCGGTGTTCTCCGATATCAAGCCGAACCCGGTCGCGAGCAACGTCGAGGCCGGCCTCAAGGCGTATCGCGCCGGCAACCATGATGGCGTGATCGCCTGGGGCGGCGGCAGCGCGCTCGATGCCGGCAAGGTCATCGCCTTCATGACCGGCCAGACAAGGCCGATGTGGGACTTCGAGGACATCGGCGACTGGTACACGCGGGCCAACCCCGACGGCATCGCCAAGGTGATCGCGGTGCCGACCACCGCCGGCACCGGCTCCGAGGTCGGCCGCGCCGGCGTGATCGCCGACGAGGCGACGCATACGAAGAAGGTCATCTTCCATCCGAAGATGTTGCCGGTGATCGTGATCTGCGATCCGGCGCTGACCGTGGGACTGCCGGCCCACATCACCTCGGCAACCGGCATGGACGCGCTCGCCCATTGCCTGGAGGCGTTCTGCGCGCCGTTCCATCATCCCTACGCCGACGGCATCGCCGTCGAAGGCATGCGGCTGGTCAAGGAGTGGCTGCCGGTGGCGGTGGCCGAGCCCGGCAATCTCGTGGCCCGCGGCCAGATGATGGCGGCAGCCAGCATGGGCGCGATCTCGTTCCAGAAGGGCCTGGGCGCGATCCACTCCCTCAGCCATCCCGTCGGCGCGCTCTACGACACCCATCACGGCCTGACCAACGCCGTGTTCATGCCTTATGTGCTGGCGTTCAACCGCTCGGCGATCGCCGAGAAGATGACCTATCTCTCGCGCGTCCTGGATCTCAGGAAGCAGGGCGTGGACGGCGTGATCGAATGGACGCTCGACTTGAGGAGGCAGTTCGGCATGCCCCACGACCTCAAGGGGCTGAAGGTCGGCCCCGAGCGCTTCCAGCAGATGGCGGAGATGGCCGCGGTCGACCCGACCGCCGGCGGAAACCCGGTCAAGGTCGACCCGCCGATCCTGAGGAAGCTCTACGAGAACGCGCTCGAAGGACGCGTCCAGTAGGGCGTTTCAAAACGGGACGATTGCCCGAGACGGAGACCGCCCGGCCGGCCATGGATAGGCAAACGAAGGAGGATTCCATGCTGCGCATCCCGCTTCGCCGCCTCGCATTCGCCGCCGCCCTCGCCGCTTCCGTCAGCGCTTCGGCGCTCGCCCAGACGACCGTCAAGGTCGCCGCCGACGGCGACCTCAAGATCCTGGATCCGATCTGGACGACGCAGTTCCTGACCGTCGGCCATGGCTACATGATCTACGACGTGCCCTACGCCTATGACGAGGCGGGGCTGGCGAAGCCGCAGATGATCGGCGAGGACTCGGTGAGTGCGGATGGCCTCACCTGGACCTTTAAGCTGCGCCCCGGCCTCAAGTTCCAGGACGGGACGCCGGTCACCGCCAAGGACGTTTCCGCCTCGATCCAGCGCTGGGGTGCGCGTGCCACCGCCGGCCGGCTGATCATGAGCATCGCCGCGGGATTCGACGTCGTCGACGATCGCACCTTCGTCATCCGCTTCAAGGAGAAGATCGGGCCGTTCCGAGAGATGGTGTCCAACCCGATCAATCCGCTGTTCGTGATGCGCGAGGCCGATGCCAAGACCGACCCGAACACGCAGGTGACGAACACGGTCGGCTCGGGCCCCTTCGTCTTCGCCCGCGAGGAGTGGGTGCCGGGAGCCAAGGTCGTCTACAAGAAGAACCCGGACTACGTGCCGCGTTCCGACGCGCCGAGCAGCATGGCAGGCGCCAAGATCGCGAAGGTCGACCGCTACGAGTGGATGTACCTGCCCGACCCGAATACGGCATCGCAGGCGCTGATCCGGAGCGAGATCGACATCTTCGAGAATCCGCCGGCCGACCTCGTGCCGGTGATGCAGAAGGCCGGCGGCATCGACATCAGGGTCTTGAGCAAGACCGGCAACCAGATGCTGATGCGCCCGAACCACGCGATCCCGCCCTTCAACAATGTGAAGGCCAGGCAAGCGCTGCTCTATGCCGTCGACCAGGAGGCCTATCTGGCCGCGGCGATCGGCAACCCCGACTTCGGCCAGGTCTGCTGGTCGGTGTTCATGTGCAACACGCCGCTCGAATCCATGGCCGGCGTGAAGGACTGGGCGAACACCAAGGATCCGAACCGGAAGGCAAAGGCCAAGGCGTTGCTCGCCGAGAGCGGCTACAAGGGCGAGCCGATCGTCGTCTTCAAGGTGACCGACAGCCCGATCCTCTCGGCCATGGGCGAGGTCACGGCACAGCTGCTGACCGAGGTCGGCTTCAAGGTCGACCTGCACAGCGTCGACACCTCGACCTTCGGCACGCGGCGCGTGACCAAGGAGCCGCCGTCGCAGAACCGCGCCGGCTGGCACATCGCGACCAGCTGGGCGGCCGGTCCCGTCTCGGGCGATCCGGTCTCCAACAACTACACGCCGACGCCGTGCACCGGCGCCGGCTTCTTCGGCTGGCCCTGCGACGACAACCTGGAAAAGATCCGTCGCAAGTTCCTCGGCGCCTCCACGGTCGAGGAAAGAAAGGCGCTGGTCGCCGAATTCCAGGCGCCGATGTACGAGCACGTCCCCTACATCCCGCTTGGCCAGTTCCGGACGCCGTCGGCGTTCCGGAACACGATCTCGGGCGTGCTTCCGGGACCGCGTCTCGTGCTCTGGAATATCGAGAAGAAGTCTTAAGCCGGGCAGACCGGAGGACGGCCGAGGCGCTGGCGCGCATCGCCCAGCGCCTTCTCGACCGCGAGGGCGCATCCAAGCAGGTGCTCCTCGCGGCGGCGGCCGGATACCAGCTGCAGCCCGATCGGCAGTCGGTCGGGATCGAAGGCGACCGGCATCGAGAGCGCCGCCATGTCCCAGACGTTGAAGCACGAGACGTTGCGGCCGATCCGGAGCGTGGTCAGCCGGAACGACTCCAGGTCCTGCACCTGGTCCATGCGCGGCGCGGTGACCGCGGTCGTCGGCGTCGCCAACACGTCGATGCCGTCCAGACGCGCATGGGCGCGCGCCGACATCGCCGGCCGCGCGCGCATGCGCGAAAGATACTCCGCGGCCGAGACGTCGCCGTAGTTCTTGAGCCGCGCCCAGACGTTGGGGTCCAGCTCCGGCACCCATTCCTTGAACTCGGTCGAGACGATGGCGAAACCCTCGGGCACCCCGACGCTGCCGTTCGCCATATAGGAGACCGCCTCGTCGATCTCGGGCAGAGGCACCTTCACCAGGATCGCGCCCTTGCCTTCCAGCTCCTTCAGCACCGCCTCGATGCCCTCGGCGATGCCGGGGCCGCAATCGGTGAAGAAGTGGCGGTCGGGCACGCCGATGCGGAGACCCGAGATCGGATGCGCGTCGATCTGCTTGTGGAACGCGGGCCAGTCGAGCCTCGCCGGATCGATCGCGGCAAAGCCGAAGGCGACGTCAGCGACAGAGAGCGCCAGCACGCCGGGGCAATCCAGCGTCGGACTGAGCGGCGGCGCGCCGGCGCCGTTCCAGCGGCCGATCGACGGCTTGATGCCGACGACGCCGGCGAGCGAGGCCGGCATGCGGATCGAGCCGCCGGCGTCGCTGCCGACCGTGACCACGGCGGATCCTTCCCAGAGGCTGCCGCCGGCGCCCGACGACGAGCCGCCGGTGCCGCGGTGGTGCACGGCGTCCCACGGATTCCACGGCGCGCCCCAATGCGCGTTGCCGCCAATACCGCCGAAGGCGAAGGGCACGGTGTGGGTCTTGCCCGGGAACACGGCGAGCTGGCGGCGGAGCGTGGTGACGATCGGGCCTTCTTCCTCGTATTTCGGCGGGAGGCGGCGCGCCGTGCCGGCATAGGTGGGCGTTCCCTTGATGCCGTAGACGTCCTTGATCGAGATCGGCAGTCCCTGCATCGGGCCGGCATCGACACCGACCGCGAAGGCGGCTTCCGCGGCGCGCGCCTGCGCCTCGGCGGCATCCTTCATCCAGTGCTTGTAGGCGTTCAGCTTCTCGCCGGTGCGTGCATGGCGCTCGTTCGACTCGGCCCACAAGGCGAGCGGCGAGACCTCGCCGTCGCGAAGCGCCTGCCAGAGACGATGGGCCGGCGTGTCGCCGAGCGTGAAGCGGGACATGGGGAACCTCTTATCGTCGGGAGGGGGCGCCGACGGCACGCCAGACGCCGAGCAGGATCAGCGCGCCGCCGATCCAGGGATAGAAGCGGATCGGCTCGCCGATCACGACGAAGGCGATCAGCGCCACGTAGACGGGGCCCAGATACATGCCGAGGCTGGTCGGCCCCGGACCGAGCACGCGCTGCGCGTAGCCGTAGGACTGATAGGCGCCGACCGCCGGCACCAGTGCCAGGAACAGGACGGCGGAAATGGTGCGGCCGTCGAGGCCGAGCGTCGGCCCGGTCGTTGCCTCCCAGACAAAGAACGGCAGGAGGGCCAGCGTGCCGAACACGCAGATGGCGGTGAAGCGGGCGGCGGCGCCGAGGCGGCTCTTCTTGTGCTGCAGGATCAGCACGTAGATCGACCAGCCCGACATCGCGAAAGCGACCCAGAGGTCGCCCGGCACGAAGGCGAGCCTCGCGAACATGCCGGGATCGCCCTTGAAGACGACGATCAGCACGCCGGTGACCGCGAGCGCGATGCCGAGCGCCCGCATCAACGTCAGCCGCTCGCGGAACAGGATCGCCGAGATCGCGACGATCAGGATCGGCGAGACCGCGTAGATCAACGCGATGTTGGTGGCGGCCGTGGTGGCGCCGGCGGTGTAGACGGGCGGGCCGCAGACGACGACGCCGAGAAATCCCAAGACGAAGAGCACCGGCAGCTCGTCAAGGATGGCCTGCCGGCCCTCCCAGAGCTCGCGCCAGGTCAGGACCGTCATGATCAGCGCCGCGATCGCCCAGCGCCAGAAGGCGAGCGCGTTGGCCGGAAGCTCGCCACCGAGCGCGCGCGCGGTGATCTGGTTGCCGGCGAACATCGCCGGCGCCGTCAGCAGCAGGACATAGGCCCAGCGGCGCCTGGCCGCCGACCCGCCCCCGTCGGTCGCGGTTCCCCCGGTCATCGCCCGACGCTCAATGGAACAGCGCGGCGTAGATCACATAGAGCCAGGAAAGGAGGCCATGGAGGATGGCCCAGCCGATCGACTGGTTCTTCGTGTACGAGATCACGATCGCCAGCGCCGTGCCGAAGCCGATGCCGGCGCGGATGCCGTCCGTGCGTGCGTAGATCCACATGGCTCGCTCTTTTTTGCTACGGCGGAGCCTACCTCGATTCGAGGAACGGGCCCCGTCTTAGCAAGTTAAACGGAACAGGGTCGCCGACGCGATCCGGAGGCCTTAAGGCGAGCCAGCGCAGGCGCTTTTTGGGGGAAATACTAAATTACATCAATACGATGAACACATTTTCAGGGTTGATTTAGAATTTAGTAGGAATTTTATGGTTTTTTGATTAGATGTTTCCTCGAAAGTCAAGGAGCGCCCGCGTGGCCGCTAGCATGGACCGGATCGAGCTGACGTCGGCGGCCTTGTTCGAGGCGCTGCAGGGGCTCGCCAACGATATCCGGAAAGAGATGGGGCAGATCGACCGCGACGGCGGCACCCCCGACGAGATCCAGCTCACCCGCGTTCGTGACAAGGTGGTCGAGTTCCAGTCCCTGATGGTGGTCCTCGACAACGCACTGTCCAAGACCCGCGAGGGCGGCACCTTCGTTCGCGAGATCGTCGGTGGCATCGCTCAGAAGCTCCTGATGCGGGCGCTCAGCTACGAGACCGCCCATGTGGCGCGGCTCGAGAGCGAAAAGAGCGTGCCGCTCTTCGGCGCTGTCATGTTCGAGCGCGACCTCCGCCAGCTCGACCGGCTGGCCGAGCAGGTGACGACCCGTCCGCCCGAGCTGGAGGCCCAGGTCACGGCCGCCCGCGGCGCGCTCAAGAACCTGATCAAGCGCTGCCCGGAGATCGCCGACTTCGGCTGATCTTGCCTCCGGCGTAGGACCGAGGCTGTATGCATCGGTCCTTCCAGCCGGAGCCTCCATGCCTTCCCCTCTCGTCCGCTCGGCGACGCCTGCCGATGCCGCCGTCATCGTCCAGCTGATCCGGGAACTCGCCGCCTACGAGAAGGAGCCGGCGAGCTCGGTCAAGATCACGGAAGCCGACGTTCTCCGCGACGGCTTCGGCGAGCGCCCGCGCTTCGAGGCGCTGCTCGCCGGCAAGGACGGCCGCGCCGACGGGCTCGCCCTCTTCTTCCACAACTACTCGACCTGGGAAGGACGAGCCGGGATCTACCTCGAGGACCTGTTCGTTCGCGAAAGCGCCCGCGGCCAGGGCCTCGGCCTCGCGCTGATGCAACGCCTCGCCGAGATCGCGGTCGAGCGCGGCTGCAGGCGCTTCGACTTCTGGGTCCTCGGCTGGAACCCGACTCGCGAGTTCTATCATCACCTGGGATTCCGCCACATGGACGAGTGGCTGCCCTACCGGCTCGACGGCGCCGGCCTCTCGAAGCTGGCATCAGGGGAGACCGTCCGATGAGCGCCTTTCTTTCCATGACCGGGCTGACCACGATCGGCCTGCTGATCGCCTCCAACGTCTTCATGACCTTCGCCTGGTACGGGCATCTCAAGTTCACCGACCGGCCGCTCTGGATCGTGATCCTGGCAAGCTGGGGAATCGCCTTCTTCGAGTATTGCCTGCAGGTGCCGGCCAACCGCTGGGGCTACGGCACCTTCAACGCGGTCGAGCTCAAGACCATCCAGGAGGTGATCACGCTGCTGGTCTTCGCCGTGTTCTCGATCGCCTATCTCGGCGAAGGCATCAAATGGAACCACCTGGCCGGCTTCGGCTGCCTGGTGGCGGCGACGTTCTTCATCTTCAAAAGCTGAACGAGGCGTTAGACTGAGCCCCATGGGGGAATTGCGGCGCACGCTCTACGCACTCGTCGAGACCGGCTACCAGGGCTACCCGCCCGGCCGCGCCTTCGACATTGCGCTGGTGGCCGTCATCCTGGTCAACATCGCCGCCACCGCGATGGCGACGGTACCGGGAACCGACGCCCAGACCCTGGCCATATACCGGGCCATCGAGTGGTGCGCGGTCGCGATCTTCACCGTCGAATACCTGATCCGCGCCTGGGTCTCGACCGAGGATCCGCGCGCCCGGATCTCTAGCCCCTGGCGCTGGCGCATCCGCTACCTCGTCACCCCGCTCGCCATCATCGACCTGATCGCGATCCTGCCGAGCTACATCGAGCTGATCACCGGCTCGGCCTGGGAATTCACGCTGATCCTCCGCGTGCTCAGGCTGTTCAAGCTGCTCCGCTTCACCGGCGCCTTCGACACGATCTTCGCCGTGATCAGCTCCGAGCGCCGGCCGCTGCTCGCGACCTTCAGCGTGATCGCGATCATCCTGCTGCTGATCTCGACCATGGCCTATGTCGCCGAGCGCGAGGCCCAGCCGGACAAGTTCGGAAGCATCCCCGCGGCCTTCTACTGGGGGGTCGTCACGCTGGCGACGGTGGGATACGGCGACATCGCGCCGGTCACGCCGCTCGGGCGCGCGATCGGTGCGCTCGGCGCGGTTCTCGGCATCCTCACCTTCGCGATGCCCGCCGGCATCATCGCGTCGGGCTTCATGGAGGAACTCCGGCGCCGCGACTTCATCGTCACCTGGCAGCTCGTCGCCAAGGTTCCCCTGTTCCGCCGCCTGACCGCCGCCCGCATCGCCAGCGTGGCGCTGGTGCTGAGGCCGCTTCGCGTCGAAGCCGGCGCCGCGGTCGTCAAGCGCAACGAGGACGCCGACGGCATGTACTTCGTCGTCACCGGCGAGCTGACGGTCGAGGTTCCGGGACATCCGGTGACGCTCACCGGCGGTGACTTCTTCGGCGAGATGGCGCTGCTCGAAGGCGGCAACCGCTCGACTACGGTACGCGCCGTCACCGCGTGCGAGCTGCTGCACCTCGGCGCCGCCGATTTTCGCCAGCTCGTGTCCGGCGCACCCGATCTCGAGGCGGAGATTCGTCGCGTCGCCCACGAACGCCGGCTCGACAACCGGGCCTCGACGTCCGAGCGGGATCCGGCCTAGGCGCGCTCGGCGCCGCTAGCCGCGGTCCAGGAGCTCCAGGATCCGGCGTGCGGGATCAGGTCCGGCCGAGTTGATCCGGTGCCAGGCGATCTCGCCCATGCGGAATTCCCGCATCGTCTCGAGCACGGCCGGCGTCGCGTCGGAGGCATCGCCCTTGCGCGCGACCAGACGGCGGCGAAGTTCCTCGTCCGGAGCCTCCAGCCAGAAGCCCGCGAACGCCGCGCCAGCCTCGGCGGCCAGCACCTCGGCCGCCCGACGCTCATTCGGCGCGGTGAACGTCGCATCCAGGATAGCGACGTGCCCCGCCGCCAGCGTCTCTCGCGCACGGCGCAGCATCTCGGCATAGACGCGGTCGCTCGCTTCGCGGGTATAGGTTTCCGGCGGCAGCCGCGTCAGCTCGTCGACCTCGGCCATCTGCTTTCGGACGACGTCGCTTCGCCAGTGGAAGGCGCCGACCACGCCACCGAGCGCGGGCGCGATCGCGCGGGCGAGCGTCGTCTTTCCCGTGCCGGGGAGACCGCCGACCGCAACCAGCAAAGGCACTGTCGGTGCGAGAAGGCGGTGCGCCAGATCGAGATAGGCTTTCGTCTCCGCCAGCGCACTTCCGGAGATCCGGCCGGCGAGCGCCGCCGCGGAACCCTCGACCTTGGCCCGGATCGTCGCCCGGGTCGCCATGAAGAACGACAGCAGCCCGAGGCCGTCGAGCCTCAGGCCATCCTTGACGTACTCGTTGGCGGCGACGTTCGCGAGGTCGACATGGTCGCGATGGACAAGGTCCATCAGCAGGAAAGCCAGATCGTAGAGCACGTCGATGCGCGCGAAGTCGTCGTTGAATTCGATGCAGTCGAACAGCATCGGCTCGCCATCGACGACGCAAATGTTCCGGAGATGCAGGTCGCCGTGACATTGGCGGACCATCCCCTCGGCGCGGCGGCGGTCGAGCAGGGGCGCGACGCCGGCGAACGCCTGCCGGCTACGCGCCTCGATCTCCGCCACGACACCCGCGTCGAAGAGCTCGGGCTGGGCGCGCAGCTCCTCGAAGTTCTCTTCGATGACCGCGCTCATGGCGGCGCTGCCGGCGCCGTCCGGGCAGATGTCGGCACCTCGGTGGAAGGTCGCGATCGCGGCCGCCGCCCGACGCATCAGGTCGGGCGGCAGAAGGCCGTGCGAGGCTCGATGATCGAGCAGGGCGTCGGCGCCGAAGCGCCGCATGACGACCATCCACTCGACGGCCTCGCCCTCGCCGCGTCCATCCCGGTCCAGATGGAGCCGGCCTCCTCGGCCTCGGCGCAGGGCGGCGAGGCCGAGATAGAGCGCAGGCGCCGTCCGGCGGTTGAGAGCAAGTTCGCGTTCGCAGGCCCACCGCCGCCGCTCGATCGTGCCGTAGTCGAGGTAGGGGTAGCGGAGCGCCCGCTTCATCTTGTAGACACAGTCCCCGGCCAGGAAGACGTGGCTCGCATGGGTGTCGATGCGGATCACGGGCTCAGTCAGCCCATACGAGGCCGGAATTTCGAGGAAGCCGAGGCTTTCGCTCTGATCCTCGGTCACTTCGCCGATCACGCAGAGGTCTCCACATCCGTCCCGGATCGCCATCGATCCGCTTGCGGTCCAACCTCCGCAAGGATACCACACCGGGAACCCCGCCGAGCCCGGAGACCTCCGAAATGACCAAGCGCGTGCTCACCGCCTACTTCATGCACGAGACCAACACCTTCTCGAAGGTGCCGACGCCGCTGGAAAGCTTCCAGAAGCGCGCCTTCTATCGCGAGAACGAGATCCCCGAGGTCTACAAGGGCACCAGGTCGGCGATGGGCGCGATGTTCGAGGCGGCGGACAAGTACGGCTGGACGCTGGTCCATCCGGTCAGCGCCTCGGCCAATCCGTCGGGTCTCGTCACCGACAAGGCGTTCGACGCCATCTGCGACATGATCCTGAAGGCGCTCGACGGGCCGAAGGTCGACGGCATGGTGCTGCACCTGCACGGCGCGATGGTCGTCGACTCCCATGAGGATGGCGAGGGCGAGCTGCTCCGCCGCGTCCGCGCCAAGGTCGGCATGGATATTCCGATCATGGTCACGCTCGACCTGCATGCGAACGTGACGCAGCAGATGGCCGACCTCTCGAACGCGCTGATCGCATTCCGCACATATCCGCACATCGACGCCTACGAGCGCTCCTGGCAGGCCTGCGAGCTGCTGCAGAAGACCTTCGAGGGCAAAGCGAAGCCGAAGACCTTCATTGCCACCCGGCCGATGCTGCATGGCCTCGACATGGGCCGCACCCAGAAGGGACCGATGCGCGTGCTGCTCGACCGGGCGGATGCGATCGAGGCCAAGGGCAAGATCCACCTGATCTCGATCTGCTCGGGCTTCACCCACTCCGACATAAGAGATGTCGGCCCGACCGTGACCGTCACCGTCGACGGCAACGATCCCGAAGGCCAGAAGATCGCCGAAGACTTCATGGACTACGCCTGGGAGCAGCGCGACTACATAGGCATCGAGCTGCTGCCGGTGGCGAAGGTGGTGCAGATGGCCAAGGCCGGCGAAGGCTCGAAGAAGCCGCTGGTGATCGCCGACTACACCGACAATCCGGGCGGCGGCGGCTACGGCGACTCGACCGCGGTGCTGAAGGGCCTGATCGACGCCGGCTGCAAGAACGTGGGCTTCCACGCGATCTGCGATCCGGAAGCTGTCCAGCAGGGCATCAAGGCCGGCGTCGGAGCCACGGTGAAGCTGAAGCTCGGCGGCAAGACCGACCCGAACTTCGGCGGCCACCCGATCGACATCGAGGCCGAGGTCGCGGCGCTGACCGACGGCAAGTTCATCGCCTGGGGCCCGATGGGCGGCGGCGTGCGCCGCGACTACGGTCCCTGCATGGTGCTGCGCGTCGGCGGCTTGAACGGCATCGAGATTGTCGTCATCACCAACAACGGCCAGGGCAACGACCTCGGCAACTTCACCTCGATGGGCATCGATCCGACGAGGAAGGACACGGTCGTGGTCAAGTCGATGCACCACTTCCGCGCCGCCTTCGAGCCGATCGCGCGCGAGGTCGTGCTGGTCGACTCGAAGTCGCTGTGTTCCGAGCGCTTCGCCAAGGACATGTTCAAGAAGGTGCGCCGCCCGGTCTGGCCGTTCGACAACGTCACGCCGAATGCGCGTTGACGCGTTCGATTTCGAGCTGCCCGACGACCTGATCGCCGACCACCCCGCAAGGCCGCGCGACGCGGCCAGGATGCTGGTGGTCGGCGAGACGCTCCAGGATCGCATCGTCCGCGATCTCCCTACCCTGCTCTCGCCCGGCGACGTGGTCGTCGCCAACGACACCCGCGTGATCCCCGCACGCCTCTTTGCCAGGCGCGGCGAGGCACGGATCGAGCTGATGCTGCACAAGCGGGTGGCGCGCGGCCTCTGGCTCGCCTTCGCCCGGCCAGCGAAGAAGCTGCGACCCGGCGACCGCCTCTCGCTCGGCGAGGCCGAGGTGCTCGTCGCCGAGAAGCGCGACGGCGGCGAGATCGTCCTCGACTTCGAGGCGCGCGACGACCAGGTGACGGCCCTCCTCGCCCGCCACGGCCACATGCCGTTGCCGCCCTACATCAAGCGCGCCGAGGCCGCCGCGGATCGCGCCGACTATCAGACCCTGTTCGCGGCCAGGGACGGCGCGGTCGCCGCTCCCACCGCCGGGCTGCACTTCACGCCGGCGCTGCGCGACGCCGTCGTCGCGCGCGGCGCATCGGTCCTCACCCTCACGCTCCATGTCGGCGCCGGCACCTTCCTGCCGGTCAAGGTCGATGACACCAGCGACCATGTGATGCATATGGAGTGGGGCGAGGTGACGGCCGCGGTCGCGGACGCGGTCAACGCCGCCCGCGCCAAGGGCGGACGGCTGCTCGCGATCGGCACCACCAGCGTCCGCCTGCTGGAAAGCGCCGCCGACGACCGCGGCGGGCTTCACCCCTTCGCCGGCGACACCGGCATCTTCATAACGCCCGGATACAGGTTCAAGATCGTCGACCGCATGCTGACCAACTTCCACCTGCCGCGCTCCACCCTGTTCATGCTGGTCTCGGCGTTCGCCGGGCTCGAGCGCATGAAGGCCGCCTACGCGCATGCGATATCCCAGCGCTATCGCTTCTATTCCTATGGCGACGCCTCGCTGCTGGAGCGCGCGTGAGCACCTCCTTCGAGCTCAGGGAGACCGACGGCGCCGCGCGCCGCGGCAAGCTCTCGACCGCGCACGGGATGATCAACACGCCCGCCTTCATGCCGGTCGGCACCGCCGGCACGGTCAAGGGGATGCATCCGGACTCGGTGGCGCTGACCGGCGCGCAGATCATCCTCGGCAACACCTATCACCTGATGCTGCGTCCGGGCGCCGAGCGGGTCGCCGAGCTGGGCGGGCTCCACAGGTTCATGAACTGGCCGGGACCGATCCTGACCGACTCCGGCGGCTTCCAGGTGATGTCGCTGGCCGGCCTGCGCACGATCAACGAGGAAGGCGTCGTCTTCAAATCCCACATCGACGGCTCGAAGCATCAGCTCACGCCCGAGCGCGCGATGGATATCCAGCGGCTGCTCGATGCGACGATCACGATGGTGCTCGACGAGTGCACGCCCTTCCCGGCGACCGAGCAGGAAGCCGAGGACTCGATGATGCGCTCGATGCGCTGGGCCGAGCGCTGCAAGCAGGCCTTCGTCCAGCGGCCCGGCTACGGCCTCTTCGGCATCGTGCAGGGCAGCGTCTATCCGAAGCTCCGCCAGCGCTCGGTGACGTCGCTCGCCACGATCGGCTTCGACGGCTACGCGGTCGGCGGGCTCGCGGTCGGCGAGGGCCAGCCGGCGATGTTCGAGGTGCTGGAGGCGACCGTGCCGCACCTGCCGAAGGATCGCCCGCGCTACCTGATGGGCGTCGGCCGGCCGGACGACATCGTCGGCGCCGTCCGCCGCGGCATCGACATGTTCGACTGCGTGATGCCCACCCGCTCGGGCCGCACCGGCCAGGCCTTCATCCGCGGCGGCACGCTGAACATAAGGAACGCCGTCCATGCGGCCTCCGACCGGCCGCTCGACGAGACCTGCCGCTGTCCTGCCTGCCGGGGCTATTCGCGGGGATACCTGCATCACCTGTTCAAGGCGAACGAGATGCTGGGGCCGATGCTGTTGACCTGGCATAACCTCCAGCACTATCAGGACCTGATGGCGGAGCTGCGCCAGGGCATCGAGGCGGGCCGCTTCGAGGAGGTCGCCCGGCGCTGGGAAGCTCCGGCGACGGAAGCGGAAGATCCCGGATGAAGAAGACGAACCTGACATATCTCGGCAAGCCGACGCCGGCCCCGACCTCGCCCGAGGAGGCGGTGCTCGACCGCGTGCCGAACGCGCATCCGAAGGAGCGCTATCTCGTCCGCTTCGCGGCACCAGAGTTCACCTGCATGTGCCCGTTCACCGGCCAGCCGGACTTCGCCCATCTGGTGATCGACTACGTGCCGAAGGCGTTCCTGGTCGAAAGCAAGTCCCTCAAGCTCTACCTCGCCTCGTTCCGCAACCATGCCGGCTTCCACGAGTCGACGACGCTCGAGATCGGCAAGCGGCTCCGCGACACGCTGAAGCCGGTCTGGCTCCGCATCGGCGGCTACTGGTATCCGCGCGGCGGCATGCCGATCGACGTCTTCTACCAGACCGGCCCGGAGCCGAAGGGCGTCTGGATCCCGCCGCAGGGCGTCGAGCCGTATCGAGGCCGCGGATAGCGATGGATCCGAAGGCGGCGATCCGGGAGAAGGCGCTCGCTCTCGGCTTCGACGCCGTCGGCTTCGCCCCCGCCGCGCTTTCGGGCGAGGCCCGCAACAATCTCGCGACATATCTCGGCCAGGGCCTGCATGGCGACATGGGCTGGCTCGCCGACAAGGCCGATCGCCGCGGCGATCCCAAGACGCTGTGGCCGGATGCGAAGAGCGTCATCGTCCTCGGCATAAACTACGGCTCGCCCGAGACGCCGAACGCGCATCTCGGCGAGAGCGGGACCGGCGTCGTTTCCGTCTATGCGCGCGGCCGCGACTATCACGACGTGGTCAAGAGCCGGCTCAAGGCGCTCGCCCGCTGGCTCGCGGAGTCCCGTGCGTGCCAGGTGAAGGTCTTCGTCGACACAGCGCCGGTGATGGAGAAGCCTCTCGCCCAAGCCGCCGGCATCGGCTGGCAGGGCAAGCACACCAACCTGGTCTCGCGCGACTTCGGATCCTGGCTCTTTCTCGGCGAGGTTTTCACCGATCTGGCTCTCGAGCCGGACGCGCCGCATGAGGATCACTGCGGCGCCTGCCGCGCCTGCCTGGACGCATGCCCGACCGGCGCGTTCCCGGCGCCCTACCGGATCGATGCGCGGCGCTGCGTCTCCTATCTCACGATCGAGCACAAGGGACCGATCCCAGGCGATCTCCGGCCCCTGCTCGGCAACCGCATCTACGGCTGCGACGACTGCCTCGCCGCCTGTCCCTGGAACAAGTTTGCGCGCGTGACCGACGAGGCGGGACTGCTGCCGCGCGAAACGCTGACCGCACCGCGCCTCGCCGAGCTCGCCTCGCTCGACGACGCGGCGTTCAGGGCGATGTTCTCGGGCTCCGCCGTGAAACGCCTCGGCCGCGACCGTTTCGTGCGCAATGTGCTGATCGCGGTCGGAAACAGTGGCGAGCCGTCTCTGGCCAACGTCGCCCAGCGGTTGCTCGACGATGCGGCGCCCGTGGTGCGCGGCGCGGCGGCCTGGGCATACACGCGCCTCGCCTCCGACGCCGCCATTCAGGTGGCGCGGCGCGAACGCGAAATGATCGAGACCGACGAGGACGTGCGCGCCGAGTGGCGCGCTTAAGTGAGTCCCTGCGCCGCCATCATCCGCTGGGTCGCGGGCCGCGCCATCACGGCGTCGACGCAGCGCTTGATGTTCGGGTAGGTCGCCGCCGGCTTCTTCATGTTCCGGCTCCAGCGCGCCATCATCATCAGGAAGATGTCGGCGGCGCTGAATTTGGATCCCAGCAGGAACGGTCCCTTCTCGAGCGCCTTGTCGAGGATCTGGAACATCGGCTGAAGACGCTCCTCCGAGACCGCCTTCACCTCGGCCTGCCCGGCCTCGGTCTTGGCGTAGTAATCGGGGTGGTAGTACTCGATGTACGCTTCCTGCACCGTGTTGGTCATGTAGACCAGCCACTGGTAGTAGAGCGCGCGCTCGGCCGTGCCGACCGCCGGCGCCAGGCCCGAGCCCGGATGCTTGTCGGCCAGATGCAGCATGATCGCGGCCGTCTCGTAGATGACCTGGTCGCCGTCGACCAGCGTCGGCACCCGCCCGTTCGGGTTGAGCTTCAGGTAAGCCGGCTGCCGATGCTCCTTCGACTTGGTGTCGACCTTCACAAGTTCGAAAGGCTGGCCGAGTTCCTCGAGCAGCGCATGCGGCGCCATCGCCGCCGAGCCCGGCGAATAGAACAGCTTGTACATCGTCGAACGTCTCCCCCAGGGCGATTTGCCATATTTATAGCCAGATCCGGGCGCATCGTCCCCTTCCCGAATGGCCAAGATCCCATGCTATCTTTCCCGCCGATGAAGGTCTTCCTCGTCGCGCTGGCGCTCATGTTCGTGCTGCCGATCGCGTTCGCCGCCGGCCAGTCGGAACGGCCGGCGGACGTTCCGTGGTATGCCGCGCGCCGGGACTCGTCCGGTCAGGCACCCGATCCCAAGACGACCAAGGAAGCCGTGATCCAGGCCTATGCCGCCCGCGCGGTCGGCTGGCGCCGCGCGCTCGCTGTCCATACCTGGATCGTGGTGAAGCCGGCCGGCGCCGACCGTTACAGCCGCTACGAGGTCATGGGCTGGGGCGTGGGCAACGGCGCGCCGGCGGTTCGCGTCGACCGCACCGGCCCCGATAACTATTGGTTCGGCGCGCACCCGGAGCTTCTGCTCGATCTTCGCGGGCCCGAGGCGGAAGCGCTGGTCGAGAAGGTCAAGGCGGCGGTCGAGCGCTATCCCTATCCGAACAGCTATGTCACCTGGCCCGGCCCCAACAGCAACACCTTCACCGCCTTCGTCGCGCGCGAGGTGCCGGAGCTGGGCCTGGCTCTGCCGCCGACCGCGATCGGCAAGGACTTTATCGGCTTCACGCCCTTCGGTGCCGCACCCAGCGGCACCGGCCTCCAGCTCTCGCTGTTCGGGCTCGCCGGCCTGACCGTGGCGATGAAGGAGGGCCTGGAGCTCAACCTGCTGGGCTTCACCTTCGGCGTCTCCGCCTTCCCGCCGACGCTCAAGCTGCCGGGGATCGGCTCGATCTGATGAGCCTGACGCGCGAGCAGATCCAGTCGGGCTGGGTCCAGAAGATGGCCCAGGAAGCCGGCCACTCGATGAAGGTGCTCACCGAGGAGGAGCTGGCGCAGTCGCGCCGCGAGACCATGGCATGCGCGCCGTCGAAGGACGTCTGGGTCTTCGGCTACGGCTCGCTGATCTGGAATCCCGCCTTCCACTTCGTCGAGCGGCGCATCGGCACGATCCACGGCCATCACCGCCGCTTCTGCCTGTGGACGACGCTCGGCCGCGGCTCGCCCGAATGCCCCGGCCTGATGCTGGGCCTCGATCGCGGCGGCTCCTGCCGCGGCGTCGTGCTGCGCATCGCACCCGACTTCGTCGACAGCGAGCTGGACGTGCTGTGGCGGCGCGAGATGGTCTCCAACGCCTATGTGCCGACCTGGGTCCGGGCGGTGACCGACAATGGCGAGGTCTCGGCGATCGCCTTCACCATCAACCGCGGGCACGAGCGCTACGCCGAGAAGATGTCTGAGGAGAAGACCGCCGACGTCATCGCCCGCGCCGCGGGCCGCATCGGTCCCTGCCGCGACTACCTGCTCAATACGGTCGATCATCTGGATCAGCTCGGCATCCGCGACCGCGCGATGAAGCGTATCGCCGAGAAGGTGAGGCGCCAGGCCGCCGGAGCCTCGCCCTGAGCGCCTGGCGCGTTCTCGTCGTAGCCCTGCTTCTGGCGTTTCCAGCGGCGGCCGAACCCCTTCGCCTGACCACCAAGCCCGTCGAGCTTCATCCGCGCGACGCCAAGGTCACCCGCATCGGCCAGCTCGAGTTCATGGCCGGCATCGAGCTTTCGAGCCGACATTCGCGCTTCGGCGGGTATTCGGGACTGGTCGTCGACGATGGCGGCAGGCGGCTGCTGGCGGTCTCCGACCTCGGCCACTGGCTCGTCGCGCGCCTCGTCCGCGACGATGCCGGCAAGATCCGCGATCTCGCCGGGCCAGAGATCCACCCGATCCTCGACCGCAACGGCAATCCGTTCGCGGTCAAGCGTGCCGGCGACGCCGAGGCGCTGGAAGCGCTACCCGACGGAAGCTTCCTCGTCGCCTTCGAACAGGTGCATCGGATCGCCCGCTACGCCGGGCCAGAGCCGTGGCGGTCGCGCGGCGAGCCTCAAGTGGGACCGTCCGACCTCGCCCGCCAGCAGACCAATGGCGGCATCGAGACCGCGGCGCGCCTGCCCGACGGGCGCCTGATCCTGATCAGCGAGACCGAGGAGCGCTCGCCGGGCGTGCTCAAGGCGTGGATCGGTGCCGGCGGCGCCTGGCGCGACGCCCATTACCGGCGCGCCGGCGACTACCGCCCGGTCGACGCCAAGGCCCTGCCCAACGGCGACCTCCTGGTGCTGGAGCGGGCCTTCAACCTGCTGGGCGGCTTCGCCTCGCGGCTGGTGCGGATCACCGCATCCGAGATCCGCCCGGGGGCGCTGCTCGACGGGCGCGAGATCGCCGAGATCGCGCCGCCGCTCACATCCGACAATTTCGAAGGCCTGGCGGTCGAGACGGCGCCGGGCGGCACCTTCGTCTACCTGATCTCCGACGACAACCGGGTCAGCCTGCAGCGCACCTTGCTGCTGCAGTTCCGCCTAATCCCGTAATTTTATTGCGCATTTTAGCGATGTAGAGGTAAGGTCGGACGGGTGGAAAGCGAGCCCGGATGACCAAGGCGAAACCGGCGGCACACAAACCGACGGCGGCTGGCGCGGAGACCTGGAACGCGGACAGGCCGCCGCCTTCCGACTACCGCGTCATCAACCTGGCGCTCCAAGGCGGCGGCGCGCATGGCGCCTTCACCTGGGGCGTGCTCGACCGCCTGCTCGCCGACAAGCGCATCTTCATCGAAGGCATCAGCGGCACCTCGGCAGGCGCCATGAACGGCGCGCTGCTGGCCTACGGCATGATGAACGCCGGGCGCGAGGGCGCCCGCCGCATCCTTCGCGAGTTCTGGGAGCGGACCAGCGACTTCAGCCGCTATTCGCCGTTCCAGCCTTCGGTATTCGACCGCTGGGCCGGCAACCACAACCTCGACTACTCGCCGGCCTACCAGGCCTTCGACTTCATCACCCGGATGCTGTCGCCCTATCAGCTGAACCCGACCGGCTATCACCCGGTGCGCGAGCTGATCAGCGACCTGATCGACTTCGACACCTTGCGCAAGGTCAGGCACGTCCGCCTGTTCATCTCGACCACCAACGTGCGCTCGGGAAAGATCCGGGTGTTCCCGATCCAGGAGATCACCGCCGACGTGCTGCTGGCCTCGGCCTGCCTGCCGCACCTGTTCCAGGCGGTCGAGATCGACGGCGAGTACTACTGGGACGGCGGCTTCATGGGCAATCCGGCCATGTTCCCGCTGCTCTACCAGTGCAAGGCCAACGACATCATGCTGGTCGAGATCAACCCGATCCGCATCGACGAGGTGCCGCAGACCGCGCGCGGCATCGTCGACCGCATGAACTCGATCAGCTTCAACGCGACGATGATGCGCGAGATGCGCACGATCGCGTTCGTGACGCAGATGCTGGAGCAGCACCGGCTCACCGGGCGCTCGCATTTGAGGCGCATCTTCTTCCACATGGTGCAGGCCGAGAAGGAGATGTCGGCCTACGGCGCCTCTTCCAAGTTCAACGTCCACCGCGACTTCATCGAGGTGCTGTTCCAGCTCGGCGCCAAGACCGCCGACGCCTGGCTCGTCGAGAACTACGACAGGCTCGGCAACGAATCCTCGATCGACCTGCAGAAGCTTTTCTTCTGATGCTGCCCACCGACCGCAAGATCGTCCCCGACGTGATCACGGCGCCGCAGGATCTGGCGACGGTGACGCCGAAAGTGACCGTGGCCGAGGTTTCGGCGCTGATGGCGACCCGGCGGATCGGCGCCATTCTGGTGGTCGAGAAAGGCAGGCTCGCCGGCATCTTCACCGAGCGCGACGCGCTGGTGCGCGTCATCGCCAAGGGCGTCGACCCGAAGACGACCACTGTCGCCGAGGTGATGACCAGGAACCCCGACACGATCCAGCCGACCGAGTCGGTGCAGACGGCCTTGGACCTGATGGCCGAGCGTGGATACCGCCACCTGCCGGTGATCGACGACGGCAAGCTCTACGGCATCATCTCGATCCGCGACCTTTACCGCAGCGTGAAGGCGCAGATGGAGGAGGATATCCTTCTCCTGGCAGAGATGCTGATCCAGAGCTGATGCGGTCATGCGCGAGAAATACTTCAGGTTCACGATCCAATCGGGCTCGGCCAAGGTCTACAACTGCCACAAGGTCACGCAGGCGGTAGACCGCGCCTCCTCCAAGGAGAGCCCGCCGAAGCATCTGTTCTCCTGCATCGGCCTCAACAAGGCGGTCATCATCAAGGTCGTGGATCCCTCCCAGGCGCGCGAGAAGGCGCCGCCGGGCCGCGTGCTCGCCCGCGCGATCAAGACCAAGGTCCACTTCTCCTACGACGACGAGGACATCACCAAGGGCGGGGCGGCGATCCAGTTCGACCACCCCGACCGCGACCAGGCGCTGATCGAGCTCGCCGGCCTCAACAAGCAGGCGCAGCCGGAGGTCTTCAAGCGCGACATGGGGATCCTGGAGGCGATGGCGAAGCTGCCGTCCCTCGACCCGTTCCTGCTGAAGGACCGGCTCTCCGCCCATGTGAACGAGGTCGACCCCGGCTACTTCGCGATCGCGCCGGCCGAGTGGGACCGCATCGCCAAGAGCATCCGCGCCAAGATCCGCCCGATGGTGCTGATGGCGGCAAGCGGCGGCGGCGACGTCGAGGCCAAGGTCCAGGTGCTGCTCGACAAGCTCTGGGACTCGACGGGCCTGGAGGAGTTCGCCCCCTTCTTCAAGGCGATGAACCTGCCGGTCGACAAGACCGCCGAGATCATGCAGGCCTGGAAGGGCATCACCTTCTACGAGCTCGAGTACGGTGCGCTGACCCCGAAGGTCCAGGAGTTCGGGCGCTGGCTCAAGGACGGCTCCAACCCGGTCGACACCATCCACCGGACCGACCGCGCCACGATCGACAAGCTCCGGGAATCGATCCGCAAGAAGACCAAGCAGAACCTGGCCGAGATCGCCCAGACGCTGTCGGAGTACCAGGACAGCTACGACGAGCTGTTCGTCCGCCGGAAGGGGGCGCAGAAGTTCGGCGCCTTCCTCGGCAACGCCAGCCGGCACTTCAACAACCTCGGCGCCACGCTCAACGAGGTCAGCCACGCGATCCTGGTCTGGAACGAGATGTCGTCCCGCCACAAGAATCGCCAGATGAAGGGTGCCGCCCTGATCGAGATGTTCGAGGTCCTGGACGACATCTACGGACCCCGGCCGGAGTAGCCGGAAGGCTCCCTGGCGGCCCTCGCCGCTCCCGGCTCCGGCCGTAACAAAAATTTTCTTGCGTCCCAGGGCGTTTGGCCCCATCTAGCGCGTCGACGCCAATCGCACGTGCCCAAGCCCACCCGTAGGGTCAAGCAACGACGTGTACGCGTCCTTTTCGGTCGAGCCGGTCGACAGTGGGCCGGTGTCCTTAAGGGAAGTGGATACGATGTTCGGGCACATGCTCGCGCCTCCTCCGCGCATCGAGCGGTAACGCAGCCTC
>JAEULB010000177.1 GCA_016792585.1 Rhodospirillaceae bacterium
ATAGGCGTTCAACGACATGTAGTCGCGGCCGTGGAAGCCCTCGGCGAAGGCGCGGCTGGTCAGCACCTCGGGATCGCCGAGCTTGTAGCGCTTGAGGTAGAGCCGGTCGGAGGAGCGCCTGAGGTCGGCGCCGCTGCGCCACACGTCGGTCAGGTCGAAACGCGTGCTCGCGTCGATATGGCCTTTGACGGTCTGGTCGCCGGTCTTGGTGTCGCCTTCGCGCTGGTCGAGATAGCCGAGGCTGCCGGCGACGGAGAGCCGTCCCTTGGCGAAGCGCTGCCGGTACTCGGTGGAGACCAGGCCGCCGTCCGAGGAATACATGATCGGCTCGACGGTCAGGTCCTGGCTCGGGCCGATCGCCCAGTAGTAGGGGACGCCGACGATGAAGCCGACGTCGCCCGAGCGGCCGAGCTTCGGGGCGAGAACACCGGAGCGCTGGCGCACGGTCGGGTCGGCATGGGTCAGCGTCGGGAAGTAGGCGACCGGGATGCCCCACATCTCGAGCGTGGCGTCCTGGTACTCGATGTCCTTGGCGACCTCGTCGTGGATGACCTTGATCGCCTTGATCTGCCAGAGCGGCGCCCTGGTCGGGTCGGTCTTGCAGAGCTCGCACGGAGAATAGACGGCGCGCGTCATCTCCTTGCGGTTGCCGTCGACGCGGCGGGCGGCATTGGCGGCGAGCCGGCTGTTGTCGGTGAGCAACGCCCGCAGGTTCTCGAGGTAGCCGTCGCGCATGCCGCCGGTCAGCTCGATGAAGTCGGCGAACAGCACCTCGCCGGTCGCCTGGGTCAGGCTGACGTTGCCGCTGGCGGTGACCTTGTCCTCGCGCTCGCTGTAGGTGACGGTGTCGGCGAGCAGGATCTTGTCGCCCTGGACGATCTCGACGTTGCCGGTGGCGACGATGGTGCCGAGATCCTGGTGATGGGTCAGCTGGTCGGCCTTGATCAGCACCGGCTCGTTGCTCGGACGAATGGTCCCGCGCTGGGCGGCGGCCGGAACCGCGCCCAGGATGACGAGAAGGAGAACGGCGAGTAGAAGGCGCATCAGCCGTCCTCGAGGTGCAGGAGCATGGCGAGGCCGAGCAGGGTCGAGACCGACGCCGGAGTCCAGGCGGCGAGCTCGACCGGAAGCCGCCCGGAGAGGCCGAGGGCGAAGATCACGTCAGAAGCGAAGTAGACGAGGAACCCGGCGAAGATGCCGGCGCCCGCCATCGCCAACGTGCCGCCGCGGCGGACCATGCGGAGCGAGAAGGTGGCGGCGATCAGCACCATCGCACAGAGCATCAGCGGCGCCGCGAGCAGGCCGTGGAGATGGAGGCGATGGCGCGCTGCCGAGAAGCCCGCCTTCTCCAGCACCTCGATGAAGGCCGGGAGCTCCCAGAAGCTCATCGTCTCGGGCGCGGCGAAGCTGTCCTGGATGGTCTCGAGCGTGAGGTCGGTCGATATCCGCATCATCGGCTCGCGCACCGGCGGCCGGTCGCCCATCGAGACCAGCGCATCGCGCAGCAGCCAGAACCCTTCCTCAAGGCGGGCCGAGGCGGCGTCGATGCGGCCCAGGTACTTGTCGAGCCCCTCGTAGAGGAAGACGGTCGCATCCAGCAGCTCCATGTGCTGCTGCGAGACGCCCTGGGCGTGCATGATCGACTGGCCGCGGTCGCTCATCTGGCGAAGCCAGAGACCGGACTCCGATACCGCCAAGAGGCTGGTGCGGCCGCGGAAGATCTGCGCCTCGATCTGTTCGTAACGCTGGGTCAGCACCGAGGCCACCGGGTTGAACAGCGTGGTGCGGAAGGTGCCGATCAGGAGGGCGGCGACGAGGGCCGGCAGCAGGAACTGCCAGACCGAGACGCCGGCGGCGCGGGCGACGACCAGCTCCTGGCTCCGCGTCAGCCGCCAGTAGGTCATCATCGTCGAGAACAGCACCGCGAAGGGCAGCAGCATCTGCGCCATCGTCGGCAGCTTGAACAGCGCCAGCTGGATCACGATGCCGAGCCCGGCCCCCTGGCGGCCGGCGATCCGGCGCAGGAGCTCGACCAGGTCGAACACGAAGGCGAGCGCGAGCAGCGAGAAGAACACGCAGGCGAACCAGTAGAGGAACTGGCGCCCGATGTAGACCGAGAGGGTGCGCGAAAGCCGCATGCTACTCGGCCGGTGCCAGGCGCGGGATGGCGCGGCGGTGCGGATGGACGATCATCCACAGCGCCACCAGCGCCGGTATCGCCGCCACCGCGTACATCAGCGGCGCCACCGCGATGGTCCGGACGGACGCATAGGTGATGCCGAGGTTGGCCACCTGGCAGAGGATCACCGCGAGGATGGCGACGAGGATCCGGCCGAGATGGCCGCGTCTCGAGAACTCGCCGCTGAGGATCGCCGCAAGCGCGATCAGGGTGAAGGTGATGCAGAACAGCGGCGACACGATCCGCTGATGGCCCTCGGCGATCAGCTCTGTGTGGTGCTCGATGTCGATCTGGGTGTTCTCGTACCAGAACAGCTCGGTGAGGAAGCGCTCGCGCGGCTCGCGCCAGCGCAGCATCGCACCCTGCTGCAGGCGGCCGAGGTCGTGGGCGTAGCTGTCGAAGTAGAGGATGGAGAGGCGGCCCGAAGCGACGTCGCGCTCCTGGCGGTTGCCGTTGACCATCAGGACCTTCGGGCCGTCCTCGCCGCGCACCAGCGCGCCGCGCTCGGCGACCATCGTCACCTGCTTCTTCGCGTCGGTCTCGTCCTGGACCAGCACGCCGAGCAGCTCGCCCGAGCTCTCGCGCTGGCGGATGTAGACCGTCATCTTCTCGCCGATGTTGGTGAACACGCCCTCCCGCAGCAGCACGTTGGTGAACTGGTTGCGGATCTGGAACTGCAGGTTCTTGAAGGCGCTGTGCGCGACCGGCGAGAGGTAGAGGCTGAGCGCGTAAGCGGCCGCGGTCGCTCCCAGCGCGAGCAGGATGGCGGGCTTCGACAGGCCGATGGAGGAGAGGCCGGTCGCCCGCATCACTACCAGCTCGGAGTCGGCCTGCATCTTGTTGTAGGAAAACACCACGGCCGAGAATGTGGCGATCGGCAGCACCAGCTGGAAGAACTGCGGCAGCAGCAGCACGGCGAGGTGCAGGAAGGTCTCGATCGGGAGCCCGCGGTTCACGATAAGGTCGACGAAGCGGAGCGCCTGGGTCAGCCAGATCGCCAGCGTCACCGCGCCCAGCACGAACAGCAGCGCCGTCGTCATCTGGCGCAGCGGATAGCGCGTCATCCAACGCATCGGGGCAATCCCCAGCGCCGCTCGATCGCATCCGCCTGGCGCGCGAGGGCCCAGCTGACGACGAGAGCGCCGATCGCGCCGAGCCAGAGCCCGGCGACGGTGTCGCTGATGAAATGAGCGGTGGCGCCGACGCGGCCGAGCGCGACCGCGAGCGCGAGCGCGATCCAGGCCCAGGCGAAGCGCGGAAAGAGCAGGATCAGCACCATGGCGACGGTGCCGACCGTCGTCGAATGCCCCGACGGGAACGACCACCACGACGAGCTGAGCGTGCCAGGCGACATCGTCATCAGCCCGTCCTGGAACAGGTGGCGCGGCCGCGACCGGCCGACCAGGATCTTGAAGAGGTCGACGGCGATCCCGGTCGCGGCGACGGCGAGGAAGAGGAAGGCGAGCCGGCTCGCCAGCTTGAGCAGCCGGTCGCGGGCCGGCGCGACGTAGCGCCTGGAGAGCACATAGGCGAGCGGCGCGCCGATCCCGCCGCCGACCAGGTACCAGACCGAATCTCCGGGCAGCGAGAGGCGGCGGAAGAGGTTCATGGTCCGGTCGCCGTGGCTCTGGAACCAGATCGCGACCGGACGGTCGAGCCAGCCGACGGTGACGCCCACCAATACCGCAGCCGCCACCGTCACCGCCCAGAACCACGCGATCGGCGCGGGTCGCGGCCAGTACCAGGGATGCGGCGTCACGGGTGCCGCCGATAGAGCGTCAGCGTGGTCCACCGACCCTTGGAATAGTTGAAGCCGGCGAGGGTGTCGAGCGCTTCGGCCCGGGCTCCGGATGCGGCCATCGCGGCCTGGAAGGCGGGCTGTTCCTCGCGGCCGATCAGGGCCACCCGGCCGGGGGATTCGGCGAGGAAGCGGGCGGCGACGCTGGCGTCGACCAGGCGGACCGGCGCGCCGGTGGCGAAGACCAGGCTGGGCTCGGCATAGCCCGAGGAGGCGAGCGACTCGGGTTTGCTGCCCGGCGCGCGCTCGGCGACGAGTTGGGCCGCCTCGCGCCCGAGCCAGAGCGGATCGAGGCGAGGCAGGACCTGTCCGAGGGTGCCGGTCATGAGAACCCAGGCCGTCGCCGCCGAGATCGCCGTGGCCGCGAGCCAGCGGCCGCGGAACGCGGCGACCGCCGCGAGCAACGTCGCGACCAATGCCGAAAGACCGAGTGCGAGGGCCGCCGGGTCGAGGCGCTGGTCGAGGGCGAAGCCGATCGCTGCGGGGGCGGCGGCGAGCGCTACGCTGCCGGCGAGCCACGGGAGGGCGAAGATCCGGGCCCAGAGGCCGTCGAGCGTCGTCTTCTCGCCCTCGGCGGAGCGGACGAGGAGACGGGCGGCCAGCATCGCCAGCGCCGGGAACATCGGCAGCACGTAGTGCGGAAGCTTGGTCGGCACCGCCTCGAACAGGAGCCAAGCCGGGATCGCCCAGGCGAGCAGCGCCCTGGTCGGCGCATCCAGCCGGTCGGTCCAGGCTTCCTTGAGCGCAGGCCACAGCACGAGCGAAGCGGGAAGGAAGGTGAGGCTGACCAGCGCCAGATAGTAGCCCGGCGGCGCGCCGTGGCTCTCCTGGCCGCCGATCAGTTTCGGCAGCAGGTCGTTGCCGACCGCGTCGCGCACGAAGCCGCCATCGGTCGCGAGCTGTATCGCGATGAACCACGGGCTCGCGATCGCCAGCATCAGCACGATGCCGGGAAGCGGCCGGAGCAGCCTCAGCCAGCGCCAGTCCTTGTCGGCGACCGACAGCGTGATCGCGGTCAGCGCCGAGACCGCAAGGATCACCGGCCCCTTGATCAAGGTAGCCAGGCCCAGCGCCGCCCAGAAGCCGAAGGCGAGGCCGGGGCGCACCAGCTCGCCTCGGCGCTGTCGCACGTATGCCAGCACCAGCGCGCCCTGTGCTGCGACGGCGGAGGCCAGCAGGGCGCCGTCGGTGGTCGCCTGCTGTCCCATCACCTGGGTCAGGAGGGCGGCACTGACCAGGCCGCCGGCAGCGCCGGCCGTCATCGTGTCGTAGAGGCGGCGCGCGATCGCCATGGTGAGCCAGACCGCGATCAGCACGCCAAGGATCGACGGCAGGCGATAGGCCCAGATCTGGCGCATGTCCGGCGCCAGCAGCGTGACCGAGGCCGCCTGCATCCAGTGGACGCCCGCCGGCTTCTTGTTCCTTGGCTCGTCCTGGAAGCGGATGCGGACGAAGTCTCTTGTCTCCAGCATCTGCTTGGTCGCCTGCGCGTAGCGGGACTCGTCGCGATCGATCGGCGGCAGCCGGATCGCGCCCGGCAGCAGTGCCGCCAGCGTGACGACGAGCACGAGAGCCCGCGCCCAGGGCGAGGCGAGGAACGAAAGCACCGATGATCCGTCGCGAGGTTGAAGGGCTTCGGTCAATCTGCCATGGCACCCCGCGCCATTGACAGCCGAAACGGGCGAAGGCTAATGGCTCTCTCACCATTTCCCGCCCAAGTCCCCGTATCGGGAGGAGTCGCCAATGAAAATCTCATTCTCCAAGCCGGGCCTCCCGGCAAAGGGCGCGCTCGTCGTCGGCGTCTACGAAGGCAAGAAGCTGACCTCGAGCGCTACAGAGCTCGACCGCAAGACCAAGGGTGCGATCACCCGCGCCATCGCCGGTAGCCGCTTTTCCGGCAAGAGCCGCCAGGTCCTGTCGGTCCTGGCGCCGGCCGGAACCGACGCCGCCCGCGTCGTGCTGCTCGGCCTCGGCAAGGCCAAGGGCGAGATGAAGCCGGTCGACATCGAGGCGATGGGCGGTGCGCTCGTCGGCGAGCTCGGCAACTCGGGCGTGCGCGAGGCGTCGGTCGCCTTCGACCTTCCGGGAGAGGAAGGCGGCACCGCGGCCGCGCATTTCGCGCTCGGTGCCAAGCTCCGTTCCTACCGCTTCGACAAGTACCGCACCAAGGAGAAGCCCGAGGACAAGCCGACGCTGCAGCGGATCTCGATCCATGTGGAGGCCAACCGCACGGCGCAGCGAGTGTATGCCGAGCTCGAGCAGGTCGGCGATGCGGTCTTCTTCGCCCGCGACCTGGTCTCCGAGCCGGGCAACGTGATCTATCCGAAAAGCCTCGCCGAGCAGTGCCGGACGCTCACCGCTCACGGCATCAAGGTCGAGGTCCTCGGCGTCAAGGAGATGACCAAGCTCGGCATGGGCGCGCTGCTCGGCGTCGGCCAGGGCAGCACCCAGGAGAGCCAGCTCGTCGTCATGCAGTGGAACGGCGATCCCAAGTCGAAGGACAAGCCGCTCGCCTTCCTCGGCAAGGGCGTCACCTTCGACACCGGCGGCATCTCCCTCAAGCCGGCCCAGGGCATGGAGGACATGAAGTGGGACATGGGCGGCTCCGCCGCCGTGATCGGCCTCATGCGCGCGCTCGCCGGCCGGAAGGCCAAGGCGAACGTGATCGGCATCGTGGGCCTGGTCGAGAACATGCCCGACGGCAACGCCCAGCGCCCGGGCGACGTGGTCAAGAGCATGTCCGGCCAGACCATCGAGGTGAACAACACCGACGCCGAAGGCCGCCTCGTTCTGGCCGACGCGCTCTGGTACTGCCAGGACCGCTTCAAGCCGCGCTTCATGATCGACCTCGCGACCCTGACCGGCGCGATCATCATTGCGCTTGGGCACGAGTTCGCCGGCGCCTTTGTCAGCGACGACGAACTCGCCGATCGCCTGGTCGCATCCGGCAAGGCGACGGGCGAGGGCGTGTGGCGCATGCCGCTCGCCGAGAGCTACGACCGCGGCATGGACTCCGACATCGCCGACATGAAGAACTCGGGCACGCGCGACGGCGGCTCGTGCAAGGCGGCGATGTTCATGAAGCGCTTCACCAACGACGTGCCGTGGGCGCATCTCGACATCGCCGGCATGGCGTGGTCGTCGAAGGACAAGCCGACGACGCCGAAGGGCGCCACCGCCTACGGCGTCCGCCTGCTCGACCACCTGGTGAAGGCCTACTACGAGCCCAAGGCCTGAACGGGGACACGTTGAGCGAGGTCGGCTTCTATCATCTGACCACCCGGTCGCTCGACTGGGCGCTCGCCAGGCTGCTCGACCGCGCGCTGTCATCGGGCAAGCGCGCGGTCGTGCTCGCGGGATCGACCGAGCGGGTCGAGGCGCTGTCGGCGCAGCTCTGGACCTTCGATCCGAACGCCTTCCTGCCGCACGGCACCGAGAAGGACGGCAACGCCGAGCACCAGCCGGTATGGCTGACGGCGGAGGACGAGAACCCGAACAAGGCCGAGTTCGTGATGCTGATCGACGGCCAGGAGACCTCGAAGCTCGCCGCCTATGAGCGCTGCTTCGAGATCTTCGACGGCCGCGACCCGGCCCAGGTCGAGCGCGCCCGCGCGCACTGGACCGCCTACAAGCAGCAGGGCCACACCGTCACCTACTGGCGCCAGACCGACGCCGGCGGCTGGGAGAAGGGCGCCTAAGCCGCCCGTACAGACGATGGACTGGATCTTCGTCTTCGCCGCCGCGGTGACCTGGGTCTGCGCGGTCGTCCGGGGCTATTCCGGCTTCGGCATGGGGCTGATGATCGTGCCCCTGCTGTCGCTGGTGCTGCCGCCCCAGGACGCGGTGATCATCGTGCTGATCTTCGGCGTCACGGTGGCGCTGCGTCAGCTTCCCGGGCTCTGGACGCATATCGACTGGCGCGGCCTCAAGCTCCTGATGCCGACCGCGATCCTGACGACGCCGATCGGCACCTGGCTCCTCGGGCTCGCCTCACCGACGGCACTCAGGCTCGGTCTCTCGATCGCGGTGCTGCTGGTGGCGATCCTCTTCCTGATCGGCTTCCGGCTGCCGGGAAGCCCAAGGAAGTCGACGATCGTCGCGACCGGCGCGCTTGCCGGTGTGATGAACGGTGTCGCCGGACTCTCCGGCCCGCCGCTGGTCTTCCTCTATCTGACGCGCACCGACTCTCTCTCGGTTGGCCGCGCGACCTTGATCGCGTTCTTCTTCGTGACCGACGCGGCGGCGCTCGCCTTCGCCGGGGTCGGCGGCCTCATAGAGCGTGACACCACGATCACCGCGCTGCTGCTGATCCCGTTCCTGCTGGCCGGCGTGTTCTTAGGCGAGCGCGCTTTCCGCGGCACGTCGCCCGAGCGTTTCCGTCAGGTGGTGTTGTGGCTTCTGGTGCTAACCGGAGTGGTTGGTGCAATCCGGGCGCTCTGGCCAGTCATCAACGCTGCGTGAGGAAAGGCAACGCTCTCCTCGGCAGGTAACTCCGGATGTTGACGGCACGGAGGGGGCTGGGGCACTTGATACGAATGTATATGTTCCCTAGGGGATGCTGCCGCCCGACGGCATCGAGAAGGCCTTCTGGTGCAGCGTAGTCTCGCGTCGGCCGGCCAAGCCTTGCTGGATACCTTCTATCCCGAGACGCTGCGGCGCGATCAGCTCGTGGTCCTGGCGCAGACGACGCCGATCAACGCTTTTGTCAGCATCGTCAATGCGCTGATCATCGCCGCCGTGCTGTGGCCCGAGGGCAACCGCCTCCTGGTGCTTCTCTGGGCCGGTGCGGCATGCGGCTTCTCGATCTTCCAGCTCAAGCGATGGGTCAGGTTCCGCGGGCGAACCCTGCCGGCGACCGTGCGCGCCGGGAGCTGGCGCAAGCCCGTCCTCTGGGCGACGCTCGGCGGCCTGCTGTGGAGCAGCGCATTGGTCTTCGTGCCCGGTGCCGGACCGGCCGAGACATTGACCCTCTGCGTCATGTTCGCAGGCGTCGCGGCTGGAGGCGCGGCGACGCTCGCGGTGTTGCCGCTGGCGGCGGCAGGTTTCGTGATCGCGGTCCTCGTGCCGGTCGCGGCGTTCTTCCTCTTCTACGGCGACCTCGACTACGCGGCGGTCGGCGCCTTCGCGATCATGCTTCTGCTCACCCTGTTGAGTTCGGCGCTGGTGGTGTTTCGGTGGTTCGCCGAGTCGCGGGAGGCACGCCGCCGGGCCGAGAGCGCGAACCAGGCCAAGTCCGAATTCCTCGCGGTGATGAGCCACGAGCTGCGGACGCCGCTGGCCTCCGTCATCAGTGGCGTCGATCTGCTTGCGGCAACATCCCTGACGTCGGAACAGAAGCAGTTCGTCGATCAGGCGCTCGCGTCCTCGCTTCAGCTGACGGGACTGCTGGGCGACATCCTGGATATCTCGAAGCTCGAAGCCGGCCAGATCGTCCTCGAGAAGATCCCTTTCGACCTGCCGGATATGCTGCGCGAGACCGTCGCGACGGCCGGCGCGCGCGCCGCCACGAAGGGGTTGTCGTTGTCGCTCGACATCGGCGAGGGCGCGGGCGGCTGGCGTCTGGGCGACCCGACGAGGCTGCGTCAGGTCCTCCTCAACCTGATCACCAACTCGGTCAAGTTCACCGAGCATGGCGGCATCCGGGTTTCGGTAGGGCCGGACGCCGAGCCGGGATTGACCCGGTTCTCGGTCGCCGATACCGGGATAGGGATGGCCGAGCACTTGCGTGCGCATGTATTCGAGAAGTTCACTCAGGCCGATCAGACGATCACCCGGCGGTTCGGCGGCGCCGGCCTCGGCCTTGCGATCTGCAAGCAGTTGGTAGAGGCGATGGGAGGCGGCATCGACTTCGTCAGCGAGGTCGGTCGCGGAACCACCTTTTGGTTCACGGCCCGGCTGCCGGCGACTGAAGCGCAGGCGACCGCGAGCGCCGGCACGGCCCAGGCATCGGTGACGACCGATCGGTGCGCGCGCATCCTCCTGGTCGAGGACAACGACGTGAACCGCCGGCTGATCGCTCAGCTGGTCGGCGGCCTCGGATTCGAGGTCGAACTCGCCGGCGGCGGCCGATCGGCTGTCGAGGCGGCGCGGGCGCGACCGTTCGATGCGATCCTGATGGATATCCAGATGCCGGACATCGATGGACTGGAGGCGACGCGCCAGATCCGCTCAGAGCCGGGACCCAATCGGGAGACGCCGATCATCGCGCTCACCGGCAACGTCTTCGAGGAGGACCGGCAGTCGGCGATGGCGGCGGGCTTCGACGACTATCTGGCGAAGCCGATCCGCCCGGCCGCGCTCGGCGATGCGTTGGCCAAGCATCTGTCCGGCGGCCCCCGAGCCTGAAACTGCGCGTCGTCAGGCGGCCCGCACGGCTCTCGCCTTGAAGAAGGTGTAGCAAAAGACTCCATCGTCGGCGGCGGTGCGGTTGAGGCCGTCGATGCCGCGCTGCCAGGCGGCCGCATCGACGATGCCGGCGGATAGAGCCTGATCGCGCACGCCCTCGACCATCGCGGTGAAGGTATTGCGGGTGAAGCCTTCGATCAGCGCCGGCTTGCTGCCATCGACATAGACCATGCGCGGCGAGACCGAGACCGGCGCGAAGCCGGCCTTCGTCAGCAGCGGATAGAGCTCGCGCCCGATCAGCGAATTGCCGCCGAGCCTCGCCTGCATCTCGACCAGGCAGCCGACGGCGCGCCGCGCGTCGGCGTTGTCCGGGTGGAAATATGTGGAGCCGTGGTCGCCCTCGATCACGGTGATCGTGCCGCCCGGCTTCAGCACCGTCTTCAGGCTGGCGAGCGCGCCCAGCGGATCGTGGAGATGTTCCAGCACGAAGCAGACGAAGATGTGGTCGAAGCTCTCGGCCGGGAAGGGAAGGGCGAAGATGTCGGCCTGACGGAAGGCGACGTTGCTCAAGCCGGCCTGCCGGACTCGCGTCTCGGCCGCCGCCAGGGACTCAGGCGAGATGTCGACCGAGGTGAAGCGGGCATCGGGGCTCGATGCGGCGATCGTCACGGTCTGGGCGCCGACCCCGCAGCCCGCCTCCAGCACGGTGCTTCCGGCCGGAAACGCCGTGTCGGCATGCAGCAGCTCGACCAGGCTTCCGGCCTGGTCCAGCAGCCGCTGGTGCTCGCGGGTCGAATAGCCGTGGACGTAGTCGACATTGCCCATGGGAGGCCTCCCGAAACCGGTCGAGCCTAGCGCCCTTCGAGGCATGTTGCGATGCGGAAGGACCGCCGCTATAAGCCTGCCACCTCAACGACACTCGACGTAAAGCCAGGAGTTCAGCGATGGCGCTCGAGCGCACCTTTTCGATTATCAAGCCGGACGCGACCCGCCGGAACCTCACCGGCAAGGTCAATGCCGTGCTGGAAGGCGCGGGCCTCCGCATCGTCGCGCAGAAGCGCGTCCGCCTGACCCAGGCCCAGGCCGAGGGCTTCTACGCCGTCCACAAGGCACGGCCGTTCTTCGGCGATCTTTGCAAGTTCATGACCTCGGGCCCGGTCGTGGTCCAGGTCCTGGAAGGCGAGAACGCGGTCGCCAGGAATCGCGAGGTCATGGGCGCCACCAACCCGGCGAACGCTGCCGAGGGCACGATCCGCAAGCAGTTCGCGGAGTCGATCGAAGCGAATTCCGTGCACGGCTCGGACTCGCTCGAGAACGCCAAGATCGAGATCGCTTATTTCTTTGCCGAGACCGAAATCGTCGGCTGAGCCGTCAAGGCTCTCGAAGATCCGCCCGCGCCTCGAGGCGCGGGCGGTTTCGTTTCTAGGCGACGAAGATCGCCATCAGGCCCAGGATCGCCATGCAGGCGGCGCCGATCCAGATCGAGCCCTTGATGAAAATGTTCCAGGTTTCCTGGTGGTGCTTGAGGTCGCTGTCGACGGCCATGCCTGAGTTCTCCCTCCCGAAGCCGGTCGCTTGGCGTATAGCGCAGGCCGGTCTGATTTTCTAGCTGCCCGATCTTTTAGCCGGCCGGATTGATCAGCGCGGTCTCGGCGATGTCGGGCTCGGCGACGATGGCCCGCTCGCCGTCGAGCTGGACTCGGCCTTCGGCGAGCCAGCGGACCGCCATCGGATAGATCCGGTGCTCCTCGGCCAGCACCCGGGCGGCCAGCGTCTCCGGCGTGTCGGACTGCAGCACCGGCACCGCGGCCTGCACGATGATCGGCCCGGCATCGACCTCGGGCCTGGAGAAATGCACGGTGCAGCCGGTGAAGCGGCAGCCGGCGGCAAGCACGCGCTCGTGGGTCTTCAGGCCCGGGAAGGCCGGCAGCAGCGAGGGGTGGATGTTGATCACCCGGTCCGGCCAGTGCTCGAAGAACGAAGGCGTCAGGATCCGCATGAAGCCTGCGTTGCAGACGAGGTCGACGCCGTGCGCGTAAAGCACCCGGGTCAGGTCGGCTTCGAACGCCTCGCGGCTGGGATAGCCTTTGTGCGGGATGACAACCGTGGGAAGGCCGGCGGCGCGTGCGCGCTCGATGCCGTAGACGCCTCGAACATTGGAGATCACGCAGGCGATCTCGGCCGGAAACGCCAGACCCTGGCAGGCGTCGATCAGAGCCTGCAGGTTGCTGCCTCGGCCCGAGATCATCACGCCCAGCCTCAGTCGCGCCATGCACGCTCCAGGGTGGCGATCGTCACCGGCTCGCCCTTGCGGGCGACCATGCGGCCGACCTCGAACACGGTCTCGCCCGCGGCTTCGAGCGCCGACTTGGCTTCCTTGGCCTTGGCCGCATCGACGATCACGAGCATGCCGAGGCCGCAGTTGAAGGTGCGCGGCATGTCGGCGGCGTCGACGCCGCCCTCGCGCTGAAGCCAGCGGAACACCGGCGGCATCTGCCATGCGGCGCCGTCGAGCTCGGCCGCGACGGTCTTTGGATAGACCCTTGGCGGATTCTCGATCAGGCCGCCGCCGGTGATGTGCGCCATCGCCTTGACGCCGCCGGCCCTGATCGCCGCCAGCGTCGACTTCACGTAGATCCTGGTCGGCGTCAGCAGCGCCTCGCCCAGCGACCGCTGCTGGTCGAAGGGGGCGGGCTTGTCCCACGACATGCCCTTGTCGGCGACGACGCGGCGGACCAGCGAATAGCCGTTCGAATGAACGCCCGAGGATGCCAGGCCGAGGATCACGTCACCGGGCGCCACGGTCTCGCCGGTGATGATCCGGTCGCGCTCGACCGCGCCGACCGCGAATCCTGCGAGATCGTAGTCGCCCTTGGCGTAGAGGCCGGGCATCTCGGCGGTCTCGCCGCCGATCAGCGCGCAGCCCGCGCGCTTGCAGCCCTCGGCGATGCCGGCGACGACCTTGCGCGCCACCTCGACGTCGAGCTTCCCGGTCGCGTAGTAGTCGAGGAAGAAGAGCGGTTCCGCCCCCTGGACCACCAGGTCGTTGACGCACATTGCGACCAGATCGATGCCGAGCGTCTCGGGGCGCTTTGCCTCGATCGCGATCTTGACCTTGGTGCCGACGCCGTCGGTGGAGGCCACCAGCAGCGGGTCCTTGTAGCCGGCGGCGCGGAGATCGAAGGCGCCGCCGAAGCCGCCGATCTCGCCGTCGGCGCCGGGCCGGCGGGTGGCTCGGGTCAGCGGCTTGATCGCCTCGACCAATGCGTTGCCTGCGTCGATGTCGACGCCGGCGTCCTTGTACGTCCTGGCGCTTATGGTGTCCTCGCGCTCGCCACGGTATAAGCGGGCGCCAGAACATAGACGAACGTGGACGCTTTGCAATGGCAGGAGCCGGGCTCTTCCGTCTGGTCGTAGCGGCGCTCCTCGTGCTCGCGGCACCGGCGGGGGCGCAGGCGCCGCGTGGCGGCCAGGACGACGTCTTCACGGTCAGCGAGGTCGCGGTCGACGTCACCGACGCGACCGCGTTGCAGGCCCGCGAGAAGGCCCTCCTCGACGGCCAGCGCCAGGCCTTCCAGCGCCTGATCCAGCGCCTGGCGAGCGACGCCGCGGCGCGCGTTCCGCGGCTCGACGAATCGACGCTGGCCCGTCTGGTCCGCTCGATCGACGTCGCCAACGAGCGCACCTCGGCGGTCCGCTATCTCGCCACGCTGACCGTCCGCTTCAATCCGTCGGCGGTCCGCGAGGTGCTGACCCAGGCCGGCATCGCCTTCACCGAGACGCGCGCCCGCCCGATCCTGCTGATCCCGGTCTTTTCGGCGGGCGGCAGCACCGTCCTGTTCGAGGACCGCAACCCATGGCGCGAGGCGTGGGAGAGGCGCCCGCCACGCGACACGCTGATGCCG
>JAEULB010000179.1 GCA_016792585.1 Rhodospirillaceae bacterium
AGCAGCGCCTACGCCGCCTCCTTGTCCCCTTTCCTGAGCCTGGTACGGGCAATAGCAAGCACCGTGCGAGGGCCGCCATCGAAGGCGATGGCACGCTCCGGCCAAACTTCGGCGGAAACCGGGTCGAACGCCCCCAGCTCGACCATGGCCGCGGCGTCGGCAGGTTCGTGCGCCAGGATCACGCGGCAGGCGCGGGCGGTGCGCAGCATCCGCCAGGCTCCGAGGTGATGCGGATCGGCGGCGCGAATTCCGTCGGCGACGGCCTCGGCGACCTCGCGCTGCCCGGATTTGGCCGCGGTCTGCGCATAGGTGAGGGCCGATGCCGCGAGACCGCGGCGGGTCAGCGCCTCGCCCAGCAGGCGAGCCGCATCGGCATCGCCGGAAGCCTCGGCAAGGCGCCTTCGCGCCAGCCCGATCACGGCATCCGCTTTCCCGCCTTCCAGATGAAGGCGCGCGAGCCCGTGCGCCGCGCGCCGATGGCTTCCTTCGAGCGCCAGGGCGGCCTCGAATTTCCCGGACGCCGCGGCCGCGTCTCCGCCTGCGGCGAGCGTGTCGCCCAAGGACGCGAGGACATCGGCGCTCGATCGGACGGCGAGGGCTCGTTCAAGCCAGGCGATATCACGGAGGGCGAGACCGATCGCTTCCAACGCGGCCGGGTCCTGCGGCGCATGAAGGAGGGCGATCCTCATCCGGCTCGCCGCCTCGTCCGTCCTTCCCGCAGCCGCGAGCGCGCGGCCCGCAACATGGGCGAGTGCGGCGTTGCCGGGAGCCGCTTCCCAGCCGATCTGCGCGACATCGAGAGCCATCGGGACGCGGCCGGCCGCGAGCTGCATCTCCGCCAGGGCGGCGACCTCGTCGAGCCGACCGCCGGCGACGAGCATGCGGGCGAGGCCGGCGGCGGCCGCCGATTTGTCACCGTCGATGTCGAGCGCGACGCGGTACCAAGCCAAAGCGCTGTCGTTTGCTCCCAGCTTGGCGAGGGCATTGGCGAAGAGAATGGCGGCGCCGGGGTGAGCGGGGGTCCGATCGACGATGCGGGAGGCAAAACCGACCGCCGCCCGTGAATCGCCGAGGTCGTAGGCGATGGAGCCCAGGATCAGAAGCGCGTCCGCGCGATTGGGTTGTCGTTCCAGGATCCGCTGGCAGATTTCGGCGGCAGCCTTGTGACGCCCGAATCGACTCAGCGCCCGGGCCTTCTCAAGCTCTGCGGTGGTATCCATTGTGGGCGAAGCTACACCAGCGATTACGGGTGGTCATCCGCTTGCGCCTAGGGGAACGGCTTCTATACTCCGCCCGCCCTTCGATCTTCAGGCGATTCGCATGACCAACACTGTGCCCGACGGATTTCGCGACCGCGTCGTCTGCGTCATGGGCCTGGGTTATGTCGGGCTGACGCTGGCGACCGTGATGGTCGAGGTCGGGTTCGAAGTCTGGGGCATCGAGGTTCGCGAAGAACTCGTGCGGCTGATGAAGGAGGGGAAGGCGCACTTCTCCGAGCCCGGCATCACCGAGCGCCTGAGCCGAGCGGTCAGGAACGGCCGTCTCAAGATCTTTCCGAAGATTCCCGAGAACTGCCCGGCGACGGTGTGGATCATCACCGTCGGCACGCCGATGGGGCCTGGCGGCCGCGCGCGCATGGACATGGTCGAGAGCGTGTCCAAGGAAGTCGCGAAGAACATCAAGGACGACGACCTCGTCATCATGCGGTCGACCGTCAAGATCGGAACGACGCGCAATCTCGTCCATCCGGTCCTCGAGGCGTCGGGCAAGCGCTTCGACCTCGCCTTCTGCCCGGAGCGCACCGTCGAAGGCCAGGCGCTCGAGGAGCTCAGGTGGCTGCCGCAGATCGTCGGCGGCGAGACGCTCGACGTCACCGTCCGCGCCGGACAGCTCTTCCAGTTCCTGACGCCGACGGTGGTGCGCGTGTCATCGGTCGAGACCGCGGAGATGGTGAAGCTGGTCGACAACTCCCAGCGCGACGTCCATTTCGCCTACTCGAACGAGGTGGCGCGGGTCTGCGATGCGATCGGCATATCGGCGGCGGAGGTGATCCAGGCCGGCAAGCGCGGATATCCGCGCACCAACCTGCCGATGCCGGGTCCGGTCGGCGGTCCGTGCCTTGAGAAGGACAGCTACATCCTCGCCGAGAGCGTCGAGAAGTACGGCATCAAGCCGGAGATGACGCTGGCCGCGCGCGTGATCAACGAACGCCAGCCTGACGAGGTAGTTGCGGCGATCAAGGCGCAGGCCGAGCACATGGGCGGGCTTCCGGCGAAGCCGGTGATCGCGCTGCTCGGCATCGCCTTCAAGGGCCGGCCGGCGACCGACGATCTCCGCGGCACGACGGCTCGGCCGCTGCTGGCGAAGCTGAAGCAGGCGTTCCCGGAGGCCAGCTTCCGCGGCTTCGACGCGGTGGTCTCGGCGGACGAGCAGCGCGCCTTCGGCCTCGAGCCCAAGGCCTCGCTGCCCGACGTGCTCGACGGCGCCAACATCGCCGTGATCCACAACAATCACCCGGTCTTCGCCTCGATGCCGCTGGAGAGCCTCGCCGACCGGATGGCGAAGCCCGGCATCGTCTACGATCTCTGGAACCACTTCGCGCGCAGCAGCATCCTGATGCCCGAGGGGCGGAGCTACGTCTGCCTCGGCAGCCACGGCATCGGCGGCGCGGCGTGAGCGGACCCGTCCTCGTCACCGGCGGCACCGGGTTTCTCGGCGCCGCCCTCGTTCAGAGACTCGTCTCGCTCGGCCGCAAGGTCCGCGTCCTCGACAACAATTGGCGGGGCAATCCGCGCCGCCTCGAAGGCATCCTCGATAAGGTCGAGATGGTCGAGGCCGACATCCGCGACGCCGGCAAGGTCGCCGCCGCCGCTAAGGGATGCGCGCGGATCGTCCACATGGCCTCGGTCAACGGCACCGCGTACTTCTACTCACAGCCGGAGCTCGTGCTCGACGTCGGGATCCGCGGCATGCTGGCGGTGGTCGATGCCTGCCGCGCGAACGGCATCGGCGATCTGGTCGTTGCGTCCTCGTCCGAGGTCTACCAGACGCCGCCGAAGGTGCCGACCGACGAGTCCGTGCCGTTGATCGTTCCCGATCCGCTCAACCCCCGCTACTCCTATGGCGGGCAGAAGCTGGCGAGCGAGCTGATCGCGCTCAACTACGGCCGCACCGGCTTCAGCCGTGTCGCCGTGTTCCGTCCGCACAATGTCTACGGCCCCGACATGGGCTTCGAGCATGTGGTGCCCGAACTGGCGTTGCGGGCCGATGACGCGGTCAAGGCGCAGCCCTCGGGCAAGGTCCGCTTCCCGATCCAGGGAGACGGCAGCCAGACCCGCGCCTTCATTCATGTCGACGACTTCACCACCGGCCTCATCGCCGTGATCGACAAGGCGCCGCATCTCTCGATCACGCATATAGGCAATCCCGAGGAGCTCACCATCGCCGACGTCGCCCGGCGAATCGTCGGCTGCTTCGGCCGCGAGGCCGATCTCCAGTTCGGCAAATCCCCGGCCGGCCAGACGCCGAGGCGCTCCCCCGACATCGGCAAGCTCCGCAAGCTCGGCTTCGATCCCAAGATTCCCTTTGCCGAAGGCATCGCCCCGGTGGTCGACTGGTACGTGAAGAATCGTCACCTGAAGCCAAAAGAAGCCAAATGACCGAGTCCCTGTCGCGGCCCGTCACGCACTGCCAGATCTGCGGTGGCCAGCGGCTCAAGTCGATCCTGTTCCTGGCCTATGTGGCGCCGGTGAACACGATGGCCAAGGTCGGCACCCGCGCCGAGGAGCAGCCGACCTTCCCGCTGGAATGGCTTCGCTGCGAAGACTGCTCCCTGGTCCAGATCGGCACCGAGGTGAAGCCCGAGGTGCTGTTCCCGCCCTCGTATCCCTATCGCAGTGGCACGACGCGGATCCTCCGCGAGAACTTCGCCGATCTGCAGCGCGAGGCGACGCCCATCGTCGGCCTGGCCAAGGAAGACCTCGTCGTCGACATCGGGTCGAACGACGGGACGCTGCTCTCCAACTTCCACGGCGCTGGCAACCAGGTCCTCGGCATCGAACCCTCGGGTGCCGGCGACGTCGCCAACGGCAAAGGCATCCGCACCTGGATCGCCTTCTTCGGCAAGGCGACGGCGGCGAAGGCGCGGAAGGAGATCGGTGCTGCCAAGCTGATCACCGCTGCCAACGTCTTCGCCCATAACGGCGACGTGCACGGCGTCGTCGACGGCATCCTCGAGCTGCTGGGACCGAAGGGCGTCTTCATCTCCGAGAACCACTATCTCGGCGACCTGATCCGCACGCTCCAGTACGACACGATCTATCACGAGCATCTCCGCTACTACTCGGTCGGCAGCCTGAACGAGCTGTTCGGGCGGCACGGCATGGAGATCTTCCATGTGCGCCGCATCCCGACCCATGGCGGTTCGATCCGCGTCTACTCCGCCAGGAAGGGTGAAAGAAAAATCGAGCCGAGCGTGAAGGCCTTCCTCGACGAGGAGCGCGAGCAGGGCCTGCAGGACGGCAAGGTGTTCGACGAGTTCCGCCGCCGCGTGCGCCAGTCGAAGCTCGACCTGCATGCGCTGATCGCCCCGATGAAGAAGGTCGGGCACCGCATCTACGGGATCGGCGCGCCGAGCCGGGCCTCCACGCTGATCAACTATGTCGGCATCGACTCCGAGCTGATGGAGTGCGTGCTGGAAGTGCCGGGCTCGGACAAGCTCAACAAGTACATTCCGTCCACCCGGATCCCGGTGCTGGACGAAGCGAAGCTGCTCGTCGACCAGCCGGAATACGCGCTGTTCCTCTCCTGGCACATCGGCGAGGAGCTGGCGCCGAAGCTCCGCGAGAAGGGCTTCAAGGGCAAGTTCATCGTGCCGCTGCCGAATCCCAGGGTGCTGGACGTCTGATGGGCCGCCCGATCGCCATCGTCGGCGTCGACAAGGATCTGATCGATCTGATCCAGGCGATGCCGGAATGGGATCTCATCGGCGTGTTCGACATGCATCCGGCGGCCGACGCCCTCGGCGCGCCGCATCTCGGCGGCGACGATGCCTGGCCCGACGTGAAGTCCCAGAGGCCGGACCTGGGCATCGTGCTGTCGATCGACCCTACCGGCCTCAAGTCGAAACTGGTCGCTCACTACGGCCGGGATCGCCTGCAGACGGTGATCGCGCCCGGGACCCACGTCGCGCGCAGCGCCACGCTCGGCGCCGGCTGTATCGTCCAGCGTGCCGCCCATGTGGGGCCGGACTCGGTGCTCGGCGTCTCGGTCAAGATGAATGTCGGCGCCACCATCCATCACGACGGCAGGATCGGCGACTGTGTGACATTGGCGCCCGGCTGCCGGATCCTCGGCAACGTCACGCTCGAGGATCGGGTCTATGTCGGCTCGCACGCGGTGATCCTGCCGCGCATCAATGTCGGCAAGGGTGCGACGATCGGTGCCGGCGCGGTGGTGGCATCCGACGTGCCGGAAGGCATGACCGTGGTCGGCGTGCCGGCCAGGCCGCTCGAACGTCGCCGCAAGCGGGAGCCGCTGCCGTGAGCAAGCCCATTCCCTGGTTTTCCGTCGAGACGGGTCCCGAGGAGACCGAGAAGGTCAACCAGGTCATTGCCTCGAACTACATCAACGACGGCAACGTGACGCGCGAATTCGAGCGGCGCTGTGCCGAGGTCCTCGGCGTCAAGCACTGCGTCGGCGTCACCAGCGGCACCGTCGGCATCGCGCTGGCGCTGATGGCGGTCGGAATCGGTCCCGGCGACGAGGTGATCGTGCCGGACCTGACCTTCATCGCGACCGCCAACGCGGTGCGCCTCACAGGCGCCTCGGTCAGGCTGGTCGACGTCGAGCCCCGCCGCTTCGCGCTCGACGTCGCCAAGGCCGAGGCGGCGATCGGCCCCAAGACGCGGGCGATCGTGCCGGTCGACGTCAACGGCCGCGGCGCCGACTACGTGACGCTGGAGGCGCTCTGCAAGAAGCGGGGGCTGGAGCTCATCTGCGATGCGGCGGAGGCTTTCGGCTCGCGCTTCCAGGGTCGCCCGCTCGGCAGCTTTGGCCGCGCCTCGGCCTTCTCGTTCTCGGCCAACAAGACGGTGACCACCGGACAGGGCGGCATGGTCGCGACCAACGAGGATGCGGTCCACGACCGTCTGCGCGAGCTCAAGGATCAGGGCCGCCGCCACCAGGGCACCGGCGGCAACGACCTGCACCCGGTCCTCGGATTCAATTTCAAGCTGACCAACCTGCAGGCCGCGGTCGGCCTGGCGCAGCTCGATCGTCTCGAAAGGCGGCTGGACGGTTTCCGCAAGCGGAACCGCTGGTACCAGGAGCTGCTCGGCGACTGTCCCGGCATCGTTCTGCCGGCGGTCGACGACAATGGCGGCGAGATCACGCAATGGACCGATGCGCTGATCGACCGCGCCGACGATGTCGAGAAGGCTCTGACCGCCGAGAAGATCGGCAGCCGTCGATTCTGGCTCCCGATCCATCGGCAGGACAGCTACAAGCGGCCGGATAGCGGATTCGACGCCTCGATCGAGGCATCGGCGAAGGGGCTTTGGCTTCCGTCCCACTTCTCGCTTACCGAGGAGGAGGCCGAGCGTGCGGCTTCGGTCGTCCGCCGCGCGCTGAAATGACGGAGCCGCCGCAGGCCAATCCCTCGGCCCTGGCTGCCAATGTCTTCATCGAGGCGGCGAAGCAGCACCTGAAGGAGGGACGGGGGAAGGAGGCTGTGGCGCTGCTGCAGCCGGCCGCGTCGGTATGGCCTGCGAACGGCCGCCTCCAGCACCAGCTCGGCATGGCGATGCTGGGGCTCGGCGACGGTGCCGGGATCAAGCACCTCGTCGAGTCGGTCAAGCTGGAACCGACCAACGTCGACCGCCTCGCCGACCTGGCGGAGGCGATGGAAGCGCTCGGAGACCGGCATGCGGCCGAGTTCTGGTTCCGGCGGGCGCTTGCCCGCGCGCCGACGCGCGAGGATCTGATCGTTCGCTTCGCCACCTTGCATGGCCGCACTCAGCGGTATGCCGAGGCCGAGAGGTGGATGATGCGCGCGCTCGCCTTGAAGCTCCGCTACGGCCACGGCCATACCGTGCTCGGCGTTACGCAGCAGCGGTCCGGCGACCTTGCGAAGGCGGTCGGCACGCTCTATCGCGCCGTCCAGAACGACCCGGAGTACACCGAGGGTTACGTCGCGCTCGCCGCCGCCCTGCAGGCGGGCGGCCTCCCTTTGCAGCACGTGATGGTTCCGGCGAAGGTCGCGGCCGACCGCAATCCGACGGAGCCCGGTTTCGTCATCCCGTACGTTCAGTACCTGCGCGACATCGGCGAGGAAGCCGCCTACGTCCGGTACGCGACGCGGCTGATCGACGAACAGATGCAGGGGCGGGCGAAAGACGAGATCGGCGCGCACGGCATTCGCATTCTCCATCCCGACGTTCTGTTGACGCGCATCGGCGAGTTCGCCTTCCAGCTCGATCTTCACGTGAAGATGAAGAAGCTCGGCTGGCTGCCTCCGTTCGTCACGCTTCTCCTGGCGCCCAAGGAGCAGGTCTGCAACCAGGCCTTCCTCGACTGCTGGCGGCCCTACGTGACGGTCGTGGACGATCCGAGGCTGATCGAAAGCCTCGAGCCGCTGCGCCAGCGCCTTGCGTTCAACCCGGTCTACGTCCGCCTGCCCGACGGGCGCAGCATGTCGAAGAACCGGGCATTCTTCGCCGTCCAGCAGGAGTGGCAGCGGCAGGGGCGCGGGCCGCTGCTCGACCTGACGCGAGCCCAGCTCGAGCGCGGACGAGCCGTGCTGAAGGCCATGGGCGTGCCTGACGGCGCATGGTTCGTCTGCGTGCATGTGCGCGAGTCGGGCTTCCTCCAGGAAGCGGCCGGAACCAGCGAGGCGACGCGCAACGCCGATATCGGTGACTACGCGGACGGCCTTCAGGAGATCGTGAGGCGCGGCGGCTGGGTGATCCGCCTGGGCGATGCGTCGATGAAGCCGCTGCCGCCGATGCCGCAGGTCATCGACTACGCACGCTCGCCCCACAAGTCCCAGGAGATGGACATCTTCCTGGCGGCAAGCTGCCGCTTCTTCTTCGGAACCACCTCGGGAATGTGCATCGTCTCCTCGGCCTTTGGCGTTCCCGTCGGCGGCGCGAACTTCTTTCCGGCAGGCGAAAGACTGGTGACCCAGAGCGACGTCGTCGTGCCGAAGCTCTATCGCGAGCGGGCGAGCGGCCGAATCCTGAGCTTCGACGAATGCCTGACGATGCCCCTGGCGCTTACCTATGACGCGACGCACGTGGAGAGCCTCGGCTTCGACGTCATCGACACCGACGCCGAGGATCTGCGCGATCTCGCGATTGAAATGCTGGAGCGTACGGAAGGGCGGCGCCCCTACGACGCCGAGGACGAACGCCTGCAGAGGCTATGGGACGAACTCAGCCATTCGTTCTCGACCGGCGACGTCGGCTGCCGGATCGGCCGCGGCTTTCTCCGCCGCCATCGCCACCTGTTCAAGGCGGCCTAAGCCGCCTTGGCGATCACGGCCAGGGCGCGCCGATCGACTTCCGGCCGAGCGTCGTCGAGGAACGCCGAGAAACCGAAGGCCTTGTCCCGCCGCTGCCAATAGTCGGAACGGGCGAGCTTGGTGCGGGCCGCGTCCTTCAGCTTGGCGAGCCCGGCCTTCTTCGTCTCTCCGAGCTTGGACTGGAGCGCGTACAGGGTGGAGGACATCAGCGCGTCTTCAGGATAGGCGTGCTGGAGGGCCTCCATCCAGCGGATCGCCTGGCGCAGCCGCACGTCCGAGTCGGTGTCGAGCGCCGGCATCTTCAGGAAGTTGGCGACGGTGTTGAAGGCGAACCAGATCTCGCGGAGTTGCGGGCGCGTCGGCTCGATCGCCGGGTCGAGGTCGAAGATGTCGTAGCCTTCGGCCAGCGCCGCCGCCTTCGTCTTCTTGAACTGGCCGGCGCGGACAGGGTTGAAGCTGACGTGCTGGCCGTCCTTGCCGAGCTCGGTCTCCACCACGCCGCCCGAGGTGCCGCCGACCGCCTTGTAGAGCTCGGTGTTCTTCAGGTGCTGGTAGACGTAGAAATTCTGCCAGTCCATGCGCGCCGTCACCGACACCCTGAACGAGTCGAGCATCTGGTGGAGCTTCTCGCCCGGGAACCCCATGATGAAGTTCACCGCGACCAGCATCGACGGGTAGTCTTGCGCGAGTTCGGCGAAGGCGAAGAAGGTCTCGAGGCTGGCCGGCTTGTGGATCGCCTTCAGCACGTCCGGATTGCCGGATTCGAGGCCGATCTTGTAGCCGATGCAATGGCTGCGCTCCATCGCCTGCAGGACTTCCGGCTTGATCGCGGACGCGATCAGCCCGTTGTTGGCAGCCCAGGTCACGTCGGGCAGCCGCTCGGCGATCATGTCGAACAGCTCGATGATGCCGTCGCGGTCGTAGAGCAGGTCGTCGTCGAGCCAGTCGAAGTGGCGGACGCCGTGCTCCGTGCGGAGCTTCACCATCTCGTCGACCACGCCCTTGTTGTCGCGGACGCGCACCGACTTGCCGTTGAAGTTGCGAACGCCGCAGAAGCTGCAGCGGGCCCGGCAGCCACGACGCGAGAGCACGGTCGCGAACGGCACGTCGATGCCGTTCATCCGCGAGAAGTTCGAGAGCGAGCCCTGACGGTGGTAGAGCGAGATCGGCACCTTGCCGATCTCGTCGCGGATATCGAGGTCGACCTCGCCGCCCGAATGCATCGGGGTCGCGAGGTGACGTCCCTTGAGGTCCTTGAAGGCGACGTTGATCGGCCCGGCGCGACGCTCGCCGCGATGCCAGGCATAGAAGCTCTCGATGCCGCCTTCGCCCTCGTGGCAGAAGACGAGATCGGCAAGCCCGTCGTCGAGGATCTTCTCAGGGTCCGCCGAAGCGGCAACGCCACCGGCGAAGATCGCGGCGTCGGGCTTGAGCTCGCGGATGCGGCGGCAGACCCGCGTGAACTCGGCATAGGTGTTGTCGAACATCAGCGAGACGCCGATGACAGGCTTGTCGATTCCGGCGAGCGCCTCCTGCAGGGCGGCCTCCCAGGCCGGCAGCACGGCGTCCTTGCCCTTCTGCGCCGCGTCGAGCGTGACGAAGTTGAGGTCGAGCAGGCGAGTCTCGAGGCCGAGGCCTCGGAAGGTGGCCGCCAGGTAGAACAGGGCGTGCGGGGGGTAGGCAAAATATCCCCGGCTCCTGGCCACCTCCGGCTCGATCAGCTCCAGCGGGACCTGCGGGACCTGGATCAGAATCGCCCCGCCTTCCAGCTCGAAACCGGCAGTTCGCGCCGCCAAGGCAGTGGCGACGTCGGTGGTGCTGCCGGCGGTTTTGACGGCGGTGGTCACGGCTAGGCGGGCTCCGATCGTCGACTACTGGAACAAACTAGCACAAACGGTGCCAATTTCCGTTGGTGACCCTCAGGTGGTCCCGCCGGGCGCATCCGGCAAGCGTCGGAAGACCGCGTAGTGGGCGGGCTGGCCCCAAGTCCTAAGAAAAGCTGCGTCGGTGGAGGCGAAAGCGGCGATTGCTGCAGCCTCGCCGCCTGCGAGCAGCCGGGAGAGCGCGGCAAGCGCGTCCAGCGATGCCCGGGCCTCGGTGCGGGTGGCGTCATCGGGCGCGTAGAGGAGGGCGGGATCGCCAACCGCCCGTCCAAGCGCGGCGAAGCCATCGGCGATTTCCGGCCAGGGCTCGCCCTTCTCGTCCGCTGCCGCTTCCAGTCCGGTGAGCAGGCGGTCGATGCGGGCGCCGAGGTCTGCGACCTCGCGGTCCGGCCCGTAGGCGAACAGGCTCCGGCCGGTCGCATGGGCGACGGCGAGGCGCGGGAGCTGACGACGGATCTCGGCGACGACGGCGCCGGTCGTCTCCATCGCCTTGTGCCAGCCCATGCGCAGCTCGTCGCGATAGCGCGGCCACGACTGGTAGAAGCGGAAGCCGGCATCGGCGAGTTCGGCGACGAGCTGGCTCGCGTCCAGTGTGTAGCGGATCGAGGAATACGGATTGTCGAGCACGTCCATGACCCAGGACTCGAAGCGCCGGACGTGGGGGATCGTGTTCCACTTCGCCTCGTAGAGGCGGCGGGCGCTGTCGAGACCGGCGCCGCCGACGAGATGACCGAAACGGCGATGCGCGGCGCGATGGAACAGCTCGACCAGGAACGACGCGCGCTCGTAGTAGAAGAGGATCAGCATGCCGCCGGGCGCGATCGCGTGGGCGACCGTGCCGATCCATGTCGAGGACGGCTGCACGGTCTGGATGAAGCCTTCAGCGACGGCCACATCGTAGGTTTGGGACGGCCTGAACTGCTGGATCGAGGAGTCGTCGAGGGTGCCGAGGCGATCGGCGAGGCCGAAGTGACGGAAGTACGCCTCGATCTGCGGCCACACCTGCCGGTTCGGCTCGACCAGGTCGACGGTGGCACCCCAGCGGGCGAAAACCAGCGCGTTCTCGCCGGTGTCGGGGCCGAACTCCAGCGCCCGCGCGCCGGCGAACAGCTGCGGCACGACGTTCAGCTTGTCGATGAAGATGCGCTCGCGCATCGCCACGTGGCGGTCGAGTTCTTCAGGCGTGCGCAGGTTGCCGAAGGTGGGCGATAGGCCCTTGGCCTCGTAGTAGGCGTGCATCCGCCCGGATTCGGCCTTGGTCACGCTGGGCGCAGCCCGAGCTGGGCCGAGGCGCGGTCGAGCTCGGCCATGATGTCCTTGGGCGAGAGAACGGAGAAGACGATTGCGGCGCGGCGCGCCATGCCCATCGCCTTGGCGGTGACGACGCCGTCGTTCTCGGTGTTGACGGCAAGCAGGCAGAGGAAAGGCCGGGTCTCCTCGGCGAGCGCAGCCGACGGCTTCACCTCGATTCCGGTTCCCGGCAGGAACATGCCGTGGCGCTGGGGCTGGTCGTCGACGGCGTAGTCGATCAGCGAGCCCAAGTCGGCCCAGTTGGTCAGCGTGTTGGCACGGTTGCCGGCGCCGTAGAGGACGACCGCGTGTCCGTTGGCCCGGGCGTGCGTCAGGAGCGGGCGGAGGCGGGCGCGATAGGCCTTGGCGCGCTCCTCGTAGCCCGCAACGTTGGCGACATGTGCGCCGAGGTCGCCGTCCTTCCGGCGGAGCGCGCCCTTCTTCGCGGCGACTGCGATCGTGCCGCCGGAGTAGTTGTAGCGTTCGCGCCTGACGACACCGTAGTCGAAGCGCCCGAGCGTCGCTTCCAGCGTCATCTCGGTGAAGGAGTTGACGTGCTCCTCCCACATCATGGTGACGTCGCCGGCGGCGAACCCCCGCTCGCAGTCGGGCACGTCGACGAACAGCACGCCGCCCGGCTTCAGCAGCGCATCGACGCAACGGAAGAAATCGGCAATCCGCGTCAGGTGCTCGAGCACCTGGCGGACGACGATGACGTCGACCCTGCCGCGCTCGCCCGCGAGCTTGGCCGCCAGCGGCGGATCCAGCATCTCGTTGACGATCTCGAGCCCGAGGTCACGTGCATAGCCGCTGGCGACCCGGTTGGGCTCGATGCCGAGAACGGGCGCGAAACCCGCCTGCCGCGCTTCCTTCAGGAACAGGCCGTCGTTGCTGCCGATCTCGAGCATCGATGGGCCCGGCGTCTCGGCCAGGATCATCCTGAGCTCGTCGGCGATGTGCGGCTGCGGCTTCCAGCCGGAGAAGCAGTAGTTGAACTCGCGGTAGAGCTCTTCCGGGTCGATCGGCTCGGCGATCTGGACCAGGCCGCAGGCACGGCACAGCACTTCGCGGAAGGGATAGCGCTTCTCGGTCTCGTCCTTGCGGGTGCGCATCCGGTGCGCGATCGGCATCGGTCCGAGATCGAGCGCCGGCGCGACGTCTCCCGAGCCGCAGAGCCGGCAGGCCGTCATGAGCCCTTCCTCAGCTCGGCCATGTAGCGCTGCGTCTCCGCGTCGTTCTTGCCGTCCGGCGACCACGGCGCCCATTCGGTCTTCGACGGATCGAAGGGACCCGCCGTGACCTCGTGAAACACGAGCCAGTCGGACTCGATCAGCAGGCAATGGAACACCGCGTCGTCGATCCTGTAGTAACGGCAGGCGCCGTCGCCGAGCGCGACCCTCCGACTCGGCGTACCCTTCTCGTCGAAGAAAAGGGCGGTCGCCCGGCCCTCCATGACGTGCAGGGACTCGGGCTTGCCGAGATGGCGATGCGGGCGGACATAGGCATCGTAGCCATGGACGATCAGCATCTCGTGCAGCCCGTTGTCGGGTCCGGGATGCGTGCAGAGCCTGGTTCGCTGGCGCGGCGTCTCCGCGGCACGCGCCTTGAGGAAGGCGATTTCCTCCGGTCCGACCAGCGTGACGCCCTCGGCCGTGTAGTAGACCTCGTCGTTGATCTTCCGGATCGCCTGCATCGTCAGTCCTGCGCTGCCACCGCCTGCCGGCAGATCGTCTCGATCGACCGGATTTCGAGCCCGGTCGCCGCGATCAGCTTGGCGGGCACGATGGTACTGTCGAGCGGGCGCGGCTCCAAGGTCGGGAAGTCGGCGAAGCGGCAGGGCTCGATTCGCCCGGAGAAGGTCCGGCCTGCCCGGCGCCACGCGTCGAGCAGCGTTTCCAGCATTTCGAGCCGCCCGGCGCTCACCGGATTGCCGAGATGGAAGAGGCCGGTCAGCCCCCGGTCCATCAGCCTGACCAGGCCCTCGGCGACGTCGTCGACGTGAATCGGGGCGAAGCGGTTGTCGGCGGCGACGCGGATGGTCTTGCCAGCGGCGATGTCGCCGAGCCAGCCCGTGAACACGGTGCGGTCGTCGGGTGTCGTTCCGACGACGCGGGCGAGGCGGACGACGAGGGCCCGCTTGCCCTCGAGGTGGCGCTCGACCTCGAGCTTGAGCTTCCCGTAGGTCATCAGCGGGTTCGGCGCGTCGGTCTCGACATAGGCGCCCTTGCGGCCGTCGAACACCGACTCCGTCGAGGTGAATACGGGCATGACGCCGCGGGCGAGAAGCCGATCGACGATCCCGACGGTGCGCTCGACGTTGAGGCGCCTGGCCGCTTCCGGCTCCTTGGCGCAGCGGTCGGGGTTCGACTCGGCGAAGAGAACGACGGCGTGGCGAAAGGGGCCGAAGCGGTCGAGCAACGGGTCCACCGCATCGACCAGCGCGTCGAAACGCGGCCAGTCCTGGGGCCCCTTGCCGCGATGGGTCGCGACGGCGCGGTCACCGAGGCGCGCCTTCAGCGCCCGGCCGATGGCGCAGGAGCCGCCGAGGACGAGGACACGGTCACTCGAAGAAGATGAAGCCATGGTCTCCCCGGTAGCCGGCCCGCTCGATCACCCATGCCCAGGAGGAGGGGGAGAGCAGGCTCTCGCAGGTGAGCTGCCAGTACATCAGGTTCGCGCGCTCGCGTTCGTCGCGGAAAGACTCCACCATGACGTACTTGCGCGGGCTTCGTCCGACGCGCTCGATCTCGGCGAAGGCGTCGATCGCCAGCTCGACCGGCAGATTGTGAAGCGTGCCGAGCGAGAGCACGACGTCGAAGCTGGCGGAAGGGAACGGCAATGCCCGTGCGTTGCCGACGACCAGGTGCGGCTTCACCTCCGGTTTGCCGTCGGCGATGCCGTATTCGGAGATGTCGAGGCCGAATATCTCGATCCCCGGCACCGACTGCGCGAGCTCATGCAGCAGGAATCCCTTGCCGCAGCCGACGTCGAGCACGCGGTCGCCGGGCTTGATCGCATAGTGCGAGGCGAGTTTGTCGGCGAGCGGCCGCCAGCGGCCGTCGTAGCGGTAGCCGCCATAGCCGTATTGCCTGGGGCCGTCCCAGTACTCGGCGCCGAAGCGCTTGGCGACCGTCGAGCATTCCGCCTTGTCGAACTGCACGACGCGCGCGACGTAGTCGCGCCTGGTCTTCCCGTGCATCTCCTGCAGGAAGTCGATCCGCGCCATCAGAGGGTCTTCGGCGCACGGGCGAGCGCGCGCTGGACCAGCCAGATGTCCTCGATGCGGCCGACATCGTCCGCCGAGCGCAGCACCTGGCCTTCGAGGGCGGTGTGGAGCGACGCCCTTGCTTCGATCACGCGGCGATAGACCTCATGCCGGCGCTCCGTCGCCTCGGGCATCATGAACAGCGTGTAGCAGACGACGCCTTCGAGGCGCGGCAGCTCGGCCAGCACCTCGTTCAGCATCATGTAGCAGGCGGGCATCGTGTATTCGGCGGCGGCGAGGAGGTAGGGCAGGCCGTTGCGCTGGCAGTAGTCGCGGATCACCAGGTTCTGAACCGCCTGCGGCGTGCGATTGCCGAGCACCGGCCGGCTGCCGATGTATCCCCGGTAGCCGGACCGCGCGGGATCACTCCTCGAAGCCATCGGGGAGCTTGTAGGCGAGGCCGAGCCGGGTTGTCGGCCGCATCGTGATCGGCTCGAAGAACTCGCCGAGCCGCTTGTCGGCGTAGGGCGTGAACAGGCCCTTGAAGCGGCAGTTGAAGGTCCAGCGCGTGGTCTTCTCGGCGTTGACCCGGTTGCCGTGGATCAGGTTCTGGTCGAACAGCAGGAATTGCCCGTAGTCCACGCTGAGGAAGCGCGTCTCGCTTTCGAAATCGCGATAGAGCGCCTCGACGCCGCTTGTGCCGTAGTCGGCGAGCTTCGCCGCCGCCTTCGCGTTCGCTGCCGGCGGCAGGATGAACATGCTCTTGGTCGCGCGGCAGTCGACCAGCGGCAACCAGACCACGGCTTCGAAAGGCGAGTCGCCGGACCAGGTGTCGGTATGGGCCGGGAGCAGCGAGCTTTCGTCGCCGGGAAGCTGGATCGACAGGTTGGCGCGCCGCTGCATCGCCAGCTCGTTGCCGACCAGCGACGCCAACGCCTTCTCGGCGAGGCCGTAATAGGCGCGGCGGAACCAGGTCTCGCCATTGATGCCGGCGATCATCGCCAGCCTGAACGCGTTCAGCTTGTCCGGCGCGACGTGCGTGTGGATGCCGTCGAGGAAGGCTTTGGGATCGTTCGGAGGATCGAGACCGAGCTGGGATGCGGCGAGCTCTGCCACGCGCGCCTGGATCCGGTCGAGCGCGGCACGATCCTCGACCGCGCGGATAACATAGCCGTCCTTGAGGAAGGCATCGCCCAGCATGCGGTCTTCGTTGGAGAGGAAGCCGCCGGTCACCGGAAGAACCCGTTGACCGTGTCGGCGACCCTCTGGATCTCGCCTTCGGTCAGGTACTGGTGGATCGGCAGCGACAGGATGCGACCCGCCTGACGCTCGGTCGCCGGCAGGTCGCCCGGCTTGCAGCCGAGCTTGGCCGCGGCCGGCTGCAGGTGGATCGGGATCGGATAGTGGATCGCCGAGCCGATGCCGCTGGCGTGCAGGTGCTCGCGCAGCTCGTCGCGGCGGTCGACCTGCACGACGAAGGTATGGAAGGTGTTGAACTCCTCCTGCCGGCACGGCGGGTGGAAGACGTGCCTGGTGTCGAGCAGGCGGCGGTAGAGATCGACGTTGGTGCGGCGCTTCGCGATGATCGTGTCCAGCTTGTCGAGGCGCATCAGCAGCAGTGCCGCCTGCAGCGTGTCGAGACGCGAGTTGACGCCCCACTCGGCGACGGTATTGCGGTCGCTCTGTCCGTGATTGCGGAGCTTCCGGATGCGCTCGGCGACCTCGACATGCCGTGTCGTAAGAAATCCGGCGTCGCCGGCGGCGTTCAGGTTCTTCAGCGGATGCAGCGAGAATCCGGCGGCATCGCCCCAGGCACCGGCCTGGCGGTCGAGCAGCGTCGAGCCGATCGACTGCGCTGCGTCCTCGATCACCTTGAGGCCGTGGCGATCGGCGATCTCCTGGATCGCCGGCATGTCGCAGACCCGTCCGGTGAGATGCACCGGCATGATCGCCTTGGTGCGGGGCGTGATCGCCGCTTCGATCTTCGCCGGATCGATCAGCTGATCCGGCTTCACGTCGACGAACACCGGCCGGGCCCCGACCTGCACGATCGTCGCGGCCGAGGCGACGAAGGAGTTCGACTGGGTGATGACCTCGTCGCCGCGGCCGATTTCGAAGGCGAGCATCGCCAGCATCAGCGCATCGGTGCCGGAGTTGAGCGCGACCACGTGCTCGAAGCCGAAGCGCCTGGCGAGCTTCGCCTCGAATTCGCCGATCGCCTCGCCGAGGATGAAGTCGGCCTTGCCGAAGACGCGGTCGACGATCGCGTGGATCTCGTCCTTCTCCGCCGCGTACTGGGCCCTGAGGTTGACGTAGGGGATGTCGAGGCCGGCGGAGGAGCGCATGGGGCGCGTCAGCGGCCGCGATAGAAGCCGCGCACCGTCTCGATCACGAAGTCCTGCTCCTCGCGCGACAGGTGCTGGTCGACGGGGAAGCTCAGGACCTCGTCGGCCTGACGGTCTGAGACCGGGAAGTCGCCGCGCCTGTGGCCGAGGTGCAGCAGCCCCTGCTGGCGGTAGATCGGGATCGGATAGTGGACCTTGGCCGAGATGCCGGCCTGAAGACAGTGCTTGTGCAGCGCGTCGCGGTCCTCTGCGAAGATCATGTAGAGGTGGAACACGCGCTTCACGCGGTTGGAACGCGGCGGCACGCGGACCTGCTTGATGTCCGCGAAGGCGCGGTCGTAGTAGGCGCCGTTGGCGATGCGCTTCTCGGTGATGTCCTGGGTCTGGGGGATCAGCCAGTTGCCGACCACCGCCTGCACCGAGTCGAGGCGCGAGTTGTATCCGAGGATCTCGACCTCGTCGCGGTTGGCGAGGCCGTGGTTGCGCAGCAGCCTGAGCTTCGCCGCCATCGCGTCGTCGTTGGTGACGGCGACGCCTGAGTCGCCCCAGACGTTGAGGTTCTTCAGGGGGTGAAGCGAGAAGCCGGCGCCGATGCCCCAGGTGCCGCCGCGCTTGCCGTCGCACTCGGCGAGGATCGCCTGGCAGGCGTCCTCGACCACCGGCAGCTTGTGCCTGGCGGCGATCTCCATGAGCCTCGGCATGTCGCACATCTCGCCGGTGAAGTGCACCGGCATGATCGCCTTGGTCTTAGGCGTGATCGCCGCTTCGACCTTCTCGACGTCCAGGCAGAAGTTGTCGAGCGCATCGACGAAGACCGGCTTGGCGCCGATCTCGGCGATCGCCCCGACGGTGGCGACGAAGGTGTTGGCGGCGGTGATGACCTCGTCGCCGTGACCGACGCCCAGCGCCTTCAGCGGCAGCTTCAGCGCGTCCGTGCCCGAGCCCACGCCGATCGCATGCTTGACGCCGATCAGCGACGCGAAACGCTTCTCGAATTCGGCGACCGGCTTGCCGAGGGTGAAGTCGCCGGTGGCGACCAGCTTCTTGATCTCGGCGAGGATCGGGTCGGGATCGGCGAACTGCTGGCCGAGATAGGAGTAGCGGACTTTCATGCGCGTTGTGCTGCCTCGGCGATGGCGGCCGGCGAGAGCCCGGCCTGCTCGAGCAGGTGCTC
>JAEULB010000183.1 GCA_016792585.1 Rhodospirillaceae bacterium
ATCTTGTACTTCGCGCTTTCACGCTTTGCCATGGTTGCTCCGTATTGGGCTGTTGTTGTCCCGGTAGGGCCATTGGCCGGAACGCATCTCGTTGGATACGTTCACGTTCCCGGAAAGAGGCGCGGAGTATAGGGACGGGGAATCGGTTGTCAAACGCCGGCTGGACCCGTGTAGGCTGGCGCTCGAGACCCCTCGGAACCGGGAGCCGGCGGCCATGGCCACAGCCCTTCGCGGCGCGAATTATCGCAACGATAGCATGATCTTAGGCTTCTCGGACCTGAAGAAGCTCAGGACCGAGCGGCCGCTCGTGATCACCGGCGGCCGGGGCATCTTCGTCATCGACGAGCGAGGCCGCGACTATGTCGAGGCGGTCTCCTCCTTCTACTGCGCGGCCTTGGGCTTCAGCGAGGAGGAACTGGTCGAGGCGGCGATCCGCCAGATGCGGGCGCTGCCCTTCTATCCTTCGGCCTCGCACCGGACCGTGCCGGTGGTGATGGAACTGGCCGACCGGATGGCTCAGGCGGCCCCCTTCCCCAACGCCAAGGTCGCCTTCGCCACGACCGGCTCGGAAGCGAACGACAGCCTGATCAAGTTCCTCTGGTACGCGAACGGCTATGCCGGGAATCCCGAGCGCCGCAAGGTGATCTCGCGCTTCGGCAGCTACCATGGCGGCACGATCGCGATGACCGCGCTCGGCGGCGGCACCGGCCTGCACCGGAGTTTCGGCATCCCGACCGACGACTGCATCCATGTGAGCCACCCGACCGGCGCCGCACCCGGCGAGAGCGAGGACGCCTATTCAGACCGCCTCGCCGAAGAGGTCCGGCAGGCGATCGAGAAGGCGGGGCCCGGGACGGTCGCCGCCTTCTTCGCCGAGCCGATCGCGACAGCTTCCGGCTGGGCGGTGCCGCCGAAGGGCTACTTCCAGAAAATCAAAAGGGTCTGCGACGACTACGGCGTCCGCTTCTTCCTCGACGAGGTCGTCACCGGCTTCGGGCGTACCGGCCAGATGTGGGGATCGCAGTCCTTCGGCGTGACGCCCGACTGCTTCTCCTGCGCCAAGGGCATGTCCGGCGCCTACCAGCCGATCTCGGCGGTCGTGATGTCCGACGAGTTCTACAGGGCGCTCGAGAAGGGTAGCGACGTCAACGGCTGGTTCGCCCATAGCGGCACCTATCACGCGCATCCGGTGCCGGCGGCGGTCGCGCTGAAGACGCTCGAGATCTTCGAGAAGCGCCAGATCGTCAAGCACGTGCAGTCGCTGCTGCCGATCTGGAACAAGGCGGTCGATGCCTTGCGCGACCATCCGCTGGTCGCGACCACCCGGCGCTACGGCCTCGGCGGCGCGGTCGAGTTCAAGCCGACATCGGAGCAGCTCGGAGGCAACATCTCGTCGCTGAAGGTCGCTGGCACGGCCAAGAAGGTCTACGAGGCCGGACTCGAGGCCGGCATCCTGACCCGCCCGCTGGATCGCTGCATCGTGCTGGCGCCGCCGCTGATCATCACCGAGGCGGAGATCGGCGAGCTGTTCCAGCGCCTGAGGCGCGCGATGGACATGGTGCTGGCCGAGACGAAGGGCGTGGGCTCTTGACGTCAAGCGTGCCGACCGCTCGAAAATCGCGGTAGGGCCGCGATTTCGAGACTGCACGCACTAGCTCTTCCGCTTGTCGACCAGATTGCGGACGGCTCCGTGCATCGTGCGCAGTTCCTGGCTCGTCGGCCTCGCGCGCTGGAACAGGTTGCGCAGGTTCCGGACCATGGTCGGGCGCTGCTCGAGGTTTCGAAGAAAGCCGCAATCGTCGAGCTCGGCCTCGAAGCGCTCCATGAAGTTGATCAGCTCGGACTTCGGTGCCGGCTCGTCGCCGCCGCCCCAGTACTGGGTGTCGGGTGTCGCGTCCGCCGCTTGCAGCCACTCGTAGCCCACCAGCAGCACGGCCTGCGCCAGGTTCAGCGAAGAAAACGCCGGGTTCAGCGGCACGGTGACGATCGTGTCGGCGAGCGGCACGTCGTCGTTGGTGAGGCCCATGCGCTCCGGCCCGAACAGAAGGCCCGGCTTCAGTCCTTCCGACATCAGCGTGCGGAGCGCGGAGGCGGCCGCACGCGGCGTCATCACCGGCTTGACCATGCCCCTGGGCCGCGCGGTGGTGGCGAAGACATGGGTCAAGTCGGCTATCGCCTCGGGAAGCGTCGCGAAGACCGTGGCCTTGTCGATCACCGCGTTGGCGCCGGAGGCCGCGGCGACGGCCCGCTCGTTCGGCCAGCCGTCGCGGGGAGCGACCAGGCGCATCTCGGTCAGGCCGCAGTTCAGCATTGCGCGGGCGGCAAGTCCGATGTTCTCGCCGAGCTGCGGCTGATGAAGGATCACGGGCGGGCCGCCGGAGAGACCCGCCTGCTTGCGGTCGGTGCCAGCCATGATCTTACGCGGCCACCGGCACGCCTTCGCGCATCAGCTTCCAGGTGATGCTGTCGGAAAGCGCGTCGAGCGAGGCGTCGATGATGTTGGGCGAGACGCCGACCGTGTCCCAGCGCCGTCCCTGTCCGTCGGCGCTCTCGATCATCACGCGGGTGACCGCGTTGGTGCCGCCGGACTGGGTCAGGATGCGGACCTTGAAGTCGACGAGCCGGACCTGAGCTAGCATCGGATAGAGATTGCCGAGCGCCTTGCGGAGCGCGGTGTCGAGCGCGTTGACCGGGCCGTTGCCCATCGCGACCTCGTGGTGGAGTACGTTACCGATGCCGATTGTCACGGTCGCCTCGGACTCGGTGACCAGCTCGCCCTGCGCGTTGAAGCGCCGCTCGTCCATCACCCGGAAGCGGCGGACGGTGAAATAGTCGGGCACCTGGCCGAAGGCGCGGCGCGCTAGCAGCTCGAAGCTCGCCTCGGCGCCGTCATAGGCGTAGCCCTCGGCTTCGCGCGCTTTTACCTGGTCTATCAAGCGCGGCAAGCGCGGGTCGTCGATGAGGACCTCGAGCCCGATCTCGCGGAAGCGCGCGATCAGGTTCGAGCGGCCGGCCTGGTCGGAGACGACGACGTGCCGGCGGTTGCCGACCAGCGCCGGGTCGACATGCTCGTAGGCGCGCGGATCCTTCTCGACCGCGGATGCATGCAGCCCGCCCTTGTGCGCGAAGGCAGACTCGCCGACGTAAGGCGCCTGGCGCGCGGGCGCCCGGTTGAGCCGCTCGTCCAGCAGATGCGAGACCTGCGGCAGACGACGAAGCCCCTCGGCGCCGATGCCGGTCTCGAAGCCCATCTTGATGACCAGGGTCGGGATCAGCGTCACCAGGTTGGCGTTGCCGCAGCGCTCGCCGAGGCCGTTCAGCGTGCCCTGGATCATGCGGGCGCCGGCGCGGACGGCGGCGAGCGAGTTGGCGACCGCGTTGCCGGTGTCGTCATGGCAATGAATGCCGAGGTGAGCGGCTGGCACGCGGGTCGCAGCATCGCGGACGATCGTCTCGATCTCGTCGGGAAGCGTGCCGCCATTGGTGTCGCAGAGCACCAGCCAGCGAGCGCCGGCCTTGTGCGCGGCTTCCAGGCAGGAGAGCGCGAAGTCCCGGTTGGCCTTCCAGCCGTCGAAGAAGTGCTCGGCGTCGAACACGACCTCATGTGCTCTGGTCGCGGCATGCGCCACGGACTCGGCGATCATCGTGAGGTTCTCGTCGAGCGAGACGCCGAGCGCCACGCCGACATGAAAGTCCCAGGTCTTGCCGACCAGCGTCGCGACCGGAGCGCCCGCACCCAACGTGGCGGCGAGGCCGGGATCGTTGGCGGCGCTGCGGCCCGACCGGCGGGTCATGCCGAAGGCGGCGAGTTGGGCCCGTTTCAGCGGCAGCCTCTCGGCGAAGAAGCGGTCGTCGGTTGGGTTGGCACCGGGCCACCCGCCCTCGATGTAGTCGACACCCAGGCGGTCCAGCGCCTCGGCGATGGCGCGCTTGTCCTCGGCCGAGAAATCGACGCCCTGAGTCTGGGCGCCGTCGCGGAGGGTGGTGTCGTAGAGGTAGAGACGATCGCTCGGCATCTTCTGCAACCCGACTTCAAAGGTCAGGTGCTTACCACGCCGGCCGGCGCCGCCTCCAGATCGAAGGCCGCGGCCAGCAGGGCCTGGGTATAGGGGTGCTGAGGCCTGGAAAGGATCTCCTCGGCCGGCCCTTCCTCGATCCGGCGGCCGTTCTTCAGCACCAGGATCCGATGCGACATGGCCCGGACGACCTTGAGGTCGTGGCTGATGAACAGGTAGGTGAGGCCGTGACGGCGCTGCAGGTCGCGGAGCAGATCGACTATCTGCGCCTGGACCGAGCGGTCGAGCGCCGAGGTCGGCTCGTCGAGCACGATCAGGCGCGGCTTCAGCACCAGGGCGCGAGCGATCGCGATCCGCTGGCGCTGGCCGCCGGAGAACTCGTGCGGATAGCGGTCCCGCGCACCGGGGTCGAGCCCGACCTCGGCGAGGGCCGCGACGATGCGCTCGTCGCGCTCCTCCTCGGAGACGCCGGGTTCGTGCACCTCCAGGCCCTCGCCGACGATCTCGCGGACCGACATGCGCGGGCTCAAGGAGCCGTAGGGATCCTGGAAGACGATCTGCATCTCGCGCCGGAGCGGGCGGAGACTGCCGCCGCCGAGGCCGCCGATCTCCTGGCCGTCGAAGCGGATGCCTCCTTCGGCTTTCAGGAGGCGCAGCAGCGCCAGGCCCAGCGTCGACTTGCCCGAGCCGGACTCGCCGACGACGCCGAGCGTCTCGCCGGAGCGGATCTCGATCGAGATTTCGTCGACCGCCTTGATGTGGTCGACCGTGCGGCGGAAGACGCCGGCCTTGATCGGGAACCAGACCTTGAGCTTCTCGGAGGAGAGCAAGACCGGCGCATCGGGGGCGGTCGGCTCCGGCTCGCCCTTGGGCTCGCTCGCCAGCAGGTGGCGCGTGTAGGGATGCTGCGGCCGGGCGAAGACCTCGGAGACCGGGCCTTGCTCGACGATCTCGCCCCGGTTCATCACCGCGACGCGGTGCGCGACCTTGGCGACGACGCCGAGGTCGTGGCTGATCAACAGCATCGCCAGCCCCAGGCGCTGCTGGAGGTCGTGGATCAGCGCCAGGATCTGGGCCTGGATCGTGACGTCGAGCGCGGTGGTTGGCTCGTCGGCGATCAGGATGTCGGGCTCGTTGGCCAAGGCCATCGCGATCATCACGCGCTGGCGCTGGCCGCCGGAAAGCTGGTGCGGGAAGGAGTCGAGCCGGCGCTCGCCGTCGGCGATGCCGACCAGATGCAGCAGCTCGACAATGCGCGCACGGGCGGCGGCGCCGCTCATCCCCTTGTGCAGGGCCAGGATCTCGCCGATCTGCCGCTCGACCGTGTGCAGCGGGTTGAGCGAGGTCATCGGTTCCTGGAACACCATCGTGATGCGGTCGCCGCGGACGCGCATCAGCTCGTCGGGCTTGGCACCGACCAGCTCCTGACCGGCGAAGCGGATCGAGCCCGACGGATGCGAGGCGATCGGGTAGGGGAGAAGCTGGAGGACGGAAAGCGCGGTCACCGACTTGCCGGATCCCGATTCGCCGACCAGCGCCAGCGTCTCGCCCTTGTCGAGCGTGAAGGACACACGCTTCACGGCCTCGACCGTCGCGACCTGCGTCCGGAACGTGACCGACAGGTCCCTGACCTCGAGAAGCGCCGTCATGCGACGTTCTTCCGGGGATCGAAGGCGTCGCGCACCGCCTCGCCGACGAAGATCAGCAGGCTCAGCATCGTTGCCAGCACCAAGAAGCCGGTGATGCCGAGCCACGGGGCCTGCAGGTTGTTCTTGCCCTGGGCCAGGAGCTCGCCAAGCGACGGCGATCCCGGCGGCAGGCCGAAGCCCAGGAAGTCCAGCGAGGTCAGCGTCGTGATCGAGCCGTTCAGGATGAACGGCATGAAGGTGATCGTCGCCACCATCGCGTTAGGCAGCACGTGGCGATAGATGATCTTGACCGGTGAGAGGCCGAGAGCGCGCGCGGCGCGGACGTAGTCGAAGTTGCGCGCGCGCAGGAACTCGGCGCGGACGACGCCGACCAGGGACATCCACGAGAACAGCAGCATCAGGCCCAGGAGCCACCAGAAGGTCGGTTCGACCACGGACGCCAGGATGATCAGCAGGTAGAGTACCGGCAGCCCCGACCAGATCTCCATGAAGCGCTGGAACAGCAGATCGACCTTGCCGCCGAAATAGCCCTGCACCGCGCCGGCGGCGACGCCGACGGCGGAGGAGAAGAGGGTCAGCACGAGGCCGAACAGGACCGATATCCGGAAGCCGTAGATCAGCCGCGCCGTCACGTCGCGGGCCTGGTCGTCGGTGCCGAGCCAGGTGCGCGCGGAGGGCGGCGCCGGTGCCGGTCGGCCGAGATCCTTGATCACCGTGTCGTAGCGATAAGGGATCACCGGCCACCACATCCAGCCCTTCTCCTGGATCAGCTTCACGACTTCGGGGTCGTGGTAGTCGGCCTCGGTCGGGAACTCGCCGCCGAAGGTGGTCTCGGGATAGGCGACGAGGACAGGGGAATAGAAGGCGCCGTCGTAGCGGACCAGGATCGGCCGGTCGTTGGCGATGAATTCGGCGAACAGGCTGACCGAGAACAGGGCGAGGAAGATCCAGAGCGACCAGAAGCCGCGGCGGTTGGCGCGGAAGTTGTGGAGCCGCCGCCGGGTCAGCGGCGTCACCTTGACCCCGAGGAAGCGGGAAGCCGCGACCGCCGTCATCCTTCGCGCTTCCCGAAGTCGATGCGCGGGTCGACCGCGACATAGGCGAGGTCGCCGATCAGGTTCATCACGAGGCCGAGAAGCGTGAAGACGTAGAGCGTCCCGAACATGATCGGGTAGTCGCGGTTGAGCGCCGCCTCGAATCCCAGGAGCCCGAGGCCGTCGAGCGAGAAGATCACCTCGATCAGCAGCGAGCTGCTGAACAGGATGCCGATGAAGGCGCTGGGGAATCCCGCGATCACGATCAGCATCGCGTTCCGGAAGACGTGGCCGTAGAGCACGCGCCGCTCCGCCAGTCCCTTGGCACGAGCCGTCATCACGTACTGCTTGTTGATCTCTTCCAGGAACGAGTTCTTGGTCAGCATGGTCAGGCTGGCGAAGGCGCCGATCACCAGCGCCGTGATCGGCAGGACCAGGTGCCAGAAGTAGTCGACGACGCGCGCCGGCCAGGAGAGGTCGGCCCAGTTGTCGGAGACCAGGCCGCGCAGCGGGAAAAGGCTGAAATAGCTGCCGCCCGCGAACAGCACGACCAGCAGAACCGCGAAGAGGAAGCTCGGGATCGCATATCCGAGCACGATCGCGCCGCTGGTCCAGACGTCGAAGGCGGAGCCGTCACGCACCGCCTTCCGGATGCCCAGGGGAATCGAGATCAGGTAGACCAGCAGCGTCGTCCAGAGCCCGAGCGAGATCGAGACCGGCAGCTTGCTCATGATGATCTCGACGACAGTGCCGTTGCGGAAGAAGCTGTTGCCGAAGTCGAAGACTAGGTAGCTCTTCATCATCCGGAAGAAGCGTTCGACCGGCGGCTTGTCGAAACCCAGCTGGCGTTCGAGATCCTTGATCAGCTCCGGGTCGATGCCGCGGGCGCCGCGGCTGCTCTCCGAGCTTACGCCGCTGGTGGTGGCGGATCCCGCTTCGCCGGATTGGGAGCCGGTGACGCGCTCGAGCGCACCGCCGGCATTGCCGCGGATCTGCGCGATGATCTGGTCGATCGGCCCTCCGGGCGCGATCTGCACGATGGCGAAGTTGACCACCATGATCCCGATCAGCGTCGGGATCATCAGCAGCAGGCGGCGGATGACGTAGGCCAGCATCGACGGCGCGGGACTCTAGGGCTTCGCCTGCTGCTGCTTGGCCTGGATGCTCGCGTCGGTGCCGGGATCGATCCACCACATGCCGAACACGCTGGTCGGCATGCTCGCGTATTTCGGCTGGGTCGGCGGCTTGCGGAACTTGTTCCAGTAGGCGACGCGATACATGCCGGAATACCAGTTGGGAATGCCGTAGTAGCTGTTCAGCAGCACGCGATCGAGCGCCTTGACGATCGGGATCAGGTCGGCGCGGGTCTGCGCGGCGATCGCGAGGTCGATCAGCTCGTCGATCACCGGATCCTTGATGCCGGGCATGTTCGGGCTTCCGGGCGTGCCGGCGGCCTTGCTGCCGTAGAACTCGCGAAGCTCCGTTCCCGGCGCCAGCGAGGTGCCGAAGCGGATGCTGATCATGTCGTAGTCGAACTCGCGCCGGCGGTTCTCGTACTGCGCCGCGTCCACGTTGCGGAGCTTGGCGGCGACGCCGATGCGCTCGAGGTTCTTCAGGAACGGCAGCACGATGCGCTCGAAGCGCGGATCGTCGATCAGGAACTCGAACTCGAAAGGCTGGCCGGTCTTGTCGTTGACCAGCTTGCCGTTCTTCGAGCTCCAGCCGGCCTCCTTGAGCAGGCGGAGCGCTTCCCTCACGCCGTCGCGGATGTTGCCGCTGCCGTCGTAGACCGGCGGCTTGTACTCGGCGGTGAACACTGCCTCGGGGATCTTGCCCTTGTACTTCTCGAGGATCGCGAGTTCCTTGCCTTCGGGGAGGCCGCGCGCGGCCATGTCGGAGTTCTCGAA
>JAEULB010000186.1 GCA_016792585.1 Rhodospirillaceae bacterium
CAGTCCACGCCGCTCGAGCGGCTTCAGGTTCGCGGTCAGCGTCGTCCGGTCCATCGCCAGGACTTCCGCCACCGCGCCGATGGGCGGCGGGTTCGGCGCGTTCAGCGACATCAGCAGCGAGAACTGCCCGTTGGTGAGGTCGAGCGGCCGGAACGCCTCGTCGAATCGGCGAGCCAGCGCCCGGGCCGCCCGCTGCACGTGCAGGCACATGCAGGCGTCCCGCACCTTGGGCGTAACCGCGAAGGGCAATTCGTCTTCCTTGGCCATCGCCCGCATTATGTTGACATCAACATAATCGTCAAGGGTCGGCGCTTTACGCGTCGACGATCACGGTGAACCCGCCATGGCTGAAGCGCTTCATGTCGAAGGGCATCGGCGCCTTCATCATCTTCGCCATGCGCGGATCGGCCATCACCTTGGCGTTGACGGCGTCGCGGTGCTTCCTCGACTTGTAGAGGATCCAGGAGAAGACGACGGTCTCGTTCGGCTTGGTCTTCGCAAGCTTGGGAAACGGCACGCCGAAACTCGTCTTTATGTCCTCGCCGACGCATTCCTTGTAGTCGAGGCATCCATGGTCGCGCCAAACCTTGCCCGCCTTCCTGGCGATGCGCTTGTATTCGGCGACCTTCTTCTTCGGGATGGCGATCACGAACCCGTCTGCGTAAGCCATGAGCGTTTCCTCGCTGTGGTTCTTTCGGCGCGAAGTAATGTTGATATCAACTTATCTGTCAACGAAAGATGCGTTCATCTGACCATTCCCTCGTCGCCGGGACCCGTTATGATTCCGTGACCTAGAGGGAGGAAGATGTAATGGCGATCACGGTCGGCGAAGGCGAGTGGACCTACGAGGTGGTCGAGAACTGGGCGAAGCTGCCGCCGGGCTGGTCGTTCAAGGAGATCGGCGGCATCGGCTGCGATTCCAGGGACAACGTCTACGTCTTCAATCGCGGCGAACACCCGATGATCGTGTTCGACCGCGACGGCAACTTCATCAAGAGCTGGGGCGAGGGCGTCTTCCCGCGCGCGCATGGCGTGCATGTCGGGCCGGACGAGACGCTGTGGCTGACCGACGACGCCGATCACACGGTCCGGCAATGCACGCTCGACGGCAAGGTGCTGCTGACGTTGGGCATCCCCGGCAAGCCCACGCCCTACATGAGCGGCGAGCCTTTCCACCGCTGCACGCACACGGCGCTGTCGCCGAAGGGCGAGATCTTCGTCGCCGACGGCTACGGCAACTCCTCGGTCCACAAGTACTCGCCCGACGGCAGGCACCTGAAGTCGTGGGGCGCGCCCGGCACCGATCCCGGCGAGTTCAACATCGTCCACAACATCACCTGCGACGCGGACGGCCTGGTCTACGTCGCCGACCGCGAGAACCACCGCGTCCAGGTGTTCGACGGCGAGGGCCGCTACCAGGGCCAGTGGAACAACATCCACCGCCCCTGCGCGCTCTGCATGCCTCAGGGCAGGCAGCGGGTCTGCTACATCGGCGAGCTCGGCCCCGGCCTCGCGGTCAACCGCAACATGCCGAACATCGGTCCCCGGATCGCGATCACCGACCACACCGGCAAGCGCCTGGCGCGCATCGGCTCCAACAAGGGCCCGGGCCTGGGTCCGACCGAGTTCCAGGCGCCGCACGGCATCGCGGTCGACTCGAGAGGCGACCTCTATGTCGGCGAGGTCTCGTGGACCAACTGGCCGACCTTCTATCCGGACAAGCCGCGCCCGGACAACCTCCGGTCTCTGCACAAGTTTCGGAAGATCAAGGCAGCGTGATCCCGACGCTGCTTGGAGCGGCAGCCGCCCCGGGCTAGCATTTCCTAACGGAAACGCTCTCCCGGGGAGGATCGTCATGCGGGTTCTTGCCGCCGCCGTCGCGCTGTCGCTGATCGCCGGCGCCGCCCATGCCCAGCCGAAGGTGCTACGCTATGCGCCGGCCGCCGACCTCACCCTGCTCGACCCGATGGTCGTCACCGCCCTGGTGACAGCCGAGTACGGCATGATGGTCTACGACACGCTGTTCGCGTTCGACGCGACGATGAACATGAAGCCGCAGATGGTGCAGAACCACTCTGTCTCGCCGGACGGGCTCAGCTACGCCTTCAAGCTCCGCCCCGGCCTCAAATTCCACAACGGCCAGCCGGTCACCTCGGCCGACGTGATCCCCTCGATCCGCCGCTTCATGAAGCGCGACCCGCTCGCCCGCCGCATGGACGCGGCACTCGCCTCGATCGAGCCCGACGGCGCCGACGGCTTCAAGATGACCTTCAAGCAGCCCTTCCCCTTCGTCGAGCTGACGCTTGGCTGGAGCGGCTTCGGCATGGCCGCCATATATCCGAAGGCGGATGCGGAGGCCGATGCGATGAAGCCGATCACCGCCTCGATCGGCTCGGGCCCGTTCAAGTTCGTGCCGTCCGAGTGGAAGGTCGGCGCTACCGCCGTCTGGGAGAAGAACGCCGACTACGTGCCGCGTGCGGAAGCGCCGGACGGTCTCTCGGGCGGCAAGATCCCGAAGGTCGACCGCATCGAGCTCAAGTACATGCCGGACGCGAGCACGCGCGGCAACGCGCTCAAGGTCGGCGAGATCGACCTGATCAGCCTGGTGCCGGTCGATCTCACGAAGATCTTCAAGGGCGATCCGAACATCGTCGTCGAGCGCATCGCGCAGATCGGCGGCGAGGGTGCGATCCGCATGAACCAGCTGCAGCCGCCCTTCAATAACCTGAAGGCCCGCCAGGCGCTGGCGCATACGGTCGACCAGGCGGAGTTCATGGCCGCCGCCTACGGCGATCCCGAGTGGTGGGAGCAGAAGGGCTGCTTCTCGTGGTTCGTCTGCGGCTCGCCCCTCGGCACCGAGGCGGGATCGGAGCCCTATCGGAAGCCCGATCTCGCCAAGGCGACGCAGCTGCTCAAGGAGTCGGGCTATGACGGGAAGCCCATCGTCATCCTGACCGTCACCGACGTTCCCTCGCAATACGGCATGGCCCAGGTGATGGCGGGCAACCTGCGCAAGATCGGCGCCAACGTCGATCTGCAGGCGGTCGACTTCGGCCAGCTCTTCGCCCGCCGCGAGAACCGCAAGACGCCGGCCGAAGGCGGCTGGAACCTGATCGTGCTGGGCTACAGCGCGATGCAGCTGGCGTCGCCGCTCAACAACCCGGTGATCGACTCGTCCTGCGAGCGCGCGCATTTCGGCTGGCCGTGCGACGAGACCATCGAGAAGCTGAAGACCGCCTATCTGAACGAGAACGATCCGCTGAAGCGGAAGGCGATCGTCGAGGACCTCTCCAAGGCCGCGTGGAACTCGCTGCCCAGCATCCTGACCGGCATGTACTACAACGCGCTCGCCCGCCGCTCGACCCTGACCGGCGTGGTGCGCGCCCCGCACCTCGTCTTGTGGAACGCGGAGAAAAAGTAGCGGCGGAATCAGGCGCGGTTCGTATCCCCTCTCCCGGCTGCGCAGCAGACGGGGGAGGGTTAGGGTGGGGGCGGCGCGAGCCGATTGCCTCGCGACGCCCATCGGGCACTAAGGGCGGCGGATCTCGAAGTAGGTCTTGCCGCCCCGCTGAAAGCCCGCTTCCTCGTAGAAGCGCAGGGTGGTTTCCCGCTTCGAGCCCGTCGCCAGCAGGACCTTGTAGCAGTCGGCCTGCCAGGCGAGATCGACCGCATGCGCAAGGACCCGGCGGCCGAGTCCTCGACGACGATAGTCCGCGTGGGTGACGACGTTCTCGATCACCGCGTATGGCCTGCCGCCCCTAGACAGGTTGGGCACGATCGCGAGCGTGCACGACGACACGAGCCGTTCCTCTTGCTCCGCCACGATCACGGTCATGAAACCAGACTCGAGCAGCGTCGACCAGACTCGCTCGGCCGACGCCGTCTCCAGCTGCGGATCGTTCGGATTGAGATGCCGGTAAAGATTCAGCACCTCCCGCAAATCACGCGGTGCTGCGGAACGGACGACGGCCTCGGCCATGCTGTGCGCCAGGAGAAGAGGGCGACCTAGAACCGCCGCTGCGCCATCCAGCCGCGGACCTTCCTGGTCCACTCGCTGTCGGGGTTGGCGTTGTCGAGGCTGATGTCGAAGTGGTCGAAGGTCTCGAAGACCTTATATTCGATCGGCGAGCCGGCCGACTTCATCGCCTCGACGAAGGGCATGCCTGACTCGAGGACGTGCGGCAGGTCCTTGGCCCCCCAGGTGACGTAGAACGGAATCCGGTTGCCCTCGACGTAGGTCTGCGGGCTCGCCACGGGTGCGTCCTCGGGCTTCTTCAGGAAATACTTGTTGCGCGCCTCGAGCGCGCCGATCTCGAACTTGTAGGTGCCGCTGACCGGCAGGCAGCCGCGGACCGCGCGGCTGGGCACGCCCGCTTTCGCCAGCAGGTCGCGGCGCAGCACGGCGAGTGCCGCCAGATGCGCGCCGGCCGAATGCCCGCCGATGAAAAGGCGCTCGGGGTCGCCGCCGAACCTCGCGATGTTGTCGTGCACCCAGGCGATCGCCGCGATCGTGTCGTCGAGCTGGGCGGGGAAGCGCTCGGGGATGAGGCGATAGGAAACAGAGACGAAGATCGCCGGCAGGTCGACGAAGGCCGGGGCCATGAAGCCCATCCATTCCTTGTAGCCGAACTCCCACCCGCCCCCGTGCAGGAAGATCAGGACGGGCCAACCCTTCCCATCCGTGTCCTTCGCACCCGGATCCGTCGGCAGGTAGAGATCGACCTTCTGCCAGTAGTCGTCGCCATAGGCCTGGTCGAGAACGGTGCGCGCGTCCTTCATCGCCGCCTTGGAGCGCTTGAGGCACTCCGCGGCATAGGCCTCGCCCTCGCCTCCCATCTTCTTCTGCTCAGGCAGGTTGTCGAACGCCATGGCCGGCTCCTTGCTCGGGAGCCACGAGCCTAGGCGGCCCGGGGCAGCCGGCGAAGCGCTTCCGGCGTCGCCCGAAAGCCATTGAAACTACGCGATAATTTTCGTGATTTTGCGCTTCCGGGCCGCGTGACTGTAGAATGGCTGCATGGACGCCATTTCCGCCTACGGCAGTACGCCGGGGCCCGTCCAGCCGACCGCGGCCATTGTGGGCCGTCGTCCTGGACAAGAGGGAGGCACCGGAGAAAGCCGGTTTCAAGCCTCCGAAACCCACTCTCACGGGGAGCTGGCTTCGACCTGCCCAACCTGCGGCCACAAGCTTAATCTGTCGGTCTGACCTGACCGACGCTTGAGGCTGGCCTGCACGGCCGCTCTGGGCGGCGGCCGTATCGCATCCTGTTGCCAGCCCCGAGAGTCCCGATGCCTTTCACCTTCGTGATGCTGCCGCCGCACACCGAGGTCGCCCGCGACTGGGCGACGCGTCTCGCCAAGGACGTGCCGGAGGCGAAGATCGTCGTGCCCGAAGACGACAACGAGGCGATGGTCGCCATATCGGACGCCGACGCCGCCTACGGCACGCCGACGCCGGCGCTCCTCGCCGAAGGCAAGAAGCTCCGCTGGTGGCAGGCACCGATGGCAGCCCCGCCTGCCGGGTTTTACTCGAAAGAGCTCATCGCCCACCCCGCGCAGGTCACCAACATGCGCGAGATCTACAACGACCACATCGGCGCCCACGTCATGGCGTTCGTGCTGGCCTTCGCCCGCGACTTCCACACCTACCTGCCGCTGCAGCTGAAGCGCGAGTGGAAGCCGAAGCCGCTCGACACCGGCGTGATCGACCTGCCGTCATCGACGATGCTGATCGTGGGCCTGGGCGGCATCGGCGCCGAGACCGCGCGCCTGGCATCCGCCTTCGGCATGACCGTGATCGCGACCGACGCGCGGCGCGCGCAGAAGCCGCCGACCGTCGCCGAGATGCACAAACCCGACAAGCTCGACGACCTCCTGCCGCGCGCCGACTTCGTCGTGCTGACGATCCCGCACACGCCCGAGACCGAGGGCCTGTTCAACCGGACGAAGTTCCAGCGCATGAAGAAGACCGCCTTCTTCATCAACATCGGCCGCGGCATGACGACGAAGCTCGACGACCTCTCCGCCTCGGTGCAGGCTGGTGAGATCGCCGGCGCCGCGCTCGACGTCTACGAACAGGAGCCGTTGCCGAAGGACCATGCGCTCTGGACCATGCCGAACGTGCTGCTGACGCCGCACACCGCCGGATTCGGCCCGCATCTCAACGAGCGGCGCTACCAGATCATCCTCGACAACTGCCGGGCGATGGTGCGCGGCAAGCCGCTCCGCAACGTGGTCGACAAGGCGAACTGGTTCTAGTTGCCATGACCAAGGCAGCTCAAGTCGCGATCGTCGGCGGCGGCGGGGTGGGATCCTCGATCGCCTATCACCTGACCGCGCGGCCCGACTTCCGCGGCTCGGTCGTCGTGATCGAGCGCGACCCCACCTATGCGCGCGCCTCGACCGCACTCTCGGCCGGCGGCGTGCGCCAGCAGTTCTCGACCCGGGAGAACATCCAGCTCTCGCTCTACGGCGCGCATTTCATCCGCGACATCGGCCGCCTGCTTGAAGTGGATGGAGATAGACCGAACATCAACTTCATCGAAGGCGGCTACCTGTTCCTGGCGACGCCGTCCGGCGTGCCGGTGCTGGAAGCCAATCACGCGCTGCAGAAGAGCGAGGGCGCCGACAACACGCTTCTCGACGCGCATGCGCTGAAGCAGCGCTTCCCCTGGATCACCATCGACGGCCTCGCGCTCGGATCGCTCGGCCTCTCGATGGAAGGCTGGTTCGATCCCTATGGTCTGCTTCAGGCGCTGAAGCGAAAGGCGCGGTCGCAAGGCGTGCGCTACGTGACCGACGAGGTCGTCGGCATCGAGCGCTCGGGCGACGAGCTGACCGCGGTGACACTCGCCTCCGGCGAACGCATCGAGGCGAAATGGATCGTCAACGCTGCCGGACCCCATGCCGGCAAGCTCGCGGCGATGGCGGGGCTCGACCTGCCGGTCGTGCCGAAGAAGCGCTTCGTCTACGTCTTCGACTGTCGCGAAGACCTGAAGCCGCGCGTGCCGCTGCTGATCGATCCCTCCGGCGTCTGGGTGCGTCCCGAAGGTCCCGGCTATATCGGCGGCATCTCTCCGCCCGAGGACCAGGACCCGGACTGCGAGGATCTGGAACTCTCCTACGATCTCTGGGAGGAGGTCGTGTGGCCGACGCTCGCCGAGCGCATCCCGGCCTTCGAGGCGATCAAGCTCCAGCGCGCATGGGCCGGGCACTACGACTACAACACGCTCGACCAGAACGGCATCATCGGTGCGCATCCCGACGTGCCGAACTTCCTCCTCGCCAACGGCTTCTCCGGCCACGGCATCCAGCAGGCCCCGGCGACGGGCCGCGCCATCGCGGAACTCATTTGCGATGGGAAGTTCACGACGATCGACCTGACGAGATTCGGGTACGAACGGATCCGCGAGAACCGCCCTCTCACCGAGCTCAACGTCGTCTAGAGTCGCTTCTCCATATTCACGAAGGTCGGCGCGGCGTAGCCCGGATGCGCCTCCTCCGTCGTCTCGACGAAGCCGCAGGCGGCGAAGAGCCTGCGGTTGTCCAGCAGCACCAGTCGGGTCGAGAGGTGCAGGCGCGGCAGCCCGCGCCGGCGCGCTTCCTCCTCCGCCATCGCCAGCATGCGCTTGGCCAGTCCCTGGCCGCGCCAGGCGGGATGCACGGCGACGCGGCCGATATAGAGGCCGCCGTCCTTCCCCGACCACAGAAGGCAGGCGGCCGGCCCTTCGTACACGGCACCGCCACCGCCTTCGGCGAAGTGCCCGCGGATATTGTCGCCCGACTCCTTGAGCGCCGACGGCAAGGGGTCGGTCACCACCGTCTGTCGCGCGAAGCAATAGCGGATCAGCTCGGCGATCGCGTCGGCATCTTCCGGCGTGGCTGGGCGGAGGGCCGAGGTCATGCGTCGAGCGCCACGCGCTCGCCGGTGTCGATCGACTTCCGCATCGCATCCAGCCGGCGCATCGCCAGGACGCCGTCGGCGATCTCGGGCACGTCCGCCGTCTCGCCGCGGACCCGCGCGAGGAAGCCCTGGAGCAGCGCGCGATAGCCCTTGTGGTCCTCGTCGGCGGCGACCGTCGGGTTCGGCTCCCAGACCATCGTGTCGGCGTCCGCCGCCATCGTCGCGTTCGGATCGTCGACCTTGAATGACGGATCGCGGACGTAGCGGACCTCGGTCACGTTGCGCACCTCGACGCGGCGGTGGTCGCCCATCACCTGCCACCATTCGACCGGCGCGCCCCTGGACTGAAGCGTGCCCATCGCCAGCGTGGCGAGCGCGCCAGTGCGGCAGTCGAAATCGACATGCAGCAGGAGCCGGCCCGGCGATGCTTCATGCTTTCGCACGCGAAGCCCGGAGAGCGGCCCCATGAGCCACGGCACCAGGTCGAGATAGTGGACGCAGTGGTGCAGGTAGAATCCTGAGTAGTCCGGGTTGCCCTGGAAGTAGGTCGGCGCGGTCATGTAATGGCCGAGGAATCCGGCGACGGGTCCGAACTCGGGCGCACGGGTCAGGTTGAAGGCGACGCGGTTGGCGGTCGAGTGCCGCTTCATGAAGCCCAGCACCACGGGCTTCCGCGCGCGCTCGGCCGCTTTGAGGATCGCCTCCGCCTGCGCTGCGGTGGCGCCCGGCGGCTTCTCGACGAAGACCGGGAGGCCGCGGGCGAGCGCCAGCGGCGCCAGCTCGGCATGGACCGCAGGCCCGACCGCGATGCCGACCGCATCCAGGCCAGGATGCTCGAGAAGGTCGCGGGCGCGGGCAAACGTGGCGGCCCCCGGCGCCAGCAGCCGGGCGCGGGCGAGCGCATCGGGCTGCGGATCGCAGATCGCGGCGATCTCCGCCCCCAGTCCCGCCAGCTTCGGCAGCAGCATCGCGGATGCATGCCGGCCGAGGCCGATCCAACCGATCTTCACGTGCCGCCCCTCCCGTAGACCGGCAGTCTGCCCGACATCGAGAAAAGCCGTCGAGTACAGTTTGTTACGTCCCGTCACCGTCTTGTCGCCGATGCCTCCGGCCGGCCCCTGATAGCGTCACGCCGTTGCAACCCGGCGCCGGCGGCGCCCGGCAGATGGGTTCGGCGCGCTCGCTGCGCCTCTGGGTGCGAGAGAGACTTTGACGGAAGGATCAGTGGCCGTGCAGAGCGACGAAGCCGGCCGCGGCGACGAGTGGCTCGCCGGAAACGGCGCGGAGGAGCCGGACTTACCCCTCCTCGACCAGGCCTCCTCATATCCCCAGGGCACGATCCAGGCGCATGGCGCCCTTCTCGTCGTCAGTCCCGACAGCCTCCGCATCCTCCAGGCCAGCGCCAACGCCGAGAGCCTTCTCGATGTCCGTTTCTCTCCCAATTTCGCGACCCCGATCCATGCGATCCCCGGAAGCGACGTCGACACCTGGATCGGCGAGCTGCTGCGCTGGCTGAAGGCCGGCGCCGAGACCACCTTCCTCAGGACCGCGCGTCTGCTCCGCCGGCCGATGCAGGTGATCGGCCATCGCACCGGACAGGGCGTCGTGCTCGAGTTCGAGGACGGGCCCGAGCGCGAGGGCGAGACCCTGATCGCGCTTCACCCGCGCCTCGGACAGTTCCTGACAGCGATCGAATCCGTCACCGACGTGCCGACGTTGGCGCGCATGGCCGCCCGCGAGCTTCGCGACATCACCGGCTTCAACCGCGTGTTCCTCTGCCGGTTCGAGAACGCGCGGGCCGTCGTCGTCGCCGACGATGTCGACGGAGCGTGGCCGCCGGCATCCCATGTGCGCCTCGCCAGCCCGCCCGCGGCGCCCATCGACCTGATGCGCTACCGGATCACCCGGCTCCATCTGGTCGCCGACGCCGGCCATCCGCCCTCGCCGATCCTTCCGAACCTTTCCCAGGTCGACGGCAAGCCGCTCGACCTCAGCCTCGCGGGCCTGCGGAGCGCCACCGGGGATCATCTCCAGTACCTCCGCCAGCTCGGCGCCGCCGCCTCGCTGACGGTATCGCTGGTCGTCGACGGCGCGCTGTGGGGTCTGGTCGTCGGGCACAACCGCGCGCCGCTCAGGATCAACGCGCAGGTGCGGACGGCCTGCGATCTCCTCTGCCAGATGCTGGCAATGAGGATCGCGGCCGTTCGATAGCGCCTACGTGCCCGCCGCTTCGAGAAAGCGCCGCAGCAGGCCGGCGCTCTTCCTGATATCGCGGTCCTCGTCCCTGGTCGGCGCGCGCCACTGCGCCAGCGGCACGCCGATCCTGTCGTCGTCGCGCCGGAACGGCTCCAGCGTGATCGGTCCCTTGTACTGAACCGCCGCAAGACCGTGGCAGACCGTCGCCCAGTCGATATGGCCGGTGCCGAGGAAGCCGCGATGGTTCTCGTTCGCCTGGAAATGGACGAGGTGCTTGCCGACGCCCTTGATCGCCTCGAACAGGTCGGCTTCCTCCATGTTCATGTGGAAGGTGTCGAGCATGACGCCGAGACCGGGCGCGCGCGCCTTGCGGATCAGCTCCACCGCCTGGCGCCCGGTGTTGACCATGTCGGTCTCGAAGCGGTTCAGCGGCTCGACCGCGAGCACGACATCGAGGGAAGCCGCATAGACGCCGGCTTCGGCCAGCGCTTCCGCCGCCCAGTCGATCCTGGCCTGGCGCTTCTTCTCGTCGACCGGCGCCGGGGCGCGGCCGGCGAAGACCAGCGGCGCGCCGTAGATCGGCCCGCCGACGATGCGGGCACCGAGCGCCACCGCGACGTCGACGCAGCGGCGCAGATACTCGCGGCCTTCCTTGCGCGAGACCGGATCGTCGGACGTCGGGTCGCGCTTCGGGTTCATCCGCGCGGCGAGCGCCACCGCAAGTCCGGCATCCTCGATCGCGACGCGCAGCTTGCCGATCGCGATCTCGCCCGGCTCCGGCACCAGCATCTCGATGAAGTCGAGGTCGCACGCCTTGATCCGCTGCATCAGCGGCAGGTGCTGCGCGGTGAACGGCCGCGCATAGGACATCGAGATGATGCCGATCGGATTCATGCGCGGGGAACTTCAGGCTGGCGGCTTGCCCAAGGGCGTGCCGGCGCCGGTGCGCTCCAGGATCAGGCCGTAATGCTCGACCCGGCGGTGCTTGGCGAAATTGAAGATCGAGGTCTTGTAGGTGTTGCAGCGGTCCAGGTCGACCATTGCCACCGCGACCTCGTCGTTCAAGGTCGTGCATTGCGCGACGATCTCGCCCGAGGGCGCGATGATGCAGCTCTGGCCGATCTGGTCGACGCCCTCCTCGACGCCGCACTTGGCGACGCCGACCACCCAGGTGCCGTTCTGGTAGGCGCCCGACTGCATCGAGAGATGGTTGTGGAAGTTGTTGAGGTCGTCGGTCTCCGGCATCGCCGGGTTATGCACCGGCGTGTTGTATCCCAGCATGACCAGCTCGACGCCCTGCAGGCCCATCACGCGATAGGTCTCGGGCCAGCGGCGGTCGTTGCAGATCGCGAGGCCCATCTTGCCGCCCATCGTCTCCCAGACCGGGAAGCCCAGATCGCCGACCTCGAAGTAGCGCTTCTCCAGGTTCTGGAACGGGTATCCGGGCTTGTAGTCGGTGACGCCGGGCAGGTGGATCTTCCGGTACTTGCCGACGATCTTTCCCTGCTTGTCGACCAGGATCGCCGTATTGAAGCGGCGCTTCTTGCCGGTCGAGAAGTCGAGCTCGCAGTAGCCGAGCTTGAAGCCGATGCCCATCTTCCTCGCCGCGTCGAACAGCGGCTGGGTCGCCGGACCCGGCATCTCGCGCTCGAAATAGCTGTCGAGCTCGTCCTCGTCCTCGATCCACCAGTGCGGGAAGAACGCGGTCAGCGCCGCTTCGGTATAGACGACGATATCGGCGCCCATCCGCTTGGCCGTCTCCATCATCGCGATCAGGCGCGCGACGACTTCCTGACGCGGCTGCGTCTTCGGGATCGGCCCCATCTGGGCCGCGGCGACGACGAGGGATCGGGACATGAGCGTGGCACCCCGGGAAATGACAGGGCGCCACTATGGCGGCGAAACTCCGGCCGCTCAATCAGATGTCGTGCCCCCTCCCCATCGGCTACGCCGCCGAGGGAGGGGGCACGAGATGACTATCGCGTCGCCTGCGCGGTGCCCGAGAGCAGCGGCGTGATCCGGCGGATCGCGACGCGGCGGTTCTCGCGGGACGCGCTCTCGGTCTGGACCTTGAGCAGCTCCTCGCCATAGCCCTGGGTCTGCAGGTTCTCCGGCGGCACGCCGAACTCCTCGGTCAGCACCATCGCCACGGACTCGGCGCGGCGGTCGGAGAGCGACAGGTTGTCGATCGTGCCGCCGACCGCATCCGTGTGGCCTTCGATCAGGAACATCTCGGCCGGGTTGCCGTCGACGATCCGCTTCATCGCGTTCGCGATGTCCTCGAGCTTCGCCGCCTGGGCGGGCTCGATCTGCCACGATCCGGTCTCGAAGGTGATCGTGTCGACGTCGATGCGCGGCATGCGGTCGCGCACCTGCACGCTCTGGCGGATCTCGTCCAGGGAGTACGGACGCTCGATCACCTCGATCGGCGGCGCATTCAGCGTCTCGACGATCATCGGCATCGGCGCCCGCGCCGCCTCGACGATGTAGCGCTCGCGCGGAATCGCGATCCTGGGCGGAGGCAGATAGACCACCGGCGGCGGGCCGAACGACGGACGCGCCCGGTTGTCGATCAGCACATATTCGCGCCCGAAGCGGTCGAAGCTGGTGCGTCGGACCAGGCGATCGTAGCGGTCGGTCACGCTGACGATGCGCGTGCCGTCGGGCCGGAAGACCGTGGTGACCGTGTCGGCGCCGCGTCGCTCGACCTGCACGTCGCGCGCCCGCGCGCGCAGCCGGTCGGTGTCGTCGTGGCGGATGATCGTGCGGTTGCCGTCGCTGACGATCGTGCGGCCGGGCTCGCGGATCACCGTGCGCCCGTCCTCGCGCGAGGTCGTGCGCCGCTCGCGGACGTCGTCGAGCCGGCGGTTGCGCCACTCGTCGCGACGCCATTCGTCGCGGCGATCCGCGCGGCGCGTGTCGGGCACCGCTTGCGTCGGAGCCGGCGCGGCAGCGGGAGCCTGGGTCGCGGTGCGCGCCTGCGGCTGGACCGGAGCCGGTGCCGGCTGAGTCGGCACCGCCTGCGCCTGGGGCGGCGCGTCGCGTCGACGCTCGAAGCGCCGGCGATCGCGGTTGTCGTCGGGTGAAGGCTGAGGCGCGGCGGCCTGGGGAGCCTGGACCGTCGGCAGCGACACCGGCGGAAGCTTCGGCGGCGCAACCTGGGCCGGAGCCGGTTGCGGCTGCGGGGGCTGCGGCGCCTCGGCGTTGTTCTGGCGCTGCCGCTCCTCACGGCGTTCCTCGCGCCGTTCGCGACGCTCGGATCGGCGGCGGTCGCGGGAATTCTCTTCCTCCGCCTGCGCGGGCGGCTGCGCAGCGGGTGCCTGTGCCAAATTCGTGCGCGGCTGTGCGGACGCGGAGGCCGCAGCGAGAAGCGCGAGTGCGCTGCCGGACAGGAGCACGGTTCTAAACGTCTTCATCGGAATTCCCCTCTCTCCACGGAGGACTCAAGCGAGGTCTTAAGTACCCCTCGCTTGGATCGTTCCGCGCCGAGAGAGGCGCGGTATCCCGATGACCTAGGTGGCGCGCGAACCCGGGACAACATCGACGACCGCGTGGTCCGGCGCCTTCGTCAGCACCAGGTCGGCGGCGGCGCGGTCGGCGACGATATGGTTGCGCAGGTTCGGCAGGTTGATCTTGGCCCAGACATGGGCGGCGAAGTCCAGTCGCTCGCCCGGCGTCTTGTCGCGATAGGCGTAGTAGAACGACTTCGGATCGTCGACGCCGGCGACCATCAGCGGCACCAGGCGGTCGGTGAACCACCGCTCGATCGTCGCCTCCTCGGCATCGAGATAGATCAGGCAGTCGATCAGGCGCGGCTCGCCCTGCTGCTCGATCTGCGCCAGGTGAAGCCCGTCGAGGATCACCACGTCGGGAGCCTCGACCACATGCGCGTTCTCGGGATCGACGTCGTAGACGGTGTGCGAGTAGAGCGGCACGCGGACTTGTCGGCCCAGGCGGATCGCCCGGACCGCGGCACGGAGCGCGTCGACGTCGAAGGATTCCGGAAACCCCTTCCGGGCCTTGAGACCGCGCTCGGCGATCGTCTTGTTGGGGAAGAGGAAGCCGTCGGTGGAGACGATCTCGACCCGGGGCGCGTCGGCGAGGGCCGCGATCGCCTGGCCGAGCGCCCGGGCGAAGGTGCTCTTGCCGACCGCGACACTGCCCCCGACGCCGACGACAAACAGGCCCTGTTGCGGGCGACGGCGCATGACCTCGGCCAGAATCGCGTCCATTCCGAGCATGGGCGTGTTTATCACGGGGTCGGCTAACCCATCCATCCTGATTGCTTTTTCAGGTTTTCGTGGATTTTTAGGAATTCTTTACCAATCCTGGCCGACTTTTACGCGAATGCTTCCTTCGACCTCCCTCGCCCGACCGGATTCCTGCGCATGACGACCGGCCTTCTCCCGGTCGGCAAACGCCCGCGGACCCTGCTTTTCTGGCTGCGCTGGCTGGTGTTCGCCTGCATCGTGCCGGCGGCGGCGATGGCGGGCTTCCTGATCTACGAGTCCTACAAGCGCGAGCGCGCCAACGCCGAGCGCGAGATGGTGGCGACCGCCCGCGCGCTGATGCAGACGGTCGATGCCGAGATCTCCGGCATCCACGCGATCCTCCAGGTCTTCGCCGCGTCGCCGACGCTCCGCTCGGGCAATCTCGAGGCCTTCTACGACGAGGCCAAGGCGCTGCTCGCCACCCAGAGCGCCAGCAACCTCGTCGTCCACGACCCGACCGGCCAGCAACTCCTCAACACGATCCGCCCCTATGGCTCGCCCCTGCCGCGCGAGTCCGACACCAGGATGATCGAGCGTGCGATCGAGACCGGGCAGCCGGTGGTCTCCGACCTCTTCGTCGGGCCGGCGACCGGGAAGCTGGTAATCGGCAACACGGTGCCGGTGATCATCGACGGCGAGGTGAAGTACCTGGTCGGCATGGGCATGTTCTCCGAGCGCCTGGGCGAGGTGCTGAAGCGCCAGAAGATCCCGGACGGCTGGGTCGTCGCGATCCTCGACCGCACCGGAACCGTCGGCGCGCTGAACTGGGATCCGGGCGGCGTGATCGGCAACAAGGCGCCGGCGCGGTTCCTCGAACGCTCGAGCCATGGCGACGAAGGCGCCTTCGAGGGCGTGGCCCCGAGGGGCCTGCCGGTGCTCGCGGGATTCAGCCGGTCGCCGCGCACCGGCTGGATGATCGCCTTCGCCGTTCCCATCCACCAGGTGACGACCGTTCTCTTCCAGGCGCTGATCGTCAACGTGGTGCTGGCGCTGCTGGTGCTCGTGGTCGGCGTGGTCATGGCCAACGCGGTCGCGATGCGGGTCACGCGCTCGCTGAACGCGCTGGCGGAACCGGCGCTGGCGCTGGGCTCGGAGACCAAGGTCCAGGTGCCGGCGGTCGAGATCAAGGAGGTCGCCGTGCTCGGCCAGGCGCTGCAGAAGGCCGCCGACCTGATCGACGCCCGCGCCAGGGAGCGCGACAAGGCAGACGATGCCAACCGCGCCAAGTCCGAGTTCCTGGCGCTGATGAGCCACGAGCTGCGCACGCCGATGAACGGCATCCTGGGCTTCGCGCAGCTGATGGACCGCCCCTACTTCGGCGATCTCAACGACAAGCAGCGCGAGTTCGTCGGCCACATCCTCTCGGCCGGCAACCACCTGCTGGGGCTGATCGACGACGTGCTCGACCTCGCCAAGATCGACGCCGGCCGCCTCTCGGTCTCGACCGAGCGCGTCGACCTCGTGCCGCTGATGAAGTCGGTGATCGCCACGCTGGTGCAGTCGGCGGAGAAGACCGGCGTCTCGGTCGAGGCCGGCGACTTCGGCGTGGGATTGCCGCCGATCCATGTCGACCGCGTGCGCCTGGCGCAGGTTCTGATCAACCTCGGCGTCAACGCGATCAAGTACAACCGGCCGCAGGGCTCGGTGTCCTTCACCTATGAGCGGGTCGGCGACGACAAGGTGCGCATCGCCGTCGTCGACACCGGCGAGGGCATTCCGCGTCACCGCCAGGCCGAGCTGTTCCAGCCGTTCAATCGACTCGGCGCCGAGGCCAGGGCGATCGAGGGCACCGGCATCGGGCTGGCCCTCAGCCGCCGCCTGGTCGAGCTGATGGGCGGCACGATCGCCTTCACCTCGACCGAGGGCGTGGGCAGCCGCTTCTGGATCGATGTGCCGGTGCATACCGGCTCGCCCGAGCAGATCGCACCGGCGGCGTTGCGCGAAGGCCTCTCGCCGCGCTCCGACTTCTCTGTGCTGCACGTCGAGGATAACCCGGCCAACCGCGTGCTGGTGAAGAACATCCTCGCCACGCTGGACGACGTGAGGGTGATCGAGGCGTCGGACGGAACGACCGGCATCCAGATGGCCCGGCACTACCAGCCGGACCTGATCATCCTCGACATCAACCTGGTCGACATCGACGGCTACGAGGTGCTGCGCCGGATCCGCGAGACCCAGGCGATCGCCAGGACGCCGGTGCTGGCCTTGAGCGCCGGCGCGCTCCCCGGCGACATCGCGCGGGGCCTGAAGGCCGGCTTCAACGCCTATCTCACCAAGCCGCTCGACGTCCGCAGCTTCCTCGAGGCGGTCGATGCCGCGCTTTCCCGCGGCGGCGTCGAGGAACGCCCTCGCGAAACGGCTTGAGGCTTCGGGTCACCCGGCTTCCGAAGCCGGCCCCGGCCCACCGAAGGAATTGCTCGAAAGCTCGTCCTGGCCGGCGAGCTGATCGTAGGCTTCGGCCAGGCGCAGATAGGCCTCGCGGACCGGGGCGGCCTCGGCCTGGCCGGCGATCATCCGGCATTCTTCCGCCCTTTCGCGAAGCCGCCGCGCCCGGAACGGCCCCGGCGGCTCGCCGGCGACGACCCCCGAGGCGCATTCGGCCTCGACCGCCTTCCGCTCCCAATCGGCCGCTTCGCGGATCAGCTCCGACCGGCCCTCCGGGCGCAGCGTCTTCGCATGCTCGCGAAGATCTCGCGCCAGCTGCCGCCAGCCGGCGACGGTCGTCGGATCGTTGGCCACGGCCGGATGGTTATCGTCCGCTCAGTTGGGGTCAAGCCAGACGCGATCCGCGCGAACTCGCCTTCGCTTGCCGCATGCATTCGTCTTCGGTACGACGATGCGTCCTCAAGAGGAGATGCCCATGACCGTCGTCGGCAAGATTGGCCCCTCGAATGCGACGGAGCGCCAGGCGCGGATCGAGCTCGCCGCCTGCTTCCGCCTCGCCAACCGCTTCGGCTGGAACGAGGGGATCGCCAACCATTTCTCGGTCGAGATCGCGCCCGACCGCTACCTCCTGAATCCCTACGAGCTGCACTTCCGCGAGATCACCGCCTCGAACCTGCTGGTCGTCGACGGCGAGGGCAAGGTGCATGCGGGCGAAGGCCAGGTGCGGAGCGCCGCCTTCTATCTCCACCCGCGGCTGCACACGCTGCTGCCGCGCGCCAAGGCGATCATCCACGCTCATCCGCCCTACGCGACCGCGATCTCCTGCGTGAAGGGCGGGCGCTTCGACCAGTCGAGCGCGCATGCGATGCTGTTCGGCCGCCAGGTCTGCTACGACGACGAGATGGGCGGCGCGGTCAGCGAAGACGAGGTGCAGCGCCTGGTCTCCAAGGTCGGCGACAAGACCATCGTCGTGCAGGCGATGCACGGGCTGACCACGCTCGGCAACACGATCGCGGACGCCTTCGACAACTTCTACTTCGCCGAGAAGTGGGCGATGAACACGATCCTGAAGAAGCCGATGGGCGAGCCCCATCGGATCGCCGACAACCTGCTCTGGAACTCCCCCGACCGCGACAAGACGCTGACGCCGCGGGCGCAGCAGGCGCACCTGAATGCGTGGATGCGCGTGCTCGACAAGGAAGAGGCGGACTACAGGAACTAGCCGCCGGATTTATTGCGGAGGCGGCGGCCGCATCGAGGAGTGGAAGTGGGCGATGGCCCAGCCGCCGGCGCCCTTCGCGACCAGCAGCGTGTAGCGCGCCGGTGCGGTCTCCTTCTTGCCCTCGCGCGTGTGCCAGAAGGTGCAGCGTCCGGAGAACAGCACGGCGGTGTCGGAGAGCGTGAGCGTCTCGGTCGTGTCCAGCCCGACGCCCTTCGGCAGGTTCACCTTCATCGCCGGGGTGAAGTAGGCGAGCACGGAGTCGGGGCCGCGCCCCGGCTCCGCCATCGCGGTGCCGACGAAGATTGCCTCCGGCGCGAAGAGGGCGGCGATGCCCGAAGCGTCGGCGGCATTGAAGGCGGCCAGGAACTTGTCGACGATCGCGGAAGCTTCGCGTTCCGCCTTTGTTTCTTTGCTCATGCGGCGCGCATGCTGAAATCATCGACCGCCGATCGCAAGTCACATTTGCTAAAGCGCGCCGGCCCCGACGATTTGCGCGGGTCGCGGCGGCATGCCTATCCTTTCGGGGAAGTTCAACGCGACCGCCGGGCAACGAGCGGTCGAGCCATGGGAGGCACCCGTCATGAGCATGAAGATCGCAGGCGGCAAGCGCGGCATGAGCCGCCGGAGCGTCGTCGCGGCGGGCGCCGGCGCGCTGGCGATGCCGGCGGCGCTGCGCTTCGGAAGCCGGGGAGCGTTCGCGCAAGGCGCGCGCGCGACCGTCAAGGTCGCGCCCGAGGTCGACCTCAAGATCTTCGATCCGGTGTGGACCACGGCGACCATCACCTCGACCCACGGCTACATGGTCTACGACACGCTGTTCTCGGTCGACAGCAAGTACAACGTGAAGCCGCAGATGGTGGAGAAGCACGAGGTCTCCGCCGACGGGCTCACCCACAGCTTCCGGCTTCGCGACGGGCTCGGGTTCTCCGACGGCTCGCCGGTGACCTCGCGCGACTGCATCGCCTCGATCAAGCGCTGGGCGGCGCGCTTCGGCAAGGCGAAGATCATGATGGACCGTTCCCAATCGCTGACCGCGATCGACGAGAAGTCGTTCCAGCTCAAGCTCAAGGAGCCGTTCGGGCCGGTGCTGGAGACGCTCGGCGCGGTCAGCCCGGTGCTGTTCGTCATGCGCGAGAAGGAGGCCGACACCGACCCCTTCACGCAGGTGACGGAGGTGGTGGGCTCCGGCCCCTTCCACTGGGTCAAGGACGAGTGGCGGCCCAACAACCGCGTCGTCTACGTGAAGAACCCGAACTACAAGCCCCGCTCCGAGGCGGCCGACGGCTATGCCGGCGGCAAGGTGGTCAAGATCGAGCGGGTCGAGTGGCAGGTGATCCCGGACCCGGCGGTGCAGTCGGCGGCGCTGGTCGCGGGCGAGCTCGACTATCTCACCAACCCGATCGCCGACCAGGTGCGCCTGATGCGCGCCAATCCCAACATCGCGATCGGCTTCCTCGATCCGCTCGGCTGGCAGTTCCACTTCCGCTTCAACTCGCTCAACAAGCCCTTCGACAATCCGAAGGTGCGCCAGGCGATCCAGATGCTGATCGAGACCCGGCAGGAGGACTATCTCAGCGCCACCGGGCAGACCGGCGATCTCGGCCGCGTCTGCCTCGCGCCCTTCGTCTGCGGCTCGCCCAACGAGACCATGGTCGGCACCGACCGCTTCGCCAAGTACGACCCGGAGCGGATCAGGGCGCTGCTCAAGGAGGGCGGCTACAACGGCGAGCCCATCGTGGTTATGGATCCGACCGACCAGGTGAACCTGCACCTGATCGCCCAGGTGCTCGACGGCCATCTGCGCGAGCTCGGCGTCAAGTCGGACCTCCAGTCGATGGACTGGTCGACGCTGGTGACGCGGCGCGCGATCAAGGCCTCGCCGCAGGCCGACCGCGGCGGCTGGAACATCTTCCCGACCGCGTGGCCGAGCGCGATCATGATGGACCCGGTGCTGAACGCGCCGCTGGAATCCACCTGCGAGCAGAAGAACTGGTTCGGCTGGCCCTGCGACCCCGAGATGGAGAAGCTGCGCGTCGAGTATCTCGCGGTGACCGGCGAGGCGCAGCGGAAGGCGCTGATGGACAGGATCCAGCTTCGCTTCCTCGATCAGGCGCCCTACGCCTATGCCGGCCAGTACTTCCCGCCGATCGCCTACCGCAAGGACCGGCTCAAGGGCGTCGTCGGCATCCTGAGCCCGGTCTACTGGAACATGGAGAAGATCGCGGGATAGGACCCTCCGCATCGGACGCAGGCGAGGGGCGGCTTCGGCCTTCTCCTTTCGGAGGTTACTCCGGCCGCGTGCCCTTGGTCATGAGCCCGTGCATGCGGCGGCGGCCGAGGCCGGCGAAGCTGTCGCGGCGGTGCATGGTGCAGCGGTTGTCCCAGATCGCAACGTCATGGAGCTGCCAGGTCTGCGACCACGAGTTCTCCGGCCGGCCGGCATAGGACCAGAGCTCGTCGAGCAGCGCTTCGCTCTTCGCCAGCACCAGGCCCGGGATGTAGGCGCCGAAGCGCCGGCCGAGATAGAGCGACTTCCGCCCCGTTTCCGGATGGGTGCGGACGATGGGATGGATCGGCCCAGGCATCTCACGCACGTCCCTGGTCTCGATGTGGTCCCAGCCGGGCCAGGTGCCGTATTGAGGGTTGTGGCTCGCCTGGTGCTTGATCGCGAGGCGCGCGAGGCGCGATTTCAGCTCGTCCGGCAGAATGTCGTAGGCCCGGTACATGTCGGTGAAGCGCGTGTCTCCGCCCGTGGGCGGTATCTCGCGCGCGCAGAGCATCGTGTAGCAGGAGGGTATGTCGGTGAACGAGAGGTCGGTGTGCCAGTCGAGCTCGCCATCGCCGTGATGGCCGACGGCGACGCCGTTCTCGACGATGTTGGAGACGACGCTCATCAGCGGCGACTCCGGCACATAGACCTTCCGGTCCTTCACGTAGTCGGGCGAGGTATGGAGATCGCCGAAACGCGCGACGAAGCGCGTGAACTGCACGTCGTCCATCCGATATCCCCTGAGCCGCACCACCAGGTGATCGCGGATCGCACGGCGGATGGTCTCGATATCGTCGTCGGTCGCCTCGTTCAGGTCGCCGCCGGTGATCTCGGCCGCGAAGGGGCCTCCGAGCGGACGGACGCGGAGATCGTTGGCGCGGAGCGTGGCGGTCATGGATCCGACGCTATCAAGCGGGCGTCGGCGCCGCAAACGCCTCATTTTCGCCGCGTTGCTGAACGATCTTCCGCGACCGCCCCACCGCCATGACGAGCCGGAGAGACATGACGACCGAGGCACCCTTCACCCAGCCTTCCCGCCGCGCCCTGATCGCCGGCTTCGCAGCACTTCCCGTGGCGGTGCTCGGAACGAATACCGCCCTGGCCGCGCTCCGCATCGACATCACCCGCGGCAAGGTCGAGCCGCTGCCGATAGCGGTGACCTCCTTCACCGCGAGCAAGGCGGACGAGGCGCAGACCGGCGTCAACGTCGCCGGCGTCGTCGCGGCCGACCTCGAGCGCTCGGGCCTTTTCAGGCCGCTCAATCCCCGCTCCTTCGTGCAGACGCCGGAAGCGCTCAAGGCCGGCCCCCGCTTCGCCGACTGGCGCGTGATCGGCGCGCAGGCGCTCGTGCAGGGCCATGTCGAGACTCAAGGAGACGGAAGGCTCAAGGTCGAGTTCCGGCTGTTCGACGTGTTCGCCGGCGAGCAGATGACCGGGCTCGCCTACTACTCGACGCCGGCGAACTGGCGCCGCATGGCGCACTTCGTCTCGGACGCGATCTACAAGCGCATCACCGGCGAGGACGGCTATTTCGACACGCGCATCGTCTACATCGCCGAAAGCGGGCCGAAGACGCGGCCGATCAAGCGCCTCGCGATCATGGACCAGGACGGCGCCAACCATAAGTTCCTGACCGACGGCGCCGACATGGTGCTGACGCCGCGCTTCTCGCCGACGGCGCAGGAGATCACCTATCTCTCGTATTTCCGGAACGAGCCGCGCGTCTATCTCTTCAACATCGACTCCGGCCGCCAGGAGCTGGTGGGCAACTTCCCCGGCATGACCTTCGCGCCGCGCTTCTCGCCCGACGGCCAGAAGGTGATCTTCGCGATGGCGAGCGAGGGCCGGTCGAACCTCTACACGCTCGACCTCAGGACGCGGCAGCAGACCCGGCTCACCACCGGCAACGCGCTCGATGTCTCGCCGAGCTACTCGCCCGACAGCAAGCGGATCGTGTTCAGCTCCGACCGCGGCGGCAAGCCGAACCTCTATACGATGAACGCCGCCGGCGGCGAGGCGCAGCGCATCAGCTTCGGCGAGGGCCGCTTCCACACGCCAGTGTGGAGCCCGAGAGGCGACCTGATCGCCTACACGCAGGAGAACGACGGCTTCTCGCTCGGCGTCATGCGCCCCGACGGCTCAGGGGCGCGAACCTTGAGCAAGAGCTGGCTCCAGGACGGCCCGACCTGGGCGCCCAACGGCCGCGTGCTGATGTTCTACCGCCAGTCGGACGCGTGGGGCCGAGGCGGCAAGGTGCGCCTCTACTCGATCGACCTGACCGGCTTCAACGAACGCGAGGTGGTGACGCCGACGGAGGGGTCGGACCCGGCGTGGTCGCCGTTGTTGCCGTAGCGGTTCGCCCCGCGCCGCTCCCGCTTGCGCCCATGTCCCTCTGATCTACAGTCCGCCGCCCTTCGCGGACTGAACTCAGAGGAACAGAGACATGGAATACCGGCTGCTCGGCGGCTCCGGCTTCAGCGTGCCCGAGCTCAGCTTCGGCACGGCCACCTTCGGCGGCGGCAACGCGCATCTCCGCGTCTGGGGCGCCACCCAGGCGGACGAAGCAAAGCGCATGATCGACCTGTGCCTCGATGCCGGCGTCACGCTGTTCGACTCGGCGGACGCGTATTCGGAAGGACTCGCCGAGGAGATCCTGGGCCAGGCGATCAACGGCCGCCGCGACAAGCTGCTGGTCTCGACCAAGGCGATGTTCCGCATGGGGCCGGGCGCCAACGACGTCGGCACCTCGCGCTATCATCTGATGAGCGCCATCGACGCGAGCCTGAAGCGCCTCGGCACCGACTATGTCGATCTCTGGCAGCTGCACACCTGCGACGCGTGCACGCCGATCGAGGAGACGATGCGCGCGCTCGACGATATCGTGCGCGCCGGCAAGGTCCGCTACATCGGCTGCTCGAACTATTCCGGCTGGCACCTGATGAAGTCGCTGGCGATCGCCGACCGCTACGGCTGGTCGCGCTTCGTCGCGCACCAGGCCTACTACTCGCTGGTCGGCCGCGACTACGAGTGGGAGCTGATGCCCTTGGGCCTCGCCGAGAAGGTGGGCGGCATCGTGTGGAGCCCGCTCGCCGGCGGCAAGCTCAGCGGCAAGATAACGCGCTCCACGCCGGCCGCGGCCGGAACGCGCGTCGCGGTGCAGGGTGCCAACGGCCCGCAGATCCCGGACGAGCAGTTCTATCGAATCGTCGACGTGCTGCAGGACACCGCACGCGAGACCGGCCGCAGCGTCTCGCAGGTGGCGCTCAACTGGGTGCTCCGCCGCCCGACGATCTCATCGGTGGTGATCGGCGCCCGCAACGAGGCGCAGCTGAAGGACAACCTCGGCGCCGCCGACTTCACGCTCAGCCCTGAGCAGGTGAAGCGCCTCGACGAGGTCAGCGAACGGCCGCCCGCCTATCCCTACTGGCACCAGCGCAAGCCGCTCGCGGTGGTGAGGAATCCGGTGCCGGTGTAAGGCTCCTAAGGCGCGCGCGCAGCGGCTAGTCCGCGATGACGTTCGTCACGCCGTCGGCGCCGATATAGACCCGGAGGATGCGCACCGTGCCGGCGCCGGTGTTACGGCCGAAATGCGAGACACCATCGCCTCGACCAAGCTGTCCCCTGACGCAGATGCCGGGGACTGTGCCGTAGTCGACCGTCAGCTTGCCTTCCAGCATGTAGGCGAACATCGGCACGCCGTACCGATGCAGATCGTTCGCTCCCCCGGCGCCATGACGACGAACGCCGAGGTCACCACCGCCTTCCCCGCCGGATAGACGATCGCCTCGCCGGCGACCGTCGACGAGGTCGAGCGCGTGGCGGTGAGGTTATAGATGCTCGTCGGTTCGTCGTCGCCGTCGTAGTGGCCGTTCTCGGGTTTCTCGACCTCGCGCCAATGGACGATGCCGGCAGGACGCTCGGGCGCGGCCATGATCGGGCGCCGGTCTAACTCAAGGAAACTGCGCTACGCCGACCGCCTGATCAGCCTCTATACGCACCGTTCAGGGGGACGTGGTTCAGGATCCGATAGAAAATACAACCCACTATGGCGCAGACGCGCAGCTAACACCATCAACGATTATGGTTAAGCTTGCGAAACTGCTTTTCAATGAATATCGTCAATGCGCTCAACCTAGGGGAGGCACAAATGACTGGGAACATTAAGATTAAGATTTCGGGCAATACGAAGGCCGAACTGGAGAAGCAGCTCAAAGATGTTCTAAAGGAAATCGAGAAAATGCCGGCCAATCCGAAGAAGACGAAGCCGGACTTCGGCAGTCCGACGGCCTGGAAGATCACTTACGATACAAAGTGATGACTGTTCGGCTGCGCCGGCTATTCGATCCAGCTGGCGCAGCCAAGTCTTAAGCGGAGACCGTTCTCGTCGTCGGGTGGGTGATGATGATCAGCGACGAAGCTTGGTGCGGCGTTCACTCGCTACTAGAAAACTACGTCGGCCTCCGCAAAGACGACGCTGTCGTGATTGTATATTCGCCGGACAGCCACGAAGCTGCGGCCTGGGTCTCGGCCGGCATCTCTTTGCGGGGCAATTTCCTGTCGCGCGTGCCGATGCAGCCCCTGACCGACCCGACTTTCCGGGCCAACTTGGACGCGGCGCTACCGGATCCAGATGAGTTTCCTGGACGGCTCGTCATCTTGACATTCGAACGAGAGACTATGTCGCACGACGATGCGATCCGCTCGGTTCTGCGGCGCTACAAGACCGACCGATGCCTCGTGTTCCGCTCCATCAGCAGCTGCAACGAGCTTTTTGAGTATGCCCTGCACGCCACGCCCGACGAGCTCACCGGCTTAAACACGGCCGTCCTTGAGCGGTGTATGCCAGCTAATCGATTGCGGATCACGACCGCAGGAGGCACCGACCTGCGGGTGGGCATCGACTCCGATCGACACCGGTGGATCAGCAACAGGGGCAGATGGCGGCCTGGCAGCTTCGTCATCCTTCCGGCCGGCGAGGTAGCAACCTATCCGGCGTCAATCGAGGGCGTTCTGGTTGCTGACTTCGCATTCAACGTGAATGCAATAACCGAGCGCAGCGCTCGCCTAGTCGAATCTCCAGTCACCGTCGAGATACGCGAGGGAAGGGCCGTCGCCTATTCGTGCGACGATTCTTCGATCAAATCCTTCCTGGACGAGTGCTTCTACAAGCATTGCGCCTTCAACGTCGGCGAGCTTGGGCTTGGCACCAATTATCGGATCAAGTCCGCAATCCACCTGAATTCGCATATCAACGAGCGGCGCCCGGGCGTCCATATCGGCTTCGGTCAGCACAATCAAGGGAATACGCTCCCTTATCAGTGCAACATTCATCTCGATCTGATTGCCAACGGCGCGTGCATCTGGATCGACGACTCTCCTCAGCCCATCGACCTCGAGAATCTGCGCCCCTCGCGCAACGAGCATCCAGATCGGCCTCGGAGCGAAGATGTATTCTCGCCGGAAGCGAGCGATCTGGAGGTAGAGGATTGCTGCGGAATTCTGACAAACAACGGCTTGAGGGTCTTCGCCGATGGTCAGTGCAGGGATCCGCAATCTATGGATGGCGCACGCTGAGGAATTGGGCGTCGCTTACGCAGACGCCGCCTCTCCAATAAGGTTCCATCTGGTCACCCGTGCCCTCTTGGATCATCTGCCGCGCCGCGCTCGGCGCGTCGCCGACATCGGCGGAGGATACGGACGGCAGGCGATCCTGCTTGCGAGGTCCGGTCGCTCGGTGGCGGTGCTAGATCCTGACAAGCACATGCTGGAACTCGTTCGGGCGTCGCTCGAAACGGAGGATCTGGCAGTTCGCGGGCGAGTCGCCCTCGTCGAAGGCTATGGCGAGAACGCGTCGCGACTGCTCAAGGGCCGCTTCGATCTCGTTTGCTGCCACAGCGTCGTGATGTACGTCGAAAAGATCCGGCCGCTTTTGCTGTCCCTGTCTAACATCACTAGTCCTAAAGGACTGATTTCTATCCTGACGATCAATCCGGCCTCTGTCGCAATGCGAGAGGGCTTGCAGGGCCGATGGAAAGAGGCCGCCACCCTGATCAGGAATCCGGCCTATACAGCCTCACGGTATATTCCCAACCGGAAGCACCGCATCCATTCGATCCGCGAGGCGATGCGGAAACTGAGTTTCGAGCTTGTCGCGTGGTATGGCGTCGGCGTCTTCACCGATCACTTGTCGACGTTCGATCGAAGTGAGCTGGAGGAGATCTGTGAATTGGAGTGGTTAGCGGGCCTGTCCGACCCTTATCGATCCGTTGCCAGGATGGCTCACCTCGTTTTCAAGAGACGCCCGGCTTAATCGCGCTCGGAACCCGAAGTCATAGGACGCACCAATGCCGCGACCCCTACTCCGGCCGCGTGCCCTTGGTCATCAGCCCGTGCATGCGGCGGCGGCCCAATCCTGCGAAGCTGTCGCGACGGTGCATGGTGCAGCGATTGTCCCAGATGGCGACGTCGTGGAGCTGCTATTCCTGGGTCTAGCTGTTCTCGGGCCTTCCGGCGTAGCTCCAGAGATCGTCGAGCAGCGCCTCGCTCTTCGCCAGCACCAGGCCCGGGATGTAGGCGCCGAAGCGCCGGCCGAGACAGAGCAACTTGCGGCCCGTCTCCGGATGGGTGCGGACGATCGGGTGGATCGGCCCCGGCATCTCGCGCACGTCGCGCGTCTCGATGTGGTCCCAGCCGGGCCAGGTGCCGTATTGCGGGTTGTGGCTCGCCTGGTGCTTGATCGTGAGCCGCGCGAGCCGCGCCTTCATCTCCTCCGGCACTATGTCGAAGGCCCGATACATGTCGGTGAAGCGCGTGTCTCCGCCCGTGGGCGGTATCTCGCGCGCGCAGAGCATCGTGTAGCAGGAGGGAATGTCGGTGAACGAGAGGTCGGTGTGCCAGTCGAGCTCGCCATCGCCGTGATGGCCGACGGCGACGCCGTTCTCGACGATGTTGGAGACGACGCTCATCAGCGGCGACTCTGCCACATAGACCTTCCGGTCCTTCACGTAGTCGGGCGAGGTGTGCAGCTCGCCGAAGCGCGTGAACTGCACGTCGTCCATCTGGTAGCCGCGCAAGCGCACCACCAGGTGATCGCGGATCGCGCGGCGAATGGTCTCGATGTCCTCATCCGTCGCCGCGTTGAGATGGCCGCCGGAAATCTCAGCGGTGCAGGGCGCCAACGGCCCGCAGATCCCGGACGAGCAGTTCTATCAAATCGTCGACGTGCTACAGGACATCGCACGCGAGACCGGCCGCAGCGTCTCGCAGGCGGCGCTCAACTGGGTGCTGCGCCGCCCGACGATCTCATCGGTGGTGATCGGCGCCCGCAACGAGGCGCAGCTGAAGGACAACCTCGGCGCCGCCGACTTCACGCTCAGCCCTGAGCAGGTGAAGCGCCTCGACGAGGTCAGCGAACGACCGATCGCCTACCCTTACTGGCACCAACGCAAACCGCTCGCGGCGATAAGGAATCCAGTGCCGGTGTGAGATTTGGGCATTCGCCAACCGGATTTGGCGCAAGCGTCGCCTAATTCCCGCCTCCGTGTCTTCCCGCGTTGCCTCTGCCTCATAAGTCTCCGCCACCTGCAGCGCGAGGAGAGCCCGATCAGCCAGCCGATCTCGGACGCGCCGATTTCGAGCGTGGGCGGCGTTTGCGCCAATCGATCTTGGCGGGGGGCACGCGGGTTTCGCGGGCCCTGGCCAGCATTTCGCGGAACGGCGCCAGCAGACGCTCGCGCACCGTCTCATCGGTCTCCAGCACAGACAGCGCCAGGGCCGCGGCCTCCAGGGTCGAGACCGCATCGGGCCGCGCTTCCTTGCGCAGGCTGCCGTAGAGGGACGGGGCGTCCGGCACGATGACGAAGCGCCTGAGCCGGCTGAGCCAGGCGTTGCGCCACCACAGCGTCTTGGCCTGCGCCCAGCTGCCGTCGAGGACGATCAGGCCCTTGAGGCCAGTCAGCCCGGCCTTCTGGTCGGCAAGGGCCACGCCCTTGCGATCGACGGCGACCAGCGGGCCTTTGCCCGTGGCATGGACCGATCCCAGGTAGAGCACGCCCCAATCCTTTGGCTCGGCCGACGACACGCCGACCGCATGCGCCAGGTTGCGCCACGAGAGGCCGACGACCATCCGCGCATCGGATAGCGTCCTGACAAGCAGACCGGCCGTGCCGAGCGCGTGGTCCTGCTCCTGCGGGTGCTGCAGGACCAGGACGGTGACCCTGTTGTCAATCGCTTCGCTCATGCGCGGACGTATAGCCTCTTCTTTGGTATCACCCCACCCCGATCTCCTTCAGGAATTCCGCCGTCGTCCGCTGCCGGCAGTAGCCCTTGATCGCGCGCAGCGTGAAGTCGTGGCGTTCCTTCGTGTAGGTGGCGCAGGCATCGGTGATCAGCGTCACCAGATAGCCCAGGTCGCAGGCGCTGCGCACGGCGCCGTCGATGCACTGGTCGGTGACGATGCCGGAGATCACCACGTACTTGGTCCCAAGGTTTCGCAGCACGTAGTCGATGTTGGTCGAGTGGAAGACGTTGCTGGAAGTCTTCGGCAGCACGATCTCGTCGTCGCCGGGCTTGATCTCGTCGATCACCTTGGCGTCGCGCGAGCCTGGCGGCACGCTGAAGCCGGTGATCTTGTAGTCGAGCGATCGGTCGCGGCCGTCCCGGGTCAGGTTCTGGATCACTGTGTACATCACCTCGATCCCGGCCTTGCGGCAGCCAGCCTGGAGGCGCTGCATGTTGGGGATCACGCGGCTCTCCATCTCCTCGAAGAAGTATCCGAGCTTCTCCTGGAAAACCTCCGGCGTGTGGTGGGCGAACTCGCTGCCATCGCGCTTGGCGCAGTAGTTCTGCACGTCGATGTAGAGCAGCGTCGTCGCCTTGGGCTCGACGGCGATCTCGCGTGAGGTGGGGAAGCTCATCAGTAGGTCTCCGCATAGAGGTCGCATTGCGCCTTCTCGTCCAGGCCTTCGAGGCCGGCGAGCTCGCCGCGCTTGTGGATCAGGTAGGCGTTGTGGAACACGGGGCCCATCCATTGCTTCGCTTCGGCCGAGGCGTCGAGCGCGTCGAGCGCCGCCGCCATCGTCGCCGGAAGCGGCGGGCCTTCGGATCCCAGATCCAGCTTCCGCTTCAAGCCGTCGACGCCGGCCCACACCAGCGCGCCGAGCGCGAGCCAGGGGCTGGCGGCGGAATCGGCGACGCGGAATTCGAGGTTGAACTGGCGCGCGACGTCCGGCCCCGGGATCACCGGGCAGATGCGGATAGCGGCCCCCCGGTCCTGCTGCTTCATGTCGGCAATCGTCGGCGCCCAGCGGTTGGGCCTGAGCCTGATATAGGAGACCGCCGACGGCGCGGTGATCGCGCAGAGCGCCGGCATGTGATGCAGCACGCCGGCGGCGAAGTGGCGCGCGATCTTCGAGAGCCCGAAGGCATCGGATGGATCGTGCGTTGCCGATCCCCCGTGCTCATCGCGGAAGCTGAAATGGACATGCACGCCGTTGCCGACGCCGTTGGGATCGAGGATCGGCGAGAAGATCGCGCGATGACCCATGCGATGCGCGGTGGCGCGCGCCATCTCGCGGGCGACGACGGCACGGTCGGCGGAGGCGAGCCCGAGCGCGGGCCTGACGGTGAACTCGTATTGGCGGGCGCCGTATTCGGGAAGGAAGGTCTCGGGCTCGGCGCCGGCCGCCTTGAGGGCCGCCATGAAGTGCTCGCCGAAGCTTCCCTGCCGGCGGTAGGCGTCGAGCGAATAGGGCTCGCCGGGCATCGAGCCGACGCCGGTATAGACGAGCTCGTGCTCGAAGGCGGAGTAGAGCTCGACGCCGGCCGTTTCCTTCAACGCCGCCAGCGCGCGGCGGGCGAAGTCGCGGGGGCAGCATTCCCACGGCGTGCCGTCGAGCTGCCTTATGTCCCCTAGGAAGAAGTGCTCGTTCGCCGAGCCGTCGCCGAAATCGACCTTCACCTCGGTCTTCGGGTCCGGCACCAGGATCAGGTCGCCACCGGTGCCGAAGGGCGTCGCCGGGATCTTCGAGAACGCGTTGATCATCGCGTTGGTCGGAACCCAGCCGACGCCGGCCGCCATGCGGGCGGCGACATCGCGCGCCGGAAACCCCTTGCCGCGCACCCGCCCGGACATCTCGCAGGTGCAGACCATGATCAGCGGCTCGCGGTGCATGCAGTCCCCTTCCCGGCGCCTCTTACCCCTTCCCCCGCGCTTCGCACGAGAGAGGGGACACGAGGTGCGCTTCGCCACGAAGGCGCGATGCTCCTCCATCGCCTCTCGCTTGCCAACCCCTCAGCCCTCGCGCGACAGTCGCTCGGATGAGCACCGTCTCCATCGGCGTCGCCGGCGCGGGCCTGATCGGCCGCGCGCATGTCCTGAGGCTCCAGCGCGCCGATGGCGCCAGGCTGGCAGCGATCGCCGATCCCCAACCGGCGGCGCGCGCGCTCGCAGCCGAGCACGGGGTTCCGGTCCATGACGATCTCGCGGCGATGCTGGACAAGGAGAAGCTGGACGGCGTGATCGTCGCCACGCCCAACGTCATGCACATGCCGCAGGCGCTCGCCTGCATCGAGCGCGGGCTGCCGGTGCTGGTCGAGAAGCCGCTGGCCGAGACCCTTCCGAATGCCGAGAGGATCGTCGAGGCCTCCGAGCGCCGCCGCGTGCCGGTGCTCGTCGGACATCACCATCGCCACAACCCGATCATGCAGGCGGCCCGCGCGGCGGTGAGGAACGGCGAGCTCGGGCGGATCGCGACCGCCTCGGCGCTCACCACCTTCCTCAAGCCCGATCCCTATTTCGGCACGGCGTGGCGGCGCGAGCCCGGCGGCGGGCCGGTGCTGATCAACCTGATCCACATCGTCGACGATCTCCGCTTCATGCTGGGCGAGATCGCGGAGATCAAGGCGATGGGCTCCCGCGCGCTCCGCGGATTCCCGGTCGAGGACACCGCGGTCGCGATCCTCCGCTTCGCCTCGGGCGCGCTCGGCACCATCACGCTCTCGGATTCGGCCGCGGCACCCTGGAGCTGGGAGCACACGTCCGGCGAGAACGCCGCCTTCCCGAAGACGGACGAGGACTGCTACCTGATCGCCGGCACCCATGGCTCGCTCGCGGTGCCGAGCCTCCGGCGCTGGTCCTATGCGGGCGAGCGGAGCTGGACCGTGCCGCTCTCGGCCTCCCGGATCGAGATCGAGGGCGCCGACCCCCTCGACCGCCAGATCGCGCATTTCGCCCAGGTGATCCGTGGGCAGGCGGATCCCATCATCACCGCCGCCGACGCGTTCCGGACCCTTGCCGCGACCCTGGACGTGCATTCGCAGATTTGAACCGGCGCTTGCCAACGCAAGGTCGCCCAAGCGACAGTCACTTACCTCGTTACCCCATCACCGAGTCCCCCATGACCGAGCTTTGCGATCTCTCCGCTGTCGAGCTGCGCCGCCTGATCGGGGCGAAGGAGATCTCGCCGGTCGAGCTTCTGAAGAGCTGCAAGAAGCGCATCCGGGCGGTGAACCCGACCCTCAATGCGGTGACCTCGACCGTCTGGCCGAGGGCGGAGAAGGAGGCGAAGGCGGCCGAGCGGATGGTGATGAGCGGCGACTATCTGGGCCCGCTGCACGGCATCCCCTTGGGCGTGAAGGACCTCGACGACGCTGAGGGCATGCCGACCACGTCGGGCTCGCCGATCTTCGCCAAGAACTATCCGAAGCAGGACGGGATCATGGTCGCCTCCTGCCGCAGGGCGGGCGCGATCGTCGTCGGCAAGACCAACGTGCCTGAGTTCGGCGCCGGCGCCAACACCAACAACCCGGTCTTCGGCCCGACCGGCAACCCGTTCGATCCGAAGCGGATCTGCGGCGGTTCCTCGGGCGGCTCGGCGGTGGCGCTTGCGACCTCGATGCTGCCGCTCTGCACCGGCTCCGACACCGGCGGCTCCTTGCGTATTCCGGCGGCGTTCTGCGGCGTGGTCGGCGTGCGGGGATCGCCCGGCCTGGTGCCGTCGGAGCGCCGCGGCCTCGGCTGGACGCCGCTCTCGGTGCTGGGGCCGATGGGCCGCACCACCGCGGATGCCTCGCTGATGCTGTCGGCGATCGCGGTCTACGACAGCATGGATCCGTTCTCGACGCCGAACGATTCCCACTTCGCCGAGCTCAAGCCCGTCGACCTCTCGCAGCTTCGCGTCGCGGTCACCGAAGATTTCGGCTTCTGTCCGGTGGACTCGCGGATCCGGAAGACCTTCCGGGATCGGGTGAAGCGCTTCCGCTCCTCGTTCGCCAGATGCGAGTGGGCGACCCCCGACATGGGCGAGGCCGACCGCGCCTTCGAGGTGCTGCGCGCCGTCAGCTTCCTCGCGGGATTCAAGGAGCACTACGAGAAGCGCCGCCATCAGCTCGGCCCCAACCTGATCGCCAACTACGAGGAAGGTCTGCGCTACTCGGCCGCCGACGTCGCCTGGGCGCATGCCGAGCAGACCCGCATCTTCCGCCGCGTGCAGGAATTCCATAAGGACTTCGACCTGATCCTGTCGCCGACGGTCTCGGTGCCGCCCTTCCCGTGGACGCAGCTCTACGCCGACAAGGTCGACGGCAAGCCGACGCGCACATATTTCCACTGGCTCGCGCTGACCTACGCGATGACGCTGACCGGCCATCCGTCGACGTCCATTCCCTGCGGCAAGGAGCCGACCGGCACGCCGTTCGGCCTCATGGTCACCGGCCCGCATCGCACCGACCGCTTCACGCTGGAATGCGCGCATGCCCTCGAGCAGTTGTTCCAGCGCGATCCGGTGATGGCGCGGCCGATCCCCGACATCAAGAAGCTGAGCCGCAGGTAGGCGCGCATGGCCGATCCGCATCCGTACGAAAACGTCAGCGTCCTCGTAGTCGAGGACATGGCAAGCGTGCGCAAGCTGATCAAGAACATGCTGATCCAGCTCGGCATCCGCGCCGTCTTCGAAGCCGGCGACGGCAAGGCCGGGCTCGAGGAGACGATACGGACCTGCCCGACCGTCGTGCTGTGCGACGTGCACATGGAGCCCGTCGACGGCCGCGCCTACCTGAAGTTCCTGCGCAACCATCCGACGCGGACGATCGCTGCGACGCCGGTCATCATGCTGACCAGCGACTCCAGCAAGGACACCGTGCTGTTCGCCAAGGAGCATCACGCCAACGGCTACCTGGTGAAGCCGGTGTCGTTGAATCACCTGAAGTCGCGGATAGACGCGGTGCTCAGGGGTACTGCGCCGGGGTGAGGGCCTCGCTTTGCTCGGAACTCACAACGCTCGCTTGGTGGCGTAAACGCCTCGCTAAGGCGCAAGCGCGCCCTTGCGCGCGACAGCCTTGGCGTAGCGAGCCGCACCCAGCGAGCGTCCGAAAATCCTAATTCGGAAAAGATGTTAACCATGTAACCACCGCACTTTAGCGGCATTCCACGCAACTTTACGAAAATACCCTTGATCCCCGTAATCCCGTAAACTATCGCCATGGGGTTGCGTACCTGGATCACGGCCGAGCCAACGCGGATCGTCGTCGGCGCCTTCGCGCTGGTGCTGGTCGCGTCCGCCGCCGCCATAGCGCTGGTGATCGAGCGCGACTTCCGCCAGGCGCTGGCCGAGCGGCTGGACACGCTGGAGATCGCCAAGACCCAGGTCGAGATCAGG
>JAEULB010000192.1 GCA_016792585.1 Rhodospirillaceae bacterium
GTTGATCCCGGAGAACTGCATCGGATCGAAGTTGTGGATATCGGCGAGGATGGCGACGCGGAGACGGCCGCCCTTGAGTTCCTGGGCCGACGCGCCGGTCGCGGCGATCGAGAGGGCGGCGACTGCCAGCAGCAGCGCCCTCACGAGCCCGAAAGCGCGCGATAAACTGATCTTCATCTGACGGATACCTCCCCTACTCGATAACGATAAAGCCCACCCGGCGGGCCCTCCCAGGACCCTCCTGAGCATCCCGAGACAGTGGCAAAGGGCCTTCCCGGCTGTCAAACACTGCCGCAGGAATCCCGAAATGCAGGTTTCGCCTGACGGGCTAGCGCCAGGAGGCGACTTCCTCCAGCGGATAGATCGGCCGCGGCACCCGTTTCCAAGGCAGGCCGGCCACGTCCGACTGGCCCGGACCGGTGGTGTCGACCCGGATCAGCTGGGAGGTGATCGGGGCGAAATACTGGAAGTTGGACGCAGTCTTCAGCACCGCCATCTTGTAGCCGACCGGCTCGACGCCGAAGGCGCGATACACCTCGGGCACGTTGCCGGCGACTCCGCGAAGCTCGCTGATCATCAGGGTGACCGGGCCGACCTCGAAGATGACCGTGCGTCCCATGTCGATGCTGGGCGAACGATGCTCGGACATCTGCACGCGACCGTCGGCGATCCGCCGCACGGTGCCGGTCACCTCCAGCGGCTTGAAGAAGGCGGTGGCGTAGTGGCCGCCGATCGGCAGCGTCACGGTGGCGCCGGCGCCGGCCTCGACCAGCCTCGCGACCGTAACCGGCTCGATCATCGGGATCAGCGCCGTGCTCTGGATCTTCTGGCGCAGGATCGACTCGAGGATCAGGTTCGAGTCGCCCGACGAGCCCCCGAACACCGTATCGCCGGTATCGCTCAGGCAGACGATGCCCTTGGGCGCCCGGTCGGCCATCCTGACCGCCTCGTCGATCGACACCGCATCCTTCTTCTGGAACTCGGCCCGCATCGACCAGGCGAGATCGGCGATCTCGTCGGCGCGGGCCTCGGCAACCCCCTTGTCGCCGTCGGCAACCACGATCGCGGCCCAGCCGCCCTCGGCCACGTCGAGCCACGGCTGCATCGGGCAGTTGGCGACGTGCAGGATGCGCCTGTCTTCGGCCTCCATCGACCGGGCCCGGTCGAACCAGACCTTCATCGGCCCCTTGGAGGTGAGGAACTGTTCCTGGTGCGAGAGCAGAGGCAGCTTCCGCCAGGCCATCACCGGCCTGACCTCGCCGGCGACGGTCTTGATCAGGATCTCGGCGCCGATCCTGCCCGTATCGAAAGGATCGTGCGGCTGGGTCCGGTGCGCGACGATCGCGGTCGCGTTCTCGACCATCTGCCTGGTGATGTTGGCGTGGTGATCGAGCGAAACGACGATCGGGATGTCGGGACCCAGGATCTTCCGGCAGAGCGCGATCTGCGCGCCCTCGACGTCGTCCTGGTCCTCGGCGGCGCAGGCGCCGTGGACCTGGAGCGCTAGCCCGTCGATCTTGCCCGCGGCCTTCAGCCCCGCCTTGATCTTCTCCTCGAAAAAGCGCCGGCACTCGACCGTGATGCGTCCGCCGGCGGTGGCCCAGGCGCGGATGATCGGCACCGATTGGATCTGGCGCTGGGCCGCCTCGACCGCAGCCAGATACCCTCCGATCTGGCCGGTATTGCCCATCCTGTCGAAGACGTCGGCGCCTTCGTAGAGGCCGAACGACTCGTAGTCCCGCATCGTGGTGGGAACCGGGTTGAAGTCGTTGGTTTCCTGCCCGATGTGAATGACCGCCAGCCGCATCTCCGCCTCCGCTGCCGCAACGGCGGCAATGTGCACGGACCCGGCCTGGGGGCGACAGATTCCAGGCGACAGCGAAACGCCTAAGCGGGCGACAGGCAGGCGGGGATCATCAGGACCGGCAGATACGACGCGATCACGCCGGCCATGCCAGCGACGCCGAGCCAGACAGCGACCCGGTCCATGAACGTCGCGCCATTCGCCACCCGGCGCCGGCCGCTCGCCTGCACCACCAGGATGGCCAGCATGACGAGGGCGACGAGAGTGGCCATCGCGCCGAGCACCGAATGGGCAGCCGCACTTCCGCGACTGCAGGCGAACGACTCGGCTCCGTACACGACGGCAAGGTGGAGCGCCCAAACGATCGGTCCCGCGAGCCACATCAGCCGACCGCCCTCGGGAACCCGTGAGTCAGCAGCAGGCTGAAAAGACCCTGGCCGACCGCGTAGATCCACATCAGCCGCAGATTGTCGAAGACGACGCGGCGCTCGGCGTCGAGGAGGCCCCGCGCGAGCCGCATCAGTGCGAAAGCAGCCATCACCGCGACGGCGGCCGAGACCTGTGCCTGGAGCACGGCACCCGCATAGACCATCGCACCGTGTCCGCTTGCCTCCGGCCTCAGCCCGGACCGCCATTGGCTCAGGACGTCCACGATAAGGGCCGCGGCCAGGCTCGCCACCCCTATCGCGACGAGGATCGCGAAAGCCGGGCGTGAGCGGCCGAGAATGCGTTGCGCTGCCGACAAGGCGACACCGCTGGCGACCAGCAGAGCGGCGGCGAGGATGATCCAGGATGCCGCCGGAAGTGCCGACGCGGCCGGCCAAGTCTGCGGCGCCACGGTCCAAAGGTAGAGATAACCAAAGACGTAGGAGAGGTAGAGCGCGCCGGCGACGGCGATCAGGACGCACATCGCCCACCATGCCGGATGCACCGGGCCGGACACATAGGTCGGCAGCGCGATGCCGCCGCCGATGTCCGCGCGCCCGACCGAGGCCGGATCGCTGTTCCACATCCAGGCGACGATCATCGCGACCGCGAGCGCCCCGCAGGCCAGCGCAATCGTCACCGCCTTGACCGTCAGCAGCAGGAAGAACGCCGCGGTGAAGAACGCCGCCAGCACATGCGCCCAGCCGGGACCCGGCAGGCGCATCAGGTATTGCGGCTCGGCCTCGACGGCTGAGGTGACGATGGCCTCTCGCCCGCCGGTGTTCGTTCCCGGCAGGTAGTAGCGGCCCTGGTGCACGTCGTCCACCATGGTCGGATGCGCCCAGAGCGGTTCCAAGCTGTCGACGTACGGAACGCTGCGCGCGCCATAGGTATGATTTTCCATCCACTCCAGCGTGCCCGCCTTCCAGATATTGCCGGCGGCGTCGGTCAGCGTCGGACGCAGGTTCCGCACGAAGTCGACCAGGATGACGAGGATTGCGGCCGCGACCATGAAGGCACCGACCGTCGAGACGAGGTTGAGCCAGTCCCAGCCGAGGCCGGCAGGATAGGTGTAGACGCGGCGCGGCATGCCGATCAGGCCGGTGACGTGCATCGGAAAGAAGGCGACGTTGAACCCGGTGAAGATCAGCCCGAAAGCCCACTTGCCGAGGCGCTCAGACAAGGGTTTCTCGCTGAAGGCCGGCGCCCAGTAGTAGAAGGCGGCCAGCAGGGGGAAGACCATCCCGCCGACCAGCACGTAATGGAAATGCGCCACGACGAAATAGGTGTCGTGCGCCTGCCAGTCGAACGGCACCATCGCCAGCATCACGCCGGTCAAGCCGCCGAGCGTGAAGACGGTCAGGAACCCGAGCACGAACAGGGACGCGGCAGTGAGCCTGAGCCGGCCGGCGGCGATCGTGGCGATCCAGGCGAAGACCTGGATGCCGCTCGGCACAGACACCGCCATGCTTGCGGCCGAGAAGAATCCGAGCGACCTGGCCGGGATCCCGGTCGTGAACATGTGATGGACCCAGAGACCGAAGCTGAAGAAGCCGGTCGCGATCAGCGCCACCACGATCAGCCGATGGCCGACGAGCGAGGTCCCGGCCATCGTCGGCACGATCATCGACACCATGCCGGCCGCCGGCAGGAAGATGATGTAGACCTCCGGGTGACCGAAGAACCAGAAGAGATGCTGCCAGAGCAGCGGGTCGCCGCCGCGCTCGGCGATGAAGAACGGCCAGCCGAAGGCGCGTTCGAGCTCGAGCAGGATGGTCGCGAGGATCACCGCAGGGAAGGCGAAGACGATCATCCCGGCGAGGATCAGCATGGTCCAGGCAAAGATCGGCATCCGGGCGAGCGTCATGCCGGGTGCGCGCGTCCGCATCACGCCGACGATGATCTCGATCGCACCGGCGATCGCCGATATCTCGATGAAGCCGATGCCGAGCAGCCAGAAGTCGGCGCCGACCCCGGGCGAGAAGCGCTCGCTCGACAGCGGCGGATACATGAACCAGCCGTCCCTGGGCGCCATGCCGACGAACAGCGTGCAGAAGAACACCAGCCCGCCCACCAGATAGACCCAGAAGGCGAAGGCGCCGAGGCGCGGAAACGGCAGGTCGCGCGCACCCAGCATCTGCGGCAGCAGCAGCACCCCCATCGCCTCGACCGCCGGCACCGCGAACAGGAACATCATCACCGTGCCATGCATGGTGAAGAGCTGGTTGTAGGTCTCCTGGCTGATGAAGGTGTTGTCCGGCACCGCGAGCTGGGTGCGCATCAGGAGCGCCAGGATGCCGGCGAGCACGAAGAAGCCGAAGGCGGTCGCGATGTAGAGGTAGCCGATGACTGTATTGTTGACGGCGCTGACGATGCGCCAGCCCTTCGGCAACGCCCACGCCGCCTTGAGCCGGTCGAGCTCGTCGGGCGGTCGCGGCAGGGGGTGCGGGTACTCGCCGGTGGGCGTCGCGGCAACGGTCATTTCAGGCTCGCCAGGTATGCGGCGATCGCATCGACCTCTTCGGGCGCGAAGATCCGGAATGGCGGCATGCCGTTGCCGGGCTTCAGGTGCTGGCCGTCGACGATGAAGCGGGCGAAGTTCTCCCGGGTCGTCGGCAAGGTCGCGGCGGCGATGAAGCGGCGGCCGCCGACATGGGTGAGATCCGGCCCCACCGACGAGGTCGCAGGCGTGCCGCGGATCGCGTGGCATGCGCCGCAGCCGCCGGCGAGGAAGAGCTGCCCACCCTTCCGCTCGACCTCGGTCGCCGGCAGGGCCGCGCCCATCGCCTCGGCGGCCAGCCAGGCGTCGAACTCTTCTTCCGGAAGAGTCACGATCTCCAACGCCATCAACGCGTGGGCGCCGCCGCAGTACTCGGCGCACTGGCCACGATAGGCGCCGGGGCGATCCGACCTGAAACGCAGCGTCGTGGTGCGGCCAGGGATCATATCGACCTTGCCGCCGAGGTTGGGCACCCAGAAGCTGTGAATGACATCGGCCGAGCTCAGCTCGAAGAGCACGTCGCGCCCGACCGGGATGCGGATCTCGTTGGCGCTGGCGACGCTGCGTCCTCTCGCGTCGCGATAGGTGACACGCCACCACCACTGCTCGCCGACCACCTCGATCCGCATCGCGCTCGAGGCATCGGCCGGCGAGATGACGGCTTGCATCGTCCAGAGTCCGTAGGCGAGCAATGCCGTCAGGGTCACGACCGGAAAGGCAACTCCGGCAATCGCCACGAACCGGTCTGCTTGGAGACGGCGGCGCACCGCGGGCGAGCCGCGCATCGCCAGCCAGAGCACGGCGACCACGATGGTCATGACGATCGCGGCGCCGACGGCGAGGATCGCCGCGGTCTCGGCGATCCGGGCGGCATCCGGGCCCATCGGCGACAGCACCGATTGCGGGCTCACGGCTGCAGGCTCGCGAAATGGGCCGAGAGCTCGGCGATCTGGCGATCGGTCAGGCGTCGCGCGATCGGCATCATGATCTGCTGGGTCGCCGTCCGCTCCCGCGTGGCGCTGCGCATGACCCGCAGGCGGTTCTCGAGGTAGCGCGCGCTTTGCCCGGCGAGCCGCGGATAGATCGGCAAGGCTTTCCGGTCATGGCAGGACCGGCACGCCGGGATCTCGGCGGTCGCATCGCCTTCCGTCTCCAGGACGCGTCCGGCCTCGACCGGCACACCTCGGCTCGGCAGCGGCGGGAGTCCGGCGTAGTAGCGCGCGACCTCGATCGCCGCACGATCGGTCAGCGCCGAGGCGACCGGCTGCATGACGCCGCTGGATCGTTCGCCGACGGCGAAGTCGCGGAGCGCCTGGAGCAGCATCTCGGCCGGCTGCCCGTGCAGGCGCGGCACCAGCCGGCTCTCCGGCGATTGACCTTCGGCGCCATGGCAGCGCGCGCAGGCGACAATGGCGCCGGCGCCGCCGCCCGCCAGCGCGACGTCCGCGCCGTCTTTGGGCTCGTCGGATACATCGCCCCAGGCAAGCGTGCGGTACCTCGCCGCATCGAGCCCCGGCAACACGCGGAGGAAAGCGACGGCCGCCCACACCTCGTCGTCGCGTTCCTGCGCCGGCCAGGAGGGCATGCCGGTGTATTTGATGCCGTGCTTCACGATCCAGAACAGCTCCGGATCGCTCCATCGGCCGATCCGGCCTCTGAGGTCCGGCGGCGGCGGCAGCATGTGCTGGGCGACTGTGCCCGGTGGCGCACCCGGCCCGCCATGGCATGAGGCGCAGCCGCTCAGGAAATGCGCCGCGCCTAGCCGCACCAGGTCGGGATCGTCAAGCTTCGGCACCTCGATGCCGACCGCGTGCGTCTCGACCGAGTTCTCCATGCCGAAGCGCAGCAGCCACTCGACCATCGGCCAGTGACCGCGGCTGGCGGCGA